>NZ_BAABIQ010000002.1:0-149597 GCF_039542865.1 Olivibacter ginsenosidimutans | reverse complement strand
TTACTTTTGTTCATACTTTTTTGTGTCGTAACTCAAAAGTATAAATCTCGGAGCAGTTCGATTAATTTCTACTGCTCCTTTTTATTTTTCCCGGACACTAGTGAATAAATATATATCATGTTAATTAAATAATGCCCAGTCAACAATTTTTCGAATGAAGAAATGAGCAAAAGTTAGATATAGAAAACAGAATAAAACTAAATAATTAGTTATTGAAATTCGAAACGATGTAGTAGGGAGGGGGGCTAGGGTGATGTCTAAAGCAAATACTAAGGTAAAAACATTAATACTGTTCCTCAAATCGATCAAAGGCATCTTTAAAATCTTGCCGCATAGTCGTAAAACGGTTAATTACCGTTTGGATAAAATCATCGTCCAATAATTGGAATACGCCATTGATACCATTAACAATATCTAATTCGGAGATTTTATACGTTTGTTCCAAAACACCTTGTTCAAATTTAATGATGAATTTTTGGTTCATCGAAAAAAGACTGATTTTACAATCTTTATGTGGAAGTTCAGCAATTGCTCTCATGATTACAAACTTACCCAAAATAAGGCGAAAGGTAAAAAGCGTAAGGTAGAAAGGTGATTATTAATATTCTATTTAACATAATATAAATTATATGATAAAATAATCCTAGCATATACACTGCATACAAAAAGTGTTAGAATGGTAGTTATGGTAGTTTTTGAAAAATACCAAAGCTATTCAACATAATGATAGAAAAAAAGAATAATACACGTTCTGTCGAAATCCATAACGGCAATTTGTTAAAGAAATCGGATATGACAACCAAACATGGTAATAATTACTACGCAAGGCGTTTTGAAAAAATATAGAAAACACTTTGGCTACATATTTGTATAAAAAAGCTATGTTAATCTGTTTTTGTTATTTTTTTTGCTCTTTCAGTAATAAATTTGTACACAAAAAACACTTAACTTAAATATATATATAAAATAATGCAATAAGTATAGCAGTATTTTTATATCATTAATTGATAATAACATGTATTTGTAATTTATTATTCGTATATTTTTACATGTTTTAGTATTTTTTGTTAAAAATTAACGTACATTTTTTATTTAAATACAATAAAAAATGTAAAACTATTGCATATTTGATATTTTTTGACGAAAATTATCAAAAATATAGTGAAAATAATGACAAATATGGCTGAAGATCATTTCTTAAATGAATATATATACCATGAAAACACATGGGATGAAATGTATGATACTAAAAATATCAGACATCAGTATAGCCATGTATTTTCCATGTTGAAAGATCTCGATGTTGATAGCATGAGCAACAGACATCGCCTTGCAGGAGAACTTTTCCTTAACCAGGGAATTACGTTTACCGTTTATAACAACAATGAAGGTATTGAACGCATATTCCCATTTGACATTATCCCGCGTATTATTGCGGGAAAAGAATGGGACGAAATAGAACAAGGAGTTATACAACGGTTAAAAGCCTTAAATGCTTTTTTAAAAGATATATACCACGAACAACAGATTCTGCACGACGGCATTGTTCCGATGGAACTTATTGCAAGCTGTCCGCATTACACGCGCGAAGCGTATGGAATACGGGTTCCACACGATATTTATACCCACATTTCTGGAATTGACCTCATCCGGGGAAGTGATGGTAAATTCTATGTACTGGAAGACAATTTGCGGACACCGTCTGGTGTAAGCTACATGCTCGAAAACAGGGAGGTGACCAAGCGTATTTTCCCCGATATACTTGTGTCTTCTAACGTAAGAAGCGTTACCCACTACCCTATGCTGTTGCATGAACTTCTGCTTGGTCTTAGCTCTACCCATGTTGCTGATCCGTATATTGTTATATTAACTCCTGGGATGTTTAACTCTGCTTATTACGAACATACCTTTTTGGCGAAACAGATGGGGGTTGATTTGGTCGAAGGGCGTGATCTGGTTATCGATAACCATAAGGTTTACACCAAAACGACTAACGGACTGAAGCAGGTTCACGTCATCTATCGGCGGATAGATGACGAATTTATTGACCCGCTTGTGTTTAAACAAGATAGTTTATTAGGAATTCCGGGATTGTTAAGCACGTATCGCAAAGGGAATGTCGCTATTGTCAATGCTGTTGGAAATGGTGTAGCAGATGATAAAGCGGTATATTCCTATGTGCCTCAGATGATCAAATATTACCTCAACGAAGAACCTATTTTAAATAATATTCCCACTTATCAGTTGAGCGATCCGGATGCATTGAAATATGCCATGTCTAACATGAATAACCTGGTTATTAAAAACACGAATCAATCCGGTGGATATGGTATGATCATGGGAAATGCAATTGACGAAAAACAATGGTTAAAGGCTAAAGTTGAAATTGAACGGAATCCGAGAAATTACGTCGCGCAACCCATTATTCAGCTCAGCACTGTACCTTGTTTCATCAATGGAAAAATACAACCGCGTCATGTTGACCTCCGCCCCTTTGCCTTGTACGGACCGCAAGGGATAAAGTTGGTCCCCGGCGGTTTAACTCGTGTTGCCCTAACAGAAGGTTCATTGGTTGTAAACTCTTCACAAGGTGGTGGCAGCAAAGACACCTGGATAATAGATAATGTATAAACAAAAATATGTTAAGTAGAATTGCCGATTCCCTCTTTTGGCTAAGCCGTTACATGGAGCGTGTTGAAGGAATGCTCCGTTTGGCTAGAACGCATTATATGTATTCGCTGGATACCAATCAAACAAATAGTTCCTGGAAACCGATCCTCCAGATTTATACCGATTTACCTGATGATAAAATGGCTATTTTGGAGAATGACAATTATGCCGTGCTCAATTACTTGTTGGTTGGTATAAATAATGAAAATTCAACGAAGAACATTATTCAACGTGCTCGCGAGAATGCCAGAGGTATCCAAGACCATATTACTCGTGAGGTTTGGGAAGAAGTGAATGCGATATACCACACGATTAATAGGCCCTTCGTCGGACTCAAGCTGGCCAGCTTGGAAGCTTTGGAAATTATTGATCTGTTCATCAAACACAGCATGATTTACGCAGGCGTTGCCGATGTAACTATGCAGCGTGGACCTGGATGGGATATTATGAAATTAGGAAAATTTGTTGAACGAGGTATCGAAACCTTAGTACTTACCGATAAACAATTTGAATTATTCGACTACGAGGACACGAAAGAACGAGACATTATCCATTGGCGTTTTCTTTTGTTCTCGTTAGCAGGCTATGAAGCGTACCTGAAAACTTATCGAAACAATAAGCATTATCAGCAAGTATTACAACAGGTGCTATTCAATCCCGATTTTCCACATTCCGTTTTATATTGTTTGAATCAAATAGATCGGTCTTTAACTAAGGTGGTTGGTGATAACAGCCATACTGAAATTACCGATTTACGCCGAATTTTTGGTCGAATGCACAGCAAAGTACGTTTTATTGATCCCCATTCGCTGAAAGAGACGGATCTGAGAACTTTTTTTGCAGAACTAAAACAGGAGTTTCAGCAATTTAATGCAAAATTGCAATCCATTTTTTTCTCTTATTAACGATAAAATCAAATGGCTATATATACCATCACCCATAGCACCAGATATACTTACGAAACCCCAGTTATCGAAAGTATCAACGAAATTCGTATTTTCCCCTATATATGTAAAGAGCAAGAATTACTGAATCAGGAACTCAATATTAGCTTCTCACCTGTTTTACATACGTATTTCGATTATTGGAAAAACAAAGCGGCCACATTTTCTATATTACCCCCCCATCGAGAATTGATTGTAGAAAGCCACTTAACGGTGCGCACCACCTCTCCTAGCCTTATACAGATTAATTTTCACAGTGATTTCGTACAGTTAGCTGACGAAACGCAAAAGAATTTATTACTGACTGAACTCTCTAAAATCGAAAAGATAAAGAAACAGGGTTTGATCAAAGAAATTGCCGAAAATTTACTCCAAGAATCTTCTAGCGTAGCCGATATGGTGGAACGTTGCAGTAGTTATATTTTCCGACACTTTAAGTATGTACAGGGTATCACCGACATCGAAACAACGGTTGATGAAATTTTAGATCATAAAGGTGGCGTGTGCCAGGATTTTGCACATGTGATGTTGCAGTTACTGCGCACGGTACATATTCCCTGCCGCTATGTAAGCGGATATATTTGTCCGAATAAATCGGGTATGCGTGGTGAAGGTGCTACCCATGCTTGGGTAGAAGCTTATATTCCGCAATTTGGCTGGGCGGGTATCGACCCTACCAATAACGTATGGGTAACCAATTATCACGTAAAATTGGCCATCGGCAGAAATTTTAAGGATTGCTCGCCCGTAAAAGGAACATTCCGTGGAAATTGCCAGCAATCGCTTTCTGTACATGTGTCCATTCGTTACGAAGATGGAAAATCCTTCGAACAGACTAATGCAGTAAAAAGAAAGGACCCTTATTTGGTATTGGAACCAGTAGACAATAATCCCATGGGCAATCAACAACAGCAACAATAAAGTTAGGCTATTGCCTCCCGAATCCGAGTTAACTTAATTAGTAAATCTTCCAATAGGTCTAAAGGAAGCATATTGGCGCCGTCTGATTTAGCATTGGCCGGATCGGGATGCGTCTCGATAAACAGTCCATCGGCACCCACCGCAATAGCCGCTTTGGCAATCGTTTCAATAAGCGCAGGTTTTCCTCCGGTAACCCCAGAAGCTTGATTTGGTTGTTGTAAGGAATGGGTACAATCCATTACTACCGGAACATCAAATGATTGCATGACCGGAATACCACGAAAATCAACCACAAGATCCTGATAGCCAAATGTATTGCCACGATCGGTTAATATGACCTGTTGGTTACCGCTTTCCATGACTTTATCTACTGCGAAACGCATGGAATCGGCCGACAAAAATTGCCCTTTTTTAATATTAACGGCTTTTCCTGTTTTTGCAGCAGCAGCTAATAACTCGGTTTGGCGGCATAAAAAAGCAGGTATTTGCAATACATCCACATAAGCAGCAGCCATAGCCGCTTCCTGTGTCTCATGAATATCCGTCACCGTTGGTACGCCAAATGTGGTATGGACCTTTTGTAAAATTTTCAATGCTTTCTCGTCTCCAATACCGGTAAAGGAATCTATTCTCGATCGGTTCGCTTTGCGATAAGATCCTTTGAAAATATACGGAATCTGTAGTTTATCCGTAATGGAAACAATACGTTCGGCAATACGGAGCGCGATCTCTTCACCCTCAATGGCACATGGGCCAGCCATAAGAAAAAAATTTCCGGAATCAGTATGCTGTATTCCAGCTATTATAGATGCTAATGAATTCAAAATTAAAAATTAAAAAGTAAAAAACAGTATTAGGCCGTAAGCCATAAGCAAGCCTAATCACCAACAACTAACAACCAAACAGCTAATTCCCCAATTCAGACATAAATTTAATACGCATCAACTGAATTTCCTCAAACGTATAATCCTCAGTGCCTAAATCTTTTAATGCTTCGTCTATGGAATCGACTTCTGCCGTACGGAAGTAATCAAATACTTCATCTTGACGATCGCCATCAATCATCTCATCAATAAAATAGTTGAGGTTCAATTTTGTACCTGAATTTACGATCGACTCCACCTCTTTTAGAATATCTTCATAGGTTATTCCTTTAGCCGAAGCGATATCATCCAACCCAATTTTCCGATCGATATTTTGAATAATAGATACTTTTAAAGCAGATTTATTGGCTGTTCCTTTAATGACCAAATCAACAGGCCGCTCAATATCATTTTCTTCTACATACGTTTTGATCAGTTGCACAAATTGGCTACCGAATTTTATTGCTTTTCCAGCGCCCACACCATGGATTTGTTTCAATTCATCAATAGTAATGGGATAATGTGTACACATTTCCTCTAATGAAGGATCCTGAAAAATCACGAATGGTGGCAGTCCCTTTGTTTTTGCAATTTTCTTTCGAAGATCTTTGAGCATCTGCAACAGTTGACTATCCAAAGCCCCACCCGCTTGTGCGGGTGCGTCGTCTCCGTCTTCATCGGCTTTTTCCATCGGGTTATTCATATAGAACTTTATCGCATAAGGATTGTCAATAAAGTCATTACCCGCCTTGGTTAATTTTAAAAGGCCATAATTGTCTATATCCTTGTAGAGGAAATTATTCAAAACAGCCTGTCTAAGTAGTGATTTCCAGTAAATTACCCCTTGTTCTTTACCTGAGCCAAAAAGCGGGTGAATATCGTGTTTATAAGAAGATACAGGTTGATTGTTTTGCCCAATCATCACATTAATCAGGTGAAAATCGTCAAACTTCTCCCCTTGTTCTTTGATAAATTCCAGCACTTGTCGAAGCGATACTTCAGCATCAAATTGTGTACGCTGCCTATTGCAATTATCACACATGCAATTACAACCTACTTCATTAAAATTTTCACCGAAATAATGTAAAATCTGTTTTCTTCTACAAACTGCTGATTCCGAATAATCGATGACTTCCTTTAAAATCTGGGTACCAATTTCCCGTTCAGAAACGGGTTTGTCTTTCATAAATTTCGTCAGCTTTTCAATATCCTTTTCGGAATAAAACGCCACACAAACCCCTTCTCCTCCATCACGGCCAGCCCTACCAGTTTCCTGATAATAACCTTCCATGCTCTTTGGGATATCATGGTGGATAACATAACGTACATCAGGCTTATCTATTCCCATTCCAAAAGCAATGGTAGCCACAATTACCTCCACATCCTCCATCAAAAATTTATCTTGGGTTTCTGCCCTTGTTTTGGCATCTAATCCTGCGTGGTAAGGCAAAGCCTTAATGCCATTCAAGTTTAAGACTTCTGCAATTTCTTCTACTTTCTTTCGACTAAGGCAATAAATGATACCTGATTTGGAAGGATTATTCTTGATGAATTTAACGATTTCTTTAACCACATTTTTTTTAGGCCTTACCTCGTAATACAAATTCGGCCGATTAAACGACGACTTGAATAGCGTAGCGTCATTCATCTGCAAGTTTTTACGGATATCTGATTGTACCTTTGGTGTGGCAGTAGCTGTCAGGGCAATGATTGGTATATTATCCCCTATTCCGTTGATGACCTGACGAATTTTACGATACTCTGGCCTAAAATCATGTCCCCACTCCGAAATACAATGCGCCTCGTCAACGGCAACAAAAGAAACCGTGATTAATTTTAAAAAGGCAATATTATCAACTTTGGCCAACGATTCTGGAGCGACATAAAGTAATTTTGTTTTTCTGTCTAATACATCTTGCTTTACACGGGTGATTTCGCTTTTATTCAGTGATGAATTCAAAAAATGGGCTATACTATCCGTTCCACCAAAAGCTCTTAATTGATCTACTTGATTTTTCATCAGCGCAATCAGTGGCGATATAACAACAGCAGTTCCCTCACTCATTAATGCCGGCAATTGATAGCATATTGACTTTCCCCCTCCGGTTGGCATTATTACAAACGTGTCCTTCTTTTGCAGTATATTGGTTATTATCGCTTCCTGATCTCCTTTAAAAGTATCAAAGCCAAAAAAATTCTGCAAATTATCAAATAATGTTTTTTCTATCTCCATTTGTCCTTCCGAAAAATTAAAGAAAGGCTTATGTTCTTTAATGCTCAAAATAACATAAATTTGCCTTAATTCTTACTAAAATTAATAAAAAATATTTGTGAAAACCAAATCCGATATTGAAAATATTGCCATTAACGCATTAAAGCTTGAAGCAGAAGCTATCAGTGAACTGACCAAAAATATCAACAACGAATTTGTTAACGCTGTCCATGCTATTCTCGATACAAAAGGCCGTGTAATCATTACGGGAATAGGTAAAAGTGCCATTATCGCACAGAAAATTGTTGCCACGATGAATTCTACCGGCACACCCGCAATTTTTATGCATGCCGCCGATGCCATTCATGGAGACCTGGGAATGCTACAACCGGATGATATTGTCATTGCGATTTCTAAAAGTGGCAATACCCCGGAAATAAAGGTACTTGTACCTTTGTTAAAAAATTCCAGCGCAAAGATAATTGCAATGGTTGGAAATACAAAATCTTACTTAGCTGAGCAAGCTGATTTTGTACTGAACACCACCGTTTCCAGGGAAGCGTGTCCCTTAAACTTAGCACCAACAACCAGCACTACTGCACAATTAGCGATGGGTGATGCTTTAGCCATTTGTTTGTTGGAATGCAGGTCTTTTACGGATGATGATTTCGCCCGATACCACCCAGGAGGTGCATTGGGCAAGCGCTTATACCTTAAAGTGGAAGATCTTGCTAACCAAAATACAAAACCTCAAGTAGATAGCCGTTCGACGATCAAAAATGTATTGGTAGAAATTACTAAAAACAGATTGGGTGCCGTAGCTGTTGTAGATCATAACCAAGTGATTGGAATCATTACAGATGGCGACATCCGTCGGATGTTGGAGTCAAATGAGGATATCGAACACTTAACTGCTGCCGATATTATGGGGAAGAATCCGAAAACCATTTCTTATAACGAATTAGCGGTACATGCATTGAATATGATGCGCAACAACAACATCACCCAATTAGTCGTTTTACGCAATGGGATATACGACGGTATTGTACATCTCCATGATCTTCTAAAGGAAGGTATAATTTGAATGATTATTGATCAAGTGGATATGTATCCTTGCTAACTGATGAACAAGTGGAACATATCGTTTAAGAATCTATATGCTGATGACAACAAAAAACAACTATGTATTGATTATGGCTGGAGGTGTGGGGAGCAGATTTTGGCCAGTAAGCAGATCTTCTTTTCCGAAGCAATTTATTGACGTTCTTGGAACGGGAAAAACACTTATTCAAACAACATATGAACGATTTACACGCATCGTCTCTCCTGATCATATTTTTATTATTACGAATGAAGCACATGTCGGTCTAGTTCACGAGCAAATCTCTGAACTTCCTAAAGAAAATATAATCGGCGAACCGATGATGCGTAATACAGCGGCCTGCATTGCTTATGCAAGCAACAAAATAAATTGTATTAATCCGGAGGCAAATTTAGTTGTTGCCCCTGCTGATCATCTCATTCTTGATGTTGACAAATTTGTTCATGATATAAAAGAAGCGCTATACCATGCCTCAAATGATTGGTTGATTACCTTAGGCATTCGTCCTAGCAGGCCTGACACCGGTTATGGTTATATTCAATACGTAGAAAAAGATACAGCATTAAAAAAAGTGAAAATCTTTACCGAAAAGCCGAATCTTGAATTAGCCAAAACGTTTGTACAGAGCGGAGATTTTCTGTGGAATGCCGGAATATTTATTTGGTCGGTTAAAAGTATTCTCAACGCTTTTGAACAATACCAGGCAGAAATGTATGAATTATTCAACGAAGGATGCGATCATTACCAAGGACCTAAGGCTGCTGCATTTATCGCTAATGCCTATACCCGATGCGCAAGTATTTCCATTGATTATGCGATTATGGAAAAAGCGGATAATGTATATGTTCTCCCAACAGATTTCGGTTGGTCCGATTTAGGTACCTGGGCTTCTATATATGAACTTGGTACAAAAGATGAACAGAAAAACGTTACCCATCCTACCCATCGGATAGTCATGCGAAATTCGACGAATTGTATCGTGAACGTTCCTTTGAATAAATTAGTTGTTTTAAGTGGGCTAAATGATTATATCGTTGTCGAATCTAATGATACCTTATTGATTTGTCCACGAGAGGATGAACAAAGCGTAAAAGAGATCGTCTCAGAGGTGAAAGAAAAATATGGAACGGATTACATTTAGTGCGAATCTTCTTCATGCACCCAAACAAAAAAGGCTACTCTTTCATTTTAGAGTAGCCTTTTTTCATTATGATATCAACTTATAGACTATTGATTTTGTCCGTAATTTCTTTGGCTTTTGCATCATCACCTTTTAATTGGTAATAGAAACGCATATTTTCCCAGTATCCACTTGTTTTGGGATCCAAAGTAGTTGCCTTTTCTAAATAAGGTAAGGCCGTATCTGCTAAATTATAAGCTTCTTGAAGCTTAGCCTTATATTCTGGTTCCTTATTAGGCGGTATTTCACTAGCAGCATTATAAATATCCCTTGCTTTATTCAAAATAATTGCTGCTGCTGCCCCATAGTTCCGTGCATCATCTGGTTTCGCTTCTATTCCCTTTTTATAAGCATCCAACGCTTTGTCAGGTTGCTTCACAGATTCGTATGCATATCCTAAATAAAATGGTAATTCGCCATTAGATGGATCGGCAGCTATTTGAGACTCGATGTCGCTAATCACCTTTTCGCTATTTCCGGTTGTGATATTAAGGACGATTTTTTGATTAATGATCTTTGCACTATCGGGAAAATGTGTTGCCGCTTCATTGATATATTTTACAGCCGAGGTGGTATCCCCTTTTTTCAAATAAGCATCCGATAAATTGAGATAAGCATCCGAACTTTTAGGGATGAGCTGTTTGAATTTCTCAATAGCGTCATCGTATTGCTGGTTATTTTGTGCAGCAATTCCTGCGTACAATGTTAATATAGAGTCTCCGGGAAGATACTTTAAGCCGTTGTTAAAGGCTGCGTAAGCCGCCGGATAATCATTGGTCTCAAATGCTTTTACACCGTTACCAATTTCGTAGTTTGCCAATAAGCTACCGGCACGCTCCATATTTCCCTTAAGTTCTTCGTCTTCCTTACCTTCATTCAAGCTCTTTGCCTTTAAGTAAGCCTCCCCTGCGGCTTTGTAGGCAGTTTCACCTTCCGCAGCCTTTCCAGACTTTTGATCAATCACCGCATATTCGGAGTTGATCAATGCCAAATAAGTCCACGTTTCTGGAAGGTCTTTCGTTTTTTCATGCGCCGCGGCCTTGTCAATAGACTCTTTTGCTTCAGCAAGTGTCTTTAAAGCCAGCTCTGGTACATTCTCTACTGCGCCACCACTCAGCGTCGCATAAGAAGCATACTTTGTTTTCGCTTTATTAAGCTCTCCTTTCTGCGCAAAAGCAACCGTAGTAGAGCCTAATAAAAACGTAGCTAATAAAATCGGTTTAATTTTCATCTTTTAATTATTCGTTAAAGTTTATATTAGACACGGCACTATAGTATGCCGCGTTTTTTGTTGCTATTGAATATTAATCTGATTCAATTGATTGTTGACTCGCTCTAATTGCACCTCATTTCCAGATTTATCAAACAAAACGGCTAATGACTTTAATGCATTAACAGCATTTGGATCAATTTCGTTTGCTTTTAGTAAATATTGCTGCGCTTCATACTGCTTTTCAAGATCGGATGTATCCTTTATAAAATCTTTCAAATACAATAAGCCTAACTCATAGTTACTATTGTAATCGTCAGGATCAAGCGACAATGTTTTCTTATAATAGCGCTCTGCCTGTTCACGTTTGCCGGTTACTTCATAAGCAAAACCCAATAAATAATTTAGACTTACGCTTTCTGGTTCAAATGCGATGGCCTCATCAGCTAAAGCTACTACCGCATCATAGGCACCATTGCTCGCGTATAAATTCAACAGGGCAAATAAGATATCTTTATTGGTTGGAAAAAAAGTTCTTCCTTTTATTAACACATTTTGAGCGGCATTATTATCTCCTTCTTCTAAGTACAACCTAGAAAGCGTTAAAATATAGCCTGGTTTAGCAGATGATTTATCTTTTATAAAATCGTTATACAAATGGATCGCTTCATCTTTCTTCCCTAAACGTTCACTTAAAAGGGCTAGATTATGGTTAACATTGGCTTCTGTATTATACAGATTCACCTTAGAGAACATATTATAAGCCTCTTCATAATTGTTATTGATTAAGGCTCGATTAGCCTTGATCAAATAAGCTGTTGCCAAACGCTTTTTTAGATAATTGATTTGGGCCTCATTTTCGAAGTTCAACTGCTTGTCATTCAAACGACTTAACATAAACTCGGCCTCGTCTATGGGATCTTTATCATATTTTTGCGTACGGTTAGAATCGGCAACGGCTAAACTACTGTACACTAATCCTTTAAGCAAGGTGTTGTTATAAGATGAAGAATCTCTTTTTTCTTTATACGCTAAGTCAGCAAACTTTCTAGCCTCTAATAGGTCTTTAATATCACCAGATTTAGTATATCGCGCAAAATTATTATTTCCCTCTTTTATATTGGATTGTGCGTAACCCAGTGGTATTCCAAAAAAGAGGGTCAACGATATACAAACAATGAATTGCCTAAGAAATTGTTCAGTTCTCATCTGTAAATAACTAACTCGAAACATTTTATTTTCAACGGTTGCCCTGTTACTAATTCCTTTTCGTTAACGTTACGCTTCCTCACCGTCATGAGCATCATTCGGAAGATTGCCTTCATCAAGATTTGTGCTATCTTCCTCCTCTTCTTCGTGCTCCACCTTAGTAATCGAAGCGATCTGATCCGTTTCTTTCAGGTTTATTAAGCGCACACCTTGTGTTGCTCTTCCCATAACCCTCAGTTTGCTAACAGCAATACGAATAACAATTCCAGAACGGTTAATGATCATCAAATCATCATTATCCGTTACATCTTTGATCGCCACCAATTGCCCGGTTTTCTCGGTTACGTTCAACGTCTTAACCCCTTTCCCTCCCCTATTGGTTACTCGGTAATCGTCAAGATCAGTACGCTTTCCATATCCGTTTTCAGACACGACCAACACGGTTACTTCTTTACTATTAACACTAATCATGCCAACTACTTCATCTTGAGCCCCTGCAAGTGTAACTCCGCGAACCCCTGTCGCTGTTCTTCCCATAGGTCTTACGGTAGATTCGTTGAAACGAATAGCTCTACCCGAACGTAGTGCCATGACGATCTCACTATTTCCATCAGTCAAACAAGCTTCCAATAATTGATCACCTTCATTAATGTTAATGGCATTAATTCCGTTTGCTCTTGGCCTTGAATAAGCTTCCAAAGAAGTTTTTTTAATCGTGCCCTGCTTGGTACACATAATGATGAAATTGTTCTCCAAATATTCTTGGTCTTTCAAGTTCTTCACCTTGATGTACGCTTTAATTTTTTCTTCTTTAGGAATATTGACAATATTCTGGATGGCTCTTCCCCGTGAGGTTCGGGTACCTTCCGGAATTTCGAAGGCCCTTAGCCAGAAACAACGACCAGCTTCCGTAAAGAAAAGCATGTAATTATGGGCCGATGCAGTTATAATGTGTTCTGTAAAATCTTCTTCTTTCGTAGTTGAACCTAACGATCCCTTACCGCCACGGGCCTGTATACGATACTCCGTTAACGGCGTACGCTTAACATATCCCTCATGCGAGATCGTGATAACGATTTCTTCATCATCAATAAAATCTTCCATGCGCATATCTTCGGCAGAATGCACAATTTGCGAACGGCGCTCATCACCATATTTTTCCTTAACCTCTAAAAGCTCATCTTTAATGATCTGCATGCGCAAGCCTTCGTCTGCAAGAATAGATTTTAAATAATCGATGGTCTTCATTAATTCGGCATACTCTTCCTTAATCTTATCGCGCTCAAGTCCGGTTAACCGTCGAAGAGTCATATCCAAAATAGCTCTTGCTTGTAGATCGGACAGGCCAAATTTTTCCATTAAACCAATCCGAGCGTCTTCTGGGGTATCTGATGAACGGATTAACTGGATGACCTCGTCTAGATGATCTAAGGCGATTAACAAGCCTTCTAAGATATGTGCTCTTTTCTCTGCTTCAGCCAGCTCAAATTTGGTACGCCGTACAATCACTTCGTGGCGATGTTCCACAAAATGATGAATCATGTCCTTCAGGTTAAGGAGCATGGGCCGGCCATGCACTAAAGCGATATTATTTACGCTGAAAGAAGTTTGTAATGCGGTATGTTTAAATAAATTATTTAAAACGATAGAAGCATTTGCATCCCTTTTGATATCGTAGACAATACGCATACCTTCCCGATCGGATTCGTCGCGTATGGCTGCAATGCCTTCAATTTTTTTCTCATTAACTAAATCGGCCGTACGCTTAATCATATCGGCCTTATTTACTTGATAAGGTATCTCGGTAACGACAATGGTTTCTTTATCATTTTTGGCTACTTCAATCTCCGCCTTTGCGCGCATAACCACTCTCCCTCTTCCCGTTTCAAATGCGTCTTGCACACCTGAATAACCATAAATCACGCCTCCGGTTGGAAAATCAGGCGCTTTAATATGCTGCATCAATTCGGCAACGGTTATTTCCCTGTTCTCAATATAGGCTACCGTACCATCGATGACCTCACTTAAATTATGAGGAGCCATATTGGTAGCCATACCTACCGCAATACCCGATGCGCCATTTACCAATAAATTAGGAATTTTTGTCGGCAATACTGTCGGTTCTTGCAGCGAATCATCAAAATTGAGTTGATAATCGATGGTGTCTTTATTGATATCGGCCAACATCTCCTCGGCGATGCGCTTTAAGCGAGCCTCTGTATAACGCATGGCAGCAGGGCTATCTCCATCGACAGACCCGAAGTTCCCCTGTCCGTCTACCAATGGATAACGTAGACTCCATTCTTGCGCCATACGCACCATGGTATCATAAACAGAGCTATCACCATGTGGGTGGTATTTACCTAATACATCTCCCACAATACGTGCAGATTTTTTATACGGTTTACCACTCGTCACACCTAAATCAAGCATCCCATACAACACTCTTCTATGCACAGGTTTCAAGCCGTCCCGAACATCCGGTAAAGCCCTAGAAACGATAACCGACATTGAATAATCAATATAGGCGGATTTCATTTCTTCTTCTATACTAATAGGTATGATCCGGTCGTTTGCCGGAACCAAATTATCGTCATTTTCTGTTTCGTCAGCCATACTTATTTGTCGTTCATTAAATCAACTGTTTCACTTTAGCGCATGCGAAAATAATAAAAATCTTTGACTATTGAGTTATCAGGGATCAGTAATCAGGCAATGGCGATGAGCTTTCGGTTTTTTACTTTTTTGATGTTTTTACAGTCTTATTGAAATTCGGGTTTAATGTCCATTAATCCCAAATTCAGCAAATTGCTTAGGCAATAGTATCCAATCCCATAAGATCAGCATACCCAACCGAATTTCCCAGCACGTCAGTCAATTACATTAATCATTTTACCATAATTATTCACCGAAATAAAGCAATGATTTCATCCCCTATTAATGTTTTGCTACCCATCCCCATATTTTTAAGCAATTGCTTGATGGCATCCTCATAAATACTCAAGGTAGCATCATCTATATTCATATGATCTTCTCACCGTTATGGTTCCTATTATTTTTCCGAGCATTGTTTTTATCTATTGATCTTTACTTTTGGGACAGGGAATAAAATAACCAGAAAACGGCATTGCACCAAAAGAGAAAAAAGATGAGCGGTATTATTATGGGATATCTGTAAATTTTTGAAAGTATAAACTGCCCTACACACAAAATAGGAAAAACGACATACAGAGAATAAAACATTGTCTTACTTTGGATCTGCGGAAAAGGAAGTTCAATCGAAAAAACATTGAAAACAAAAAAACATAATGATAGGTAGGAAAGGAATACCCCACACAGCACTAAAATGACATTGATTGATTTAACCATAATTATTCACGAAATAAAGCATTGATTTCATCCCTTGTTAACGTCTTTCTACCCTTTCCCATGTTTTTGAGCAATTGTTTGATGGCATCCTCGGAAATGCTCAAAGTAGCCTCATCTATATTCATATGATCCATCTTCTCGTTGTATTTACCATTGCTTTCCGGATATTGTTTGTTTCTACAGACCATTACTTTTGGAACACGGAATAAAGAATTCAGATATACACAGTTACTATATAATGTTCACCGTTTTGATTCTTTTATCCAAACATAACAGAACATCGTGAAAGGATTCATCATGATGTATTTCTTCCAACATACTTAGGCCATTAATTGAACGGCAAATGCTAGAAATATGTCTAAATGTCACATTTTTGAAACTTAATTTAGTAAGATATAGACTTTTAACTATTTCTAACCTGTCGACATTTATGTTTTCGAAGTATATCTCTTGCAATTCTTGAAAATTACCAATCCATTCCGGAATTTCAGTATACGGATTATTTGAGTTAGTTTTCGAACCAAAAAAAGATGTTAGAACAAGCTTCCTTATCTTATACAAACCCTCCCCCTTTTTTGCAGCGAGCAATTGAACTATATTGGGAGTTGTGTATAACATGTACGGGACATCTTCCTTTCCAAGAAGAATACAGTTAGAACTCGAATACATTAGACTACCTGATTTTTCACCATTCCAATTTATGTTTACAAATCCACTCCCTTTAATCGTAGACTTAGGAATATTTTTTTTATTATTCTCATCCATTATATTTATATTAAGGTAGTAAATATATTAATTGAGATTTAGCTGTACCATGCCATTTATTTGGAGTCCTCAATTGTGCTGATCCATAGGGAAAATACGATTTTAAGAAAATATTCAACCTATCAACTAGATATTTAGTTGCTTGTTCATTAGAGGTTATTTCTCCTTTCATAAATCTTTCATTGATTTCTGTTCTAGCAAAGGTAAAGGCTAACGCAAGATTTGATTTTATGTCATTAATATTTGCAAATTGTCCTTTTCTATTTCTAGAAGATACCATAACATTGAGACTGCGGACATCTACATTCATTATTCTATATCCATTTCCGTCAAACCCATTTAAATCCCAAAAATTTTCTTCATATGTTATATTTGTATAATAACTTTCACCAATTCTTTTTAAATTAAAAGAATTGGAAGAAGTCGGTATTCCAACACCCGATTGGTTACCACTGGTTTTGTCTATGTTCGCTTCTGACGTCCTGTTTTTATTGCTTTCACTATTTGCAAGAGAAGCTATAGCTTCCTCAAAGGACGAATTCTCTCCCGTTTCACTATTTATATATCTTTGTTCATCGTAATCATAATATATACCAGATTGGCCAGGACGAGGAACCATCCCGTCCGGGTCTATAAATCTAATAGGATTATTAAAGGCATAACTGTAAGGAGAATACCTCCTCATCTGTTCAGAAAGTGGATCTACCGTCCCAAAACGCCCGATCACTGGATCATAGAACCTTGCGCCGTAATCGTACATGCCCAGCCTGTCCTGCAACTCCTTCCCGTTGTAAAGGTAACTGTTCTTCGGGTTATCCGCAAGCAGGTTCTGCTGTACCTGCAATCCGAAGGTATAGTAGTCCGAACCAAAGGTCGGCGTGGCCGGTGCCGTGCCCGCAAATCCCGACCTGGTGTTCCCCAGGTGGTCTTTCAGGAAATATTCATAGCCGTAATTGTTGCTCCCCTTGTTTACCAGCCTTCCCTCCTCCATCTGTACCAAGTCCAGTGTACCGGCCGCATACTCAATCCCATCGATATAATCCCGGGCCTCCCCGTTAACCGCGTTCACGCTCCGCAGCTTCCTGCCCGTGCCGTCATAGGTATACGTTGTCGTCGTCCCCCCCACCGTTATACTCTGCGGCAGGTCCAGGTAATTATATACCGTGGCCGTAATGCCCGTGGACGCACTGCCGCTGTTCACCCGCGTCAGCTGGTTCCCGTTGGCATCGTAGCTGTAGCTCGTCGTGCCCCCTGGCATGTACGGGGTACCCGTGCCACCAGCCGTGCGGGCATCGGTGACCGAGGACAGCTGCCCCTTGGCATTGTACGTGTAGCTCAGCGCATCCACCTCCGTGCCCGACTGGTCCCGACGGTTCAGTACCTCCAGGTTCCCCAATTTGTCGTACAGCATCCCCTCCCGCGCCCGGTTATTCGGCAGTGCCGCCGTCCGCAACCGATCCAGGTTATCATAAGTGTAGCTGAAGTTACCGTGCGCAGTTTTTGAGATTACAGACAGTATTTTGTGCATTATCATGAACACAGGAGACAGGATAACAGCCCTTAGGAAGGCAAAAAAGATGTCACAGACCGACCTTGCCAAGATTGCGGGCGTGTCAAGAGAGATCATAGAAAGGTATGAACGGGGCGAGGCTTCGCCCTCCATCGAGGTGGCAAGGAAGATCGCCGAGGGATTGGACGTGTCACTGGATTACCTTGCCGGATCGACCAGCAAGGCCAGTATGGACAAACAGACCCTAAAGCTGATAGATGATATCGAGGAGCTGGAACCTTCCGTAAAGGACAAGCTCCTGTTCCTCGCCAATGCCGTCATCAGGGACGCCAAGACCTATGCGCAATAAAAAGGCCCCGGCAACCGCCGGGGCGTTATCAATTGTTTTCATTAATGTTAAGTTGTTTTATCTTTCTTTTGGCAGAGGCATATCGGACGGATAGTCCACATCCTTTCTCGGCGGAACGGTGCTATAACCATCAATCCTGTTAATTGCCTTTGCATACACCGTCCTATACTTTCCTTTATCGAGAGTTTGATACCTAACAAAAACAGTCTTCATCTTATCAAGAAGCCGGTAATTTACTTCTCCATCAAAGTATAAAGTCAACGTATCATCTTTAAACCTATAAACAAAAGGATCCAATCCTTTAACAGAACCTACTGTGTCAGATCGATCACGCACTTTATCGGCATTGAGAGATATTGCTGATATTTGATGGTCATCTGTCACACCCCAGTTTAAGGTGTTGACATATATTTTTTCTTTCTTACTGGATTCCAACAGTACACTATTGAAGGTATCTTGCCCTCCAGAGGAGCAACTTTGTACCAGTAGGAAGCACACCATAATAAAAACAGCTCTTGTCATTCTATCTATTATTTTGATCCAGCTTTTATCCCCTCTAAGATCCTACGTCCGGAATAAGGTTCCTCCCCATAATATGGAGCAGGGCCAAAAGCCGCACCAAACATCAGTATCCTCAATATATTGATCTTAGAAAATGCACCAACCTGATAGGCTCCCGCTAATTTCATATAGGTTTCTCCGCTTATATGTCTACCCTGAAAAGTTCCTGTCACCCCATTCATTCCCGCTAAATAGTTTCCTGCAGACCTTGCTGTAGCATACTTTCCGTTGAGCAATCTACCCGTCATCGGTCCTGCATCTGCCCAGGCCCTGTTATTTTTTATATCCAACACCCCATTGAGCTTTGACTCTTCCTGAGTTATCGATAAATCCTGATTTTTAGCTCGCCTATTCCCCCAGGCCACAAGAACATCCCATGATTGTTCGGGATCCTTACTAAAATGGATTGATCCTCCAGCTTTGTTCGTCCCTGGAACAATAAACTCATCCCAATACTCTGTCTCTCCCATCTTTTCCCCTCCACCGGCAGTATCTCCTGACTTTTTTCTCGCAGCATCAACTTCTGTCTTTGTACTCGCATTATCATGCCTGTATACGCCCAAATCACCATCGTTATATACAGCCACAACATTACCGGTAGAATCAGTATGTGTTGATCGAGCTGCTAATCCAGTAGGATCGGTCATTACGATCGGATTGTTTAGTCCATAGTTGTACGGTGAGTAGGACTGGAAGCTCTCCGCCAACGGATCTACACTTCCCCACCTTCCGATGACAGGGTCGTAGAACCTTGCCCCGTAATCGTACATGCCCAACCTGTCCTGCAACTCCTTCCCGTTGTAAAGATAACTGTTCTTCGGGTTATCCGCAAGCAGGTTCTGCTGTACCTGCAATCCGAAGGCATAGTAATCCGAACCAAAGGTCGGCGTGGCCGGTGCCGTGCCCGCAAATCCCGACCTGGTGTTCCCCAGGTGGTCTTTCAGGAAATATTCATAGCCGTAATTGTTGCTCCCCTTGTTTACCAGCCGTCCCTCCTCCATCTGTACAAAGTCCAGTGTACCGGCCGCATACTCAATCCCATCAATATAATCCCGGGCCTCCCCATTAACCGCGTTCACGCTCCGCAGCTTCCTGCCCGTACCATCGTAGGTATACGTTATCGTCGTCCCTCCCACCGTTATGCGCTGCGGAAGGTCCAGGTAATTGTACACCGTGGCCGTGATGTTGGTGGACGCACTGCCGCTGTTCACCCGCGTCAGCTGGTTCCCGTTGGCATCGTAGCTGTAGCTCGTCGTGCCCCCAGGCATGTACGGGGTACCCGTGCCACCAGCCGTGCGGGCATCGGTGACCGAGGACAGCTGCCCCTTGGCATTGTACGTGTAGCTCAGCGCATCCACCTCCGTGCCCGACTGGTCCCGACGGTTCAGTACCTCCAGGTTCCCCAATTTGTCGTACAGCATCCCCTCCCGCGCCCGGTTATTCGGCAGTGCCGCCGTCCGCAGCCGATCCAGGTTATCATAAGTGTAGCTGAACGTGTCCCGAACCGTTACCGTGCCTCCAGCCTTCCGGCTGTAGAGCTGGTAGGCGATGTTCCCGTTGTAGTATTGCTGTGTGCCCGTATTATAGCGCAGCTCCTGGCTGAACAGTGCCGCGTTTGCCGTGCGCAGCCAGCCCCGCTCGTTGTAGCTGTAGGCGATGCGCTGACCAAAGGTATTGCCATCCGTACTGTGCAGCTGCTTTGCCTTCAGCTGCCCGATGCCGTTGTATTCATTCCGGGCCACCAGGGTCCTGGTTCCCTGTACGCTGCCGCTTTTCACTGTCTTCCACGTATCCACCGGGCGGTCCCGGTGGTCATAGCTGTATTCCGTGATAACAACCAGTGACGCTGTTGCACTGCCTGCATGGTGCTCCCGGGTGCTCTTCTTCAGCTGATGGGTAAAGGTGTATTCGTTCTTAATATCGTCATAGTTGTTCGTGTTGTACGCACCTCCCTTGTAGTGCTGGTTGAGCGTACGCACATTGTCGCCCCGTTCATCGTAGTAGTACACCGTCCACAGGTAGGTGTCTGTTGTGCCCAGCACCTTGGTCTTCTTGGCCACCGGAAGGCCCTGTGTCATCTTCGAATAGGCCGCATCCGAGGATTTGTCCAGGTTCGATGGCAGGTCCGGGATACCCGCATAACGGTCGTAATAGTTCACCTCCAGCACATCGAAGTTCCCGCTGGCCGTCGGGATACTCACGTTCGTATACCCGTGCAGGTTCCCAATGGCCGTAGAGCGCTCCTCCCACTGGGCCTGCCCAACCGCGTTGATATAGCCCTCGATCTCCTCCTGCGTGTTCCCCCGGTCTTTCTCCACTCCCGTCATCACTACCCTGCCCTGCCCATCATACTTGTAGAAATGGTGGTAGCGGCTCCCTGTGTAGAACCCATCGTATTTCTCCGCTGAATCCCGGGCCGTCTCATGCAGGATCAATTGGTCCATCAGGTTATAGTTGAAGCTCTCCCAGTGGCTCCTGCCCGGAACGTGCCGCCGCTTCATCCGGTTCCTTCCATCGTACTGGTACTGGTAGGCATAGCGGTCCAGCCAGGCCTGCAGTGCCGTCCCCGTGGGCAGCGTCGCCCGGTCCGGGGTGCCCCCAGGGGTCAGCACATAGCACAGGTTCCCGAAATCATCGTACACATAGTACGTGCTCAGCATCTCCTGCGTACTGCCGTCCTTGGCATTAAAGGTCCTTTTCAGTACCACACGCCCCTGCTTGTCCCGGTACTCCTCCGTCGTGTTCAGGCGGTAGGCAAAGGTGCCCGGGGTCCCCCCGGCCCAGTTCTCGTTCCTGCTCACCGTAACGTACAGCTGGTTCGATCCGTACGACTGGCTGGCCGTTAGCTCCAGCTTCGGCCTTCCATTGCTTTCGTAGCCCACCCGGTACAGCATCACCTTGCGCGTCTTCTCCACCGCACTCAGCAGCTCGTTGTTATTGGTCGTATATTCCGTGCGCACGCTGTGACCCCCTCCGCTATAGCCGTCCGCTGCCGGCTGCCACGCCGAACCTGCAAAACCCTGCTCCAGCACCCGGTTCAACGGGCTGGCCTCGTACACCGGGCGGCTGAAGGAAGGCGTGTTCTTCCCCGAAGGCTTGGGGATCGTTACCACCCCATTGGCCGTACCGCTGTTGTAAAAGCTGGCCTGTGCCGTAACCGCATCCCCCTTGTAGCTCCCGTTGCCCGCCGTGGATGTAGCATAGGGAAGGTAGCTCTTGTCTTCCCGTCCGAAGGTATCGTAGCTCTGCTGGCTTACGATATCCTGGTAGGCCGCACCCGCCTTGGTACCCACCCTCTGCACTGGCCTGCCGAGCCCGTCAAAGTACGCCACGTCCTCCATGAGCTCATCGGTCTGCGGCGAGGCCGAGACCGCATCCTTCAGGTACGTCCGCGTGCGGATGTAGTTCTGCCCTGCACTCGGGGCACTTCCCAGTGCCACCGGCTGCAACAGACTGGTGATATAGGCGTGGAAACTGCTCGTGCTGAAGCCCGGCTTCAGCGTGATGCTCACCGGATCGGTCTTCTCGCCTGTGGTGGGTGTGTTCAGCACCAGCTGGGCCTGCACGGCCGATGGCAGAACGAGCAGCAGAATCAGGGCAATCATATTGTTTATAACGGTATATTCTCTATGGTATCTTTTCATGGCTCTCGCTTTATTGGTTCTGGTAATGGTAGTCATAACTGGAAATCGGTTTGCCCTGTGTTTCCTTCACCTGCTGCAAACGACCGAAGCCGTCATATTCGTAGTACGTCGTTCGGCCGGAAGCATCCGTGCTGCTCGTCATGCCTACCAACGGATCGTAGGTGAAGGTGGCTATCTGGGCATTTTTTAATGCTGTATTTGTTCGAAGGGGTGCAATAAAATCTCGGATTGCTGTATCCGAAGGTTTAGCAATTGAAAAATTATTTACGGCCGTGGCTCCTCCTAATACAGGCACTACCTCATTATAAAGCGCATTTTTAACAGCTGCGATAGGATATTGCCCCCCATAACTCCAGATATAAGTTGTACTTATATTTTCTTTTTCCTGCGATTGTACTAACCTATTCTGGACATCATATTCCAACGAAATTGTATTTCTGTATTTCGGCAAAAGAATTACATTCGGATCATGAGCAACCGCCGATGTTAATTCACTAGATTCATAACGATAGACATTTTTGATCGCACCGAAGTCATTGTATGTCCTAATTTCTCCCCCAATCTGTTTATCTGAAGAAAACAGCTCGGTTTTAACAGGGATAGTTGTTAAGTTAAGATCCAATAGCTTCTTAATGTTTGAAACACTATTATTATAATTGAAAGGGTATTTATAAACAGTTTTTAACGTATGATCGCCAAAATCCTCAATTAACTGGCTGGCAACGACAGGGTTTCTGTAATATGTATAAGACCGCTCAATCTTAATTGGATTGACTTGGTTTGTATATAAGATTTCTGTTCTCTTTAACAAATTTGCATAGCCTAAATTTTCTCGATAGATATTATAGTTTATAGCACTTAATACGGTTAGCGGAATTCCCCCGCTTCCGATAGTGGCAGTCGCATAAAATTTCTCGAACTTTATTCCCCTTATAGCTGTCCCCCCCATGTATTCGTACTGGTATACATTTTTACCAATTATTTTATTAGCACTATCCAAGGTGATTTTTTTAATCAAATTTCCTCGTTTAAAATCCATACTCTCATCAGGTGCAGGTGGGCTTGCGGTTTGTAGATTACTGTTAATGATATATTCAAATACTCCTTTATATGATTCGTGCGTAATCGCATCATATGCTCTAGAAACACTAGATTTAACGTCCGGATATTCTTTAGGGGAAGAATAATAATATATTTCGCTTCCATCCGTTCCGTTATTTTTCATCACTTTAACTTCACCATACCCGACATATCCTCCATGGGTTGCTTCTAAATCAATTATCGGATTCGAATAGACTCTTAAAAGCTGTTTATATAGTTGGACCGGTTCAGTTTGAGTTGTTTTTAGATAAGTAGATACTACTGCTGGTTCTGTGACAATACTTCCACTAGTCATTCCCATTGATTTATAAGTAATTGTATCATGCTCTGTATAATCATAATTCAACTCTTGTATCGATGTCGGGTCTGTAGTCGTTATCTTAGAAATTCGTAATCCGCCCCCAATCTCATTTTGTCGAACACCTTCACTGCTTTTCTTTTTAATAGTTAGCGTCGTTTTTCCATGCCTTGCTGTGATTTTTATGTTATTCTCTCCATTTTTTAGAAATGACAGAGGTAATTTCTGTGTATGGATGGTCACTGGGTTCTCTAAACCCAAACTTACATTATAAAGATTACCATTTATTGTACAAGTCGCGTAGCCTTCCGTATAATTTTTGGCTGCCAATCGAAATTCAAATAATACTTCTACTGCATCGTTAGCCTGAAGATTCAAAACTTTCTGCAGTTGAAAATTCTCGTCCGATTCTTCATAACCAGAGATACCAACGGAGGTAATTTCGTTTATTAATGGATAGGTAAGACTTGAAAAGGTATTAGCTTGAAAATCAAACTTATTTTTCACACCTGTAGGATAGCTTATCTCAGATAAAACACAGGCTTTCGCCGCGGATTCATTAGGATTACGATTAGAACCACCACTTATATTAAGATATACTTGACTATTGGAAACCACATCACGTAGTTCTATCCCATTTAAATTAGGAATCATATCCCGATCGTTGGTCCATGCCCCATTAAAGAAACCGTAATAATCTTGAGCAGGCGATTTTTTATACGGTAAAGTGAGTGCATTATACACAAACTTATATGGAGGAGAACTTTCTTGTCGGTCGCCCGAAAACATCTTTAAAGAATCTAATCGTAATCTCCTATATTGAAATTTGTCTTCCATAGCGGCAATATCAATCCCTTCACTAATAAAATAACTTGTGTAAAAATTGAAACTTTTTGTTTCCCTGTTATCTATATTATAGATTCTTATAGCTGATACCGCCTTCGGAACTGATGAATTAAAACTATTTAAATCCTGCCTTTCGTTATTATATTCAAACACAACCTTCCAAAATGGACCAGTAATTGTCTTAATTCTCTTACTGGCTATCCTTATCCACTGATAAGTTAAATTAGCACGCCCTTCCAACGAACCCCCGACGGTAAAATCATGATAATTACACTTTTCATTTGTACGGTAGTCATAATTTTCAGAGTCGTAAGAAAACTCGATATTCTCTTTAGTATCAGCAGACTGAATTTGAGAAAGATAATAGGCAGTAACACTGCTGTTTATTAAACCTGCGTCAAAGCTACCCGTCTCACCATTCAAAACAAATGGCTGTACAGCGCTTGTAGCAAAATTCTGATTGGTACCGAAGGTATATTTCCGGCCCTTCGTATCCGATATTTCGAAGCCTGTAATGTCATTGGAATCATTAAAAAAAGGTTTTACTTGAAGATTATTGCTGTCTTCTATTATGGGCTCCCCTGTGTCGGATAAAAAGAATCGACCCGTTAATCCTGCAAAATTGTAAATGTATAAATCAGGTTGGTTATCCTCCCATTTTGTTTGGGATAACTCGTCTATGTAATTCCAATCAATATCCGGTAGCAAAGGTATCGGCTTTCTAGTTTTATGATCAATCTCACCTCTCACAACCCTAAATATTGCTCCTCCAGCATTCAGAGACCATCCCAAACCGAAGGAAGATGCCTCTTCAGATACTTTTAAACCGCCAGCATGATACGATAAAGAAAGATCTACATCGATGTTTCTACCTTGCAAACTATCAAGGGGAATTACTATTGACGGAATTCCCGTATATAGACTGACAGGAACTTCAATATATTTTGCCAAGGCTAAATCGTTTGCAGGCAGCGGTATTTCAGGGTTAATCTGTGCCAACATAACGTTCGAAATGAGAAGACAACATATCAATGTTACTTCTAATTTGTAAATTACTATTAAGTAAAATAATTTCCTTATTTTTCCCATGTTATTAACAGAATATTAAAGTTTAGTTTCTTATTACGCTTCAGTTTTTTTATTGAATTCAATCGCTTATTCGACCGATCATTGCATTTTCTTCTTTATGATATTCAGTTCTTTTTGCTGCTCAATGACGATAAGCATCAACTCCTCCACCTTCTTCAACAAGAGTAAATTCATCTTCGCCACATCCAATCCTTCCTCACCTATCTCCCTAGCCGAAGGGATTTCTGGCAGGTGTTTGTGTTCCTTAACATAAGCCTCCACTTCGGTTAAAGAAGGCAACTGGTAATCCTTTTCGAACACATAATCCGGTACCGTGATATCGGTTTTCACCTTAATTTCCCTGGCCAGGATATTGCCGTTAACCGTCAGTTTGGCAACAGCGTGCGTGGTACCTATGCCCACGTTACCTGTACCGTCATTCAAAATAATATTCCCCCCGTCCTGGACATTTATGGAACTGCGGATATATAAATCCCCTACTGGATTGGTATGCTCGATAATACTGGCTTTCAGGTTATCATTATTCCGGATCTGGGTATAACCAAAATTCGTTATACCGGTACGGCTGATCGTAGTGGTCGTATTTTTTGTTCCCGACCAAAATTCCTGTGCATGTAGTAAAGCTGGTATAAATACAATACCATACACTAATACCCGATGTATTAATAGGTTTAAAGACCTCCATATGATTAAAAGATTTCTTTGTCCACCCTTATTGACCATTAAGGTTAATGGCAAGTGCCCCGATTGATTTATTTTCTGTTCCATCATACTGTGTTGCGGTGATATTGTCATTCCTATCAATTTCTATTGTCCAAATAATTTTTCCAGTTTCGAAATCCTTTCATTTTGCTGGTTCACCTCCTTCTCTTTCAGAATCAAACGTAAAGTCAACTCCTCCACCTTCTTCAGCAAGAGTAAATTCATCTCGGCCAGATCCAAACCTTTTTCACCGATTTCCTTCGCCGAAGGGATTTCGGGCAAATGTTTGTGCTCCTTAACATAGGCTTCCACCTCGGTTAAAGAAGGCAACTGGTAATTCGCTTCAAACACATAATCCGGAACAGTGATATCGGTTTTCACCTTAATTTCCTTGGCCAGGATATTGCCGTTGACAGCCAGTTTGGCTTTTGGATCGGTCGTTCCAATACCGACATTACCATTACTCAGTAAACGCATTAAGCTGATATCGCTATGGGACTGGATATCCAATCCATTACCTGCACCATCCCCGGTTCCTCCTACCCGGATGCGTGCCACATTATCTAACCAGCTTAGGGCAACGGATGCCGAGGGATTATCCGGATTATACGATAAATAACTCCCTTGCGCAGCAACACTGCCGATTACATGGAGCATTTGGCTGGGCTTGGTTGTTCCTATACCTACCTTTCCATTATTCTCTACTGTAAATTTTACGTTCTGATTAGCTGTTGCCGTGCCGCTTGAAAGCCGCAGAATGGGATTGGTATTATCGATCTGATTCATATAAACTGCCGTACCGTTACCATTTCGGGTAAAAAAATGGTAATCGGTATTGCCAGCGGATGTCTTGAAAACACCGGTCTGTACCTGCGCTGCTACTTTCCCTTGGAAAAACACCAGACAAAAGGCGGTGAGCAGCTGTACCGATAATATAATGCTAGAACGGTTCTTGGATAGCCTGAAGCTATAGGAATTAACGGTTAATGGTTTCATATTTGAATAAACTATTTGTTAAGGTTAAATTCTATTTACAAAAGAAACCATAGGGATTGAATAACCTGCTAACGGAAGGTTATAATTTTCATAACCCTGGGTTATAATTTTCATAACCTACGGTTATAAAAGATATAACCGTAGGTTATATTTTATGCAAAGTTGCTCACAGGGCTTTAAAATGCGTTCTGGAAGGGGTGCATTTTCCGCACTGCGCAACCGTGCTATTTCTCTCTCTTTCTCAAAAAGCGTATTTTTTCCTCCAGTGTCATTCCCGCTGTAAAAAAACCGTTGTGCCGATACGATACAGATCGGCCAGCTGGCCGAGGATAATTGCCTATGTTGTCGGACGGCTCCCGGCAATATGAAGGAATGATTTGTTGGGATAAAACTAGGGATTACTTATGGTTAACTTATCTATTCAATAGGATTTTAATCGGACCTTATTCGGACCTCGTTCGGACCTTGTTCGGATAAAAGCGAATGAACTCCGATTTATTTCCTTTCTTTTATCGAATTATTTTTATATTAGTAGATAAATTGGTACCTTCTAGATTAGGAGATGGTATCTGGAATAAACAATAATAGTATCATAATGGGAAGAGTCAATAATGGCGTTAACGGACCGGTATCCGGTAAAGTAGGTAGTGTGGTTTTCTGCAAATGGAAAGGCATCGATTATATCCGTTCTCTGCCGCGCATTAAAAAACATCGCAAACCTACTGCATCGCAGGCAACACAACGTTCTAAATTCAGTTTTATGCAAGAAAAGCTAAGTCCTATTGTTCCTTTTGTTCGCCTCGGTTTTATGAATTATGCCCCTAACCGAAGCGGGCATAGCTCGGCTATGTCTTATAACTTGAAAGAGGCTGTGCTGGAAGAAGAACACGGATATCAGTTGGATCATGAAAAATTCTCCTTCAGCAAAGGTGTCCTGCCGTATCCGAAAGAAGCGAAAGCAACATTGGATAACGGTATCATACGCTTTACTTGGCGATATGATGCGCAAGATGAAAAGGAATCAAAGCATCATATCAACCTCACGTTATTACTGTTATATCCAGAAAACGAAAAGCATCAGGCTTGGGGGAAGCGATTTGGAAATTCTCGCTATGACGGCTACGATACTATCGTGCTCAAAGAAACTACCTGTAAACCCGGAGCTAAATATCACGCCTATATAGCGTTCTTTGCGGAAGACGGAAGTAATGACAGCTCGGATAGTGTGTATGCCGGTGCAATTGAAATACCTTGATTTACGCGTTCCTGCTGCTTCTTTGCGAACCGAAGCGATGCACGACCGGTACGTGACGGTTATGGGAACAAAGGAATGTGGTAAGTGAACAAGATAAGCAATTAAGCGTTAATCCAGTCGATCCCTTTTTTTAACCGTTGTGCCGTTTGATCTTCCAATGATCCGGGCTTAGCTTGATAATTGTAAAACCAATTGGCCTGCGGAGGTAAACTCATCAAAATGGACTCTATTCGGCCATTGGTTTCCAGTCCAAATTTGGTGCCTGCATCGTAAACGAGGTTGAATTCCACATATCTTCCCCGGCGGATGTATTGCCATTGCTGTTCTGCTTCGCTAAATGACCGATCCTTGTTCCGATCGATTAGTGCTGTATATATCGGAACAAAGCTTTCGCCAACCGCCTTTGAGAACGCAAACAAGTGGTCTTTATCGAGTGCGGTATTTCCAGCGTGAAGTTTGTCGTAAAAAATCCCTCCTACTCCGCGTGTTTCGTTCCGGTGTTTAATAAAGAAATAATCATCGGCCCATGCTTTAAAGCGTGGATAAAAACTGCTGTCATATCGATCGCAAACGCTTTTCAGCTGTTGATGGAAAAAGCTTGCATCTTTTTCTATAATGTAATGGGGAGTAAGGTCTATCCCGCCGCCAAACCAATAGTTTCCATTATCCAATTCAAAATAACGGACATTCATGTGAATAATAGGTACCCAAGGACTTTTAGGATGGATAACGATGGAAACGCCGCTAGCGAAGAAATCTTGATTTTCTACCTGAAAAGCATCTTTAATTTTCTTCGGAAGTTCTCCATGCACGGCAGAAAAATTTACGCCACCTCGTTCTATTACCTGCCCCTGCTGAATAATACGGGTACGCCCTCCTCCACCGCCTTCCCGCTCCCAACGTTCTTCTTCAAAAAGGGCCTTTCCATCTGCCGCTTCCAGTCCTTTGCAAATATCGTCCTGGATTCGCTGATAAGCGGCAGTGATCTCTTCTTTTGTTATCATGACGGCAAAGATAAGAATTATCAGGGCTTGGCCGTTGGTTTTTCCCAGTGTATACTATATGTCTTTCCAATTTATTTTCACGCGTACTAACAATTTTGTAAGTTCTTTCCTGTTTTTAAAAGGATAAATAGTTTTGCGGATATAAAATTTGACATTATGGATTTGTCTCAAAACATCATCGGGTTCCATCACGTATCGATTAAAGCAACACATTTTGAAAATAAGCTTGGCTTTTACAAAAAGCTGGGATTTGAAAAAGTACACAACTGGTCTTTGCCAGATTTCAACTTAGAAAAATGTGCTATGCTGCACAATAGATCAATCAATTACTACATTGAAGTATGCGATAAAAATGCTGATATCCCAACACAAGGAAGGAAAAGAAAGGAGGATGATGAATACATTGAAAACGCCTTATTGCATATTTGTTTCATCGTGAGAGATGCTGAGAAGGCCAGAAAACAAGCGCTCGAAATCGGTGCAAAAGATTTAAGTAAGGGTGTGTTTGAACTTGATCTTGCTAACAGCCAAAAAACTATAAAGGTACGAAACAGCCTTGTGTATAGCCCAAACGGAGAAGTGATTGAGTTTTTGGAGAAGGCAGACTTTGATTAATTATTTACCGAAAAGATGGAAAGTAGTTGTAAAATGGGTTTTAAGTTCCGTCCTTTTTCTGTCAATGAATAGATGGAAGACGTTTTATTTTTGTCTTTTACAACCAGTTCGTCTTCCTGTAATTCCTTCAATTGTTTGGAAAGGGTTCTGTCACTAATCTCAGGTAACAAGATTTTGAATTCGGAGTAAAGGGCGTCTTTTTCCAAAAGGTTGAAGATAATGGAAAGTTTCCAGCGACCGCTAAATAAAGCTAACGTTTTTGAAGCATTACAAAATTGTTGTAATGCTTGCTCATTAATGGAATTGGTTGAATTTTCTTTACGCATGGTTATCATGTTATAAAGCCACAAAATTTTTGTCTGGTATATAGTCAGGAATTATATTTTTTGAAAATCGTTGTCGCAATGTGTCCTCCAAAACCAAAGGTGTTACTCATGGCATAGTTTACTTCTCGCTGTTGTGCGTTGTGTAAAGTAAGGTCAAAGACGTCCTTAAACTCAGGTTCAATGTCTACTGAATTGACTGTTGGTGGTATGATATCCTGCTGAACAGCTTTAATACAAGCTATGGCTTCAATTGCTCCTGCTGCACCTAGCAAATGACCGGTCATGGACTTTGTTGCGCTGATATTTAGTTTGTTTTCTTTTCCGAATACACGTTCAATCGCTTTTAATTCACTGTTGTCGCCTTGTGGTGTTGATGTAGCATGTGCATTCAAATAATTAATTTCATTGACGGTAATCGTTGCATCCTCCAAAGCTGCAAGCATACCTAAATATGCTCCCTCGCCCTCTGGATGCGTGCTTGTGAGATGATATGCATCTGCAGCCATACCACCGCCAACAATTTCTGCAACAATTGGTGCATTCCGTTTTACAGCATGTTCGTAGCTTTCTAAAATAATTGCTCCCGCTCCCTCACCTACTACAAAGCCGTCCCTGTTGATGTCAAACGGACGGGAGGCTATTTGTGGATTGTCGTTTAGTGTTGACAATGCTTTTGAGGCATTGAAGCCACCAATAGAACTTTCATTGATTGGTGCCTCTGAACCACCTGTAATCATCATATCGGCTTTGCCCCAACGGATATAGTTCAACGCATCAATAATCGCTGTGTTTGAAGTGGCACAGGCGGAAACAGTTGTGTAGTTAATGCCTCTTAAACCATGCTTAATTGAGATGACACCTGAAGCAATATCAACAATCATTTTCGGAATAAAAAAAGGACTGAAACGTGGTGTGCCATCGCCCTGTGCAAACTCGGTTACTTGTTGCTGAAATGTACCGATACCGCCATTACCAGAACCCCAAATAACACCGATACGATTTTTGTTTAAGTGGTCAAAATTGATGTTTCCATTTTTAATTGCCTCTTCAACAGCAATTAAAGCGTATTGCGTAAACAAATCATATTTTCTTGCTTCGGCTTTTTCAAGGTAGTTTAATGGGTCAAAGTTTTTAAGTTCGCACGCAAACTTTGTTTTGAACTTACTGGTATCAAATTTAGTGATTGGCGCTGCTCCGCTCACACCATTGATCAATGATTGCCAAAAATCAGTTGCACTGTTTCCTATTGGTGTAATTGCTCCAAGGCCTGTTACGACTACTCGCTTCATTAGCATGTTTGTGTTAAATCGTGTATTATATTTTCCTTAATTTCTTTAAAATCCTGCTTATTGGTAAGCCTTGTAAGCTGAACTGCAGCAAGCATGTTCGTTATGATCATTAGTGCTTTCGTTCTTGTGCTGATGTTGAACAGAAAAACTTTTTTATCCTTTCCATCCTGTAAGATCTCCATTACCCAATTTAGGATATTATCAGCTAATATTTTGACTTTATTCTGTATTTCAGTTTCAACTGTATAAAAGTCTGTTGCTAAGGAACCTATGATACAAATTTTATGCTCTGATTCCGCAACAGTATAAATACTTAAAAAAGCATTTAGCTTTTCTATAGGGGCTTTATTCTCCATTTTAGTTTTCAGCTGATCAAGCCGATTATGATGTTCCTGAATAATCGCCAATCCTAATGCTGTTTTTGTAGGGAAGTGATAATGTACAGAAGCATTTTTTATGCTCAGCTTTTTTGAAATGTCTGAAAAACTAAAAGCATTATACCCTTTCTCCCTTATTAGACTATCGCCAAGCTTTATTATTGCTGTTTTGGTATCCATTTCGTCTGCAAAGATATCAAAAAAAACTTACCTACCAATAAGTAGGTAAGTTTCTTGATCTTTAAAGTCTAAAAACATGTTCTTGTCAATTTTCACGGTATACCCGTCTCTTTGCCTCGACTATTATCCATACCGGTCAATATCTTATTATATAAACTATATAAATGGCTGTAAATCAGTTTTCAAAAACTAAACCCATGAACAAGATAAACATAAGCTTTTGGATATTTGGACGAAGCACTTTAACTTTGTGTCATCATAATTTAGGTTTATAATTGGTTAGTTAAAAGTCCCTCAATCTCCCCGGTTGAGGGCTTTTTTATTCAACTTTCAGTAGCTCGTGTCGGGGCATTCATGCGCTCGCAAAGCTCCTCAATTTTATTCATGACGTTATTTAATCCCTTTTTCAAAATAGGAAAGTACTTCATAAATACTTCCAGTAAAAAGTGAGTAGGCAGGCTACTCCTCCACATAATTCAAATCACGGTCAAAACTTTCTTTAAGTTGACTTAATGCAAAAATAGCGATACCACTTAACAGGATGATCATCACTATTGCCGCGGTAATGATGTTGAAGCGGTGGACAAAAAATTCAAACAAAAATGTACTGGGTACTAAAGCGCCTCTAACGAAGTTAGGCGCTGTGGTTGCTACCGTAGCCCGTAAATTCGTTCCAAATTGTTCGGAGGCTATCGTCACAAAGGTAGCCCAATATCCTACGGAGAAGCCCATAAAAAAGGCTAACCAAATGAATTTAGCAGGTGTAATTCCAGTACTGGTCAGGTATAGAAGCGAACTGACGATAATTAAAACCTGAAAGAAAAATACGGCTTTTTTTCTCGATTTAGTGAGCTGGGCAAGCAGTCCTGCGAAAATATCACCTAAAGAAATGCCAATATAAGCACACATGATACCTTTCCCTGCACTCAAGGTATCGGTCGCTCCTAAGGCATGCCCAAATTCGGGGGCTTGTGTTATCAAAACACCTACCACAAACCAGATCGGTAAACCAATCAACAGACAATAAAGATAGCGAGAAAAACGCTCTTTTTTTTGGAATAGCATGGCGAGATTTCCCTTGACGACATTCTTTTGCATCGTTTGCGTAAACATACCCGATTCAAAGGTTCCTACACGCATCAGCAATAAGAGCATTCCCATTCCACCCCCCACAAAATAAGCTTTTCGCCAATCGAAATGTTCTGTAACATAAAAGGCAACGACAGCTCCCAATACACCGATTCCAGCGATCAACATGGTGCCATATCCGCGCTTATTCCTGGGCATGGCTTCACTCACCAGGGTAATGCCTGCTCCCAGCTCTCCGGCCAGTCCTACTCCGGCAATAAAACGTACCCAAGCATAACTATGAATATCCTGTACCAAACCATTAACGATATTGGCTACGGAATACATTAATATAGAGCCAAATAATACTTTTACACGCCCATATTTGTCGCCTATTATGCCCCATAAAACTCCACCTAAAAGCAAACCAATCATTTGCATATTCAACACATATTCACCTCCTGTTCGCATAGCATCTGCTGGAATCCCTATGTCTTGAAAACTTTGCACCCGTACAATAGAAAAGATAACCAGGTCGTAAATGTCTACGAAATAGCCTAGGGATGCGACCAAAACCAACAGCCAAACGTTAGTCGACTGCCGCTTATCATCTGTTAATGTCATGGATTTGATTTTGGTGCTAAAATAGAAAATTTCAGCTGTAAAAATAAGTGACTTTTTAAACACCATTTCCCAAGAGAAGCAAAGTAAAAAAAGACAATTTCGCTTCGTTTCATAAAATGGTTCCCAAATTGCTTACTTTAGCGATGGTGAAGATATGTGTGATATATTGTTCCTTTATTGTTTTAAGGAATCCAAGTGCCATATGGGTTTTTGATTTTTTACTTTTGAATTTCTACCTTACATGAAAGTTTCGGAACGAACGTTAAAATGGATTATGCGCTTATATCCACCGCTTTTATTTCAACGGATCTGGGTACAACGGTTTCATAAAGATTTTATGGGCGTAAATGTAAAAATTATATATAGTCTACTCAATAAAAACTATAATTCATCTATATTTGGTGGCACAATCTACGCGGCTTCAGATCCATTTTTCGCCGTATTGTTTGATCAAATTTTTAGAAAGAAAGGTTATAAAACCAGGGTTTGGCTTAAAAGCGCTTCCATAGCATATATTAAACCGGGACGGACAACGCTTTATTTCCAAATAAAGTTGACACAAGATGATATTGAAGAAGCCAAGTACCAATTGGATACTGTAGGCAAATTCATTCATACCTATTCTGTGGATATTACGGATAAGCACGGCCAGTTATGTGCGAAAGTAATGAATGAAGTATATGTCAGAAATTTGAACGCTCCTAGCGAGCGGGAAACGGTAGCCTATTGAGTAAAAGGCTATAATAGCCCCTTATTTAAAAAAAGCATGAAATTAAAGTCGTCTATATTGCAGGGTGAAGGTGAACAACTTGATTTTAAAAACAAAATAAGCAATGCACATAAAATTGCCAAGACCTTGGTGGCTTTTGCGAATAATAAGGGAGGGAAATTATATATTGGAGTGGCTGATGATGGCCATATTATTGGGGTCAAAAATGAAGATGAAGAACGCTATATTTTGGAAAAGGCGGCCTTTAGGTATTGCAAGCCTGCCGTTGAATTAAAATTTGAAGAGGCTTATGTGGATGAGAAACTCGTCTTAATTGCAGCGATTCCGGAAAGTGACCTGAAACCGCACTATGCTCTAGGTGAAGACGGCAAATGGTGGGTATATATACGGGTAAAAGACAAGAGTATCCTGGCAGGGAAAGTTGTCGTCGATGTTTTAAGGCGATCATCTAAAACTGATGGAGTATTGCTAAGTTATACCGAAAAAGAGCAGCAACTGCTAAGCTTCCTGAATGATCAACAACCCGTTTTATTAATCGATATCTGTAAACATCTTAAACTTTCAAGAAGAAAAACACAGCGCCTATTGGTAAACATGATTTTGGCGGGTGTAGTAAAAGTAGATACCACCAAAGAGGCTGAATTCTATCGACCGGCCGTCGTATAAATTGATTCTAATGCGTAAGTTTGTAGCATTATGAAATGTCCACGATTGCCAAAACACAAACACCGATGAAAATAACCGAGCTTGCGAGCTCATCGAAGATAATCTGAATATTCCATATGGCCATTGAAAAACAAAATGCGAAGCATTCATGAATACAATTGGATGCAAACACGAATGAATAATTATTTATATATGAATAAGGATAAAAAAATGAACACTTATTTTCTCGGTATATCTGTTCTGTTGATTTCTTGCAGTGCCTGTAATTCCATGAAGAACGAAAATCGTCAATTGCAAGAAGAAGTAATTGCCGTGCATGATTCGATCATGCCTAAAATGGGGTTATTTGTAGGTAACAATCTAAAAGTAACTACCTTGTTAACGAAAATGGATAGCTTAAAGCAAGTGCATCCCGACTTAGATACCTCTTCCTTAAAACAGCAATTGGTTAATCTGCAAACGGACCTTAAGCTAACAAATGAAGCGATGACCGATTGGATGCATAATTTCGATCCCGAACACGAAAATAAAAAGCCAGAAGAGGTACATACCTATTTACAAGAACAACTCCAAGCCATTCGAAGGTTAAAAGACCAATTCTCGGCTACAGAACAAAAAAGCCAACACGTGTTAGCAACATATCGTATAAAGTAATATACATCATGAGAATATATTATTTCGTTTTTATTGCCGTAAGTATTTTGTTTGGCGCTGCTTGTCATCAGGAAAAAAAGAAATTGCCTATTTTAGGTGAAGGGAAAACGATCCCAACTTTTTCATTCATTAACCAAGATAGCGTAACACTAACCAACAAAGATTTTGACCAGAGCATTTACGTTGCCGACTTTTTCTTTACCTCCTGCCCAAGTATTTGTCCGATAATGAGTAAAAACCTCTTAAAAGTTTTAAAAAAATATCAAGGGAATCCAGAGGTTAAATTACTTTCACACAGTATCGATACCAAATATGATACACCTTGGGTGTTAAAAAGATATGCCAATAAATTAGGTGTCACCGGAAATCAATGGCAGTTTGTGCATGGCTCAGAGGCAGATATTTATAACATGGCCAATCAATATATGGTATATGCTAAAGAAAATGCAGATGCACCGGGTGGTTTTGAACATCAGGGCTGGCTCATCTTGGTAGACAAGGAAAAAAGAATTCGAGGAGCTTACGATGGTACAGACGATGAGCAGGTTAAGAAGTTAATGGACGACATGGATGTGCTATTGGAAGAATACCATTAATTCATTTCGTAATAGATGAAGTCGACATTTGTTTTTTATGGTTGGTGTATTCTCTTTGTTATGGTGGTGATGCACGCCTGCCAAGGAAAAGACGAGATAAAAAAGGCTCAATTTTTCACCAATGGAAAATCGTTATATCATAAAACCTGTGAAAATTGCCATGGAGATGGTGGAGAAGGCTTAGGAAATCTTTATCCCCCCCTGGGAGATACCGCATCTATCCGATCGAAACAAAATCGCCTGGCTTGTATGGTTAAATATGGTATTCACGAACCGCTTACCATTGATAACCGATTATTTGATACCGAGATGCCTGCTAATGCAACTTTATCTGAACAAGAAATTGCGTATATACTTACCTATATGGGTAATTCGTTCGGAAATGAACTTGGACTCATTACAACCGAGGAAGTCGCGCAGCAGTTAAAAAATTGCCGTAATGATAAGTGAAAAACGGTTAATAAATACCTACGACCAATTTTCAATTTTGAGTTTTTTGTAGTAGGTTTGCACGAATAACAAGTCGTTCTATCGCCGCACCTTTTGGTGAGGAGGAAAGTCCGGGCAACACAGAGCATCTCGCTTCCTAACGGGAAGGTCTTGGTAACCATCAAGAACGGAAAGTGCCACAGAAAACAAACCGCCTTGTTGTAAACAAGGCAAGGGTGAAAACGTGAGGTAAGAGCTCACGGCCTTGTATGGCGACATACATTGCGGTAAACCCCGGGAGTTGAAAGACCAAATAGGTTCTGGAAAAGGGTTGCTCGTCCGTTCCATCATAGATGGATCCAGAATGGGTAGGTCGTTGGACCCTGCGAGTGATCGCAGGGCTAGATAAATGATAGATTCCGATATATCGGAAACAGAACCCGGCTTATAGACTTGTTTTTTTTTAAAAAGCATATTGGTTGCGATTATAGCGCAATAGGTAATTATGGCTAAAATATTAATTATTGATGATGAACGTGCGATAAGAAGCACTTTGCGGGAGATTTTAGAATATGAGGATTACCAGGTTCAAGATGTTGATAATGGCATCGATGGACTGGAGGTCATCAAAAAGGATACAATCGACCTGGTATTATGTGATATTAAAATGGGAAGAATGGATGGCATGGAAGTGCTTACAGAAGCATTGAGCCTGAAGCCTGATCTACCTTTCATCATGATATCGGGGCACGGTACGGTTGAAACGGCTGTAGAAGCTAGTAAAAAAGGTGCCTATGATTTTATTTCAAAACCTCCTGATCTCAACCGATTACTCATAACGGTACGTAATGCGTTGGAGCGCGGTACCTTAGTAACCGAAACCAAAGTACTCAAGCGCCGGGTTAGTAAGACGAGAGAAATTCTGGGTGAATCAGAAGCCATTAGTAGAATTAATGAAACCATTGATCGGGTTGCTCCTACTGATGCCCGGGTATTGATTACAGGAGCCAATGGTAGTGGTAAAGAGCTGGTTGCAAGGTGGCTACATGAGAAATCAAATCGAGCAAACGCACCGCTTGTTGAAGTGAATTGTGCTGCAATACCTTCTGAACTCATTGAGAGTGAGCTTTTTGGACATGAAAAGGGTTCGTTTACCTCAGCAGTAAAACAACGTATTGGTAAATTTGAACAAGCGGATAAAGGAACCCTATTCCTAGATGAGATAGGCGACATGAGTTTGTCTGCACAGGCTAAAGTACTAAGGGCGCTGCAAGAAAATAAAATAACCCGCGTAGGTGGTGATAAAGAAATAGAAGTAAACGTACGGGTAATTGCCGCAACGAACAAAGATTTACTTAAAGAGATAGAAGCAGGCAATTTTAGAATGGACCTTTATCATCGTTTAAGTGTCATCTTAATCCATGTCCCGCCATTATCCGAAAGACGGAGCGATATTCCGATTATTGCAGAACATTTTTGTGAAGAGATTTGCGCTGATTATGGGATGCCTATTAAGAAAATTACCAGCAGAGCTATTGACGCGTTAAAATCATTACCATGGACAGGCAATATCCGTGAGTTGCGTAACATGGTAGAACGTCTAATTATTTTGAGTGATAAATCGATTACGGAAAAGGATGTATATGCCTATGCTAATCCTGGCGGGCCCGTTGCCGAAAGTTTATCAATGGAATCCTTCCAGCCCCAAGTGGCACAGGCATCTGCACCAAATACAGTAAATGGATTAAATCATTTTGATCAATTTTCATCTTTTCAAGAGTATAAGGATTATGCAGAACGGGAATATATTAAGTATAAATTGGAAAATAATGCTTGGAATGTTTCCAAAACGGCAGATGATATCGAAATTCAACGAAGCCATCTCTATAGTAAGATAGAAAAATATGGCTTGAAACGGGAAAATTAATTTTAGTTGTTCGTTACTGGTTGTTGGTTGTTAGAAAATACGAATAACGAGCAACTAATAACGAATAACGAAAGAATTCAGTTCCACATCGGGTTCTGCGGAAAGCTTGCTACATGCGCGTATCTAGGCCCTAAGCTTATTACCGCTTCTTTCCACAGGTTTTCTTCATCATTGACAAATACAATATCCGGATTATAGCTATTACCGATCATCCAGGTGTTTTCCCGTAACTCATGTGTCAATTGATCCGGCGACCACCCGGAATAACCAATGAAGAATTTGATTTCATCGTAACCTATTGCCCGGTCTTTGATAAGCAATTTAAGGGCTTCAAAATTCCCTCCCCAATAGAGGTCCTCTCCTATTGCAATGCCACTATTTAAACGATCGTAGCATTTATGAATAAACTGTACACTATCTTGTCCAACTGGGCCGCCAACAAATAATTGATACTCTGCTCCTGACAAATCTTCCATGACATCTTTCAAGAATAAGGAGCTGGGCTGGTTTAATATCAGGCCTACTGTTCCTTCATCGTTGTGCTCACACACCAATACAACAGATCGCTGAAAATTTGGATCAAGCATAAAGGGTTCAGAAAGTAATAAACTGCCTTGCTGTGGGGTAATATTACTAAGCATAGATTTTATTTCTAAGTTCGTATTTTTTACAACAAATATAGGGCCGAAACTACTGCATATTGCGTATGTTTTTTTAAGTTTGTACAAGAACTAATAGTTTATGCAAAAAGAATTGTCTATTGAAAGTATAAGGACGGATTATCGCTTAGCAGAACTTCATGAAGATCAGGTGGCTAAAGATCCTATACAGCAGTTTAAACACTGGTTTACACAAGCGTTGCAAGCTCAAGTAACCGAAGTCAATGCTATGACCCTCGCTACGGTTGATCATGAGGGAAATCCCGCTGCCCGTATCGTACTTTTAAAAGATATTGAAGATGACGGATTTGTATTTTATACGAACTACCTCAGTCATAAAGGTAAGGAAATCGCTCATCATCCTGTTGTATCCCTCGTTTTCTTTTGGCCTGATCTTCAACGGCAAGTGCGTGTAAATGGTATAGCAGACAAAGTGAAGGATCAGGTTTCCGAAAAATATTTCCATAGTAGACCTATAGGAAGTCAACAGGGAGCCTGGGCATCTCCACAAAGTGCTGTCATCGCGAACAGAACTGTGTTGGAAGAAGAACTGTCGACTATTGCTGAACGGTATAAAGATCAAGTCATCCCAAAACCACCGCATTGGGGCGGTTATATCGTCAGGCCAACAGTATTGGAATTTTGGCAAGGCCGAGCCAATAGGTTGCATGACCGACTTTTATATACCAAAACGGGAAGTACGTGGAAAATCGAACGTTTAGCCCCTTAATATTAATCCTACCCTATGGACCTACAGCGAATAAAACAACTGTTAATAGCAAAATTTGGCGCCTCGTGTATCGTTGATGAAGAGTTAAGCGGTCTACAACCCGCATTGCTAATCCACAAAGATTTTATTTTAGGGGTTTGTCAAGAGTTGAGAGACCATAACGAAACATGGTTCGATTTTTTATCTTGTATTTCTGCTGTTGATTATGGAGTGACAGAAGGGTTTGGTGTTGTTTACCACCTAGCTTCTATTCCCTACCGTACGCAGTTAACCTTAAAGGTCATGTTGGAAAACCATCGTGAAGAACAAGTGCTCCCTTGGGTAGACAGCGTCAGCTCCGTTTGGCGCACGGCCGATTGGCATGAAAGGGAAGCCTTTGATTTAATGGGTATATTCTTTAAGAATCACCCCGATTTAAGACGTATCCTCCTGCCAGACGATTGGAAGGGTTACCCTTTGCGCAAAGATTACAAAGACGCGGAGGAATACCATGGCATTCCAATCAATTAATTTCATTAATTTAGTAGAAGTAAATGACCGACTCCAAGATAGTTGACACGGAAACAACGATTAAAACCGATACGCAAGCGGCATTAAAAGCCTATCAAGAACGGATGTCTGCTATTGGCCCCGAAGAAATGATTATCAATATCGGTCCGCAACATCCCTCTACGCATGGCGTATTGCGACTCGAGGTCATATCCGATGGTGAAATTGTCAAAGAAGCTGTTCCACACATGGGGTATCTGCACCGCTGTTTTGAAAAGCATGCAGAATCTATGAATTATGGTAAAACAATCCCTTTTACGGATCGAATGGACTACCTTGCATCGATGAATAATAGCCATGCCTTTGTGATGGGGGTAGAACGAATGCTAGGAATAGCCGAGGAAATCCCTAAAAGAATCGAATACATCCGGGTGCTCGTATGCGAATTAAATCGCATAGCGTCCCACCTCATTGCCATCGGCACTTATGGAATAGATATTGGCGCTTTCACCCCTTTTATGTGGTGTTTTAGAGATCGTGAGCATATCATGAATATGCTGGAATGGGCTTCCGGATCGCGCATGTTGTATAATTATATCTGGGTGGGTGGTTTGTTTTACGACTTACCAGTAGGCTTTGAAGAACGATGTAAAGAATTTGTAGCTTACTTCAAACCAAAGCTCGTTGAATTGGATGAATTGTTAACCAATAACCAAATTTTTATCTCTCGTACGGCCAATATTGGTGCCTTACCGCTAGAAGTTGCCATAAATTATGGTTGTTCTGGGCCAATGCTGCGCGCTTCTGGACTGAAATGGGATTTACGGAGAGTTGATGACTATTCCGCTTATCCGGAAATAGACTTCGAAATTCCTATTGGCAAAGGCGAAATGGGAACGCTGGGTGATTGCTGGGACCGCTATAAAGTACGTGTGGATGAGATTAAAGAATCGGTTAAAATTATCGAACAATGCATCGAACGATTGCAGCATGAACTAAAACGCAGACCCGATTTTGACCCGAGAGCAATGGTTCCCAAAAAGGTCTCACCTAAGGCACAAGACTATTATGTGCGGGCAGAAAATCCTAAAGGAGAATTGGGTTTTTATTTTATTACTGATGGCCGTTTAGATATTCCCAGACGGGTGAAAGCCAGAGGACCAAGCTTCAATAATCTATCGGTACTTCCAGAACTTTCAAAGAATATTCTGATTGCTGATCTAATTGCCATATTAGGTTCGATTGACATCGTTTTAGGAGAAGTGGATCGTTAGTTATGAGTTGTGAGTTATGAGTTGTGATAGGTTTTCTAACGTTTGTTGTGGTAAACCGTGATCCGGGAGGGTGCTCTTTACTTCTCGTCATTGTTCACGTGTCACTAATCACTAATTAAGCCGTTATTACATTGCGATATACAATATAAAATGCTATTTTTACGGCAAAATTCTTAAATAGATGAATATTCACGAATATCAAGGTAAAGCCATATTAAAAAGCTTTGGAGTGCGTGTTCAAGAGGGTATCGTTGCGGATAACCCCGAACAAGCGGTAGAAGCTGCAAAAAAGTTAAAACAGGATTACAATTCTGATTGGGTAGTCGTTAAAGCACAGATACACGCTGGCGGTCGCGGTAAGGGCGGTGGCGTAAAATTGGCGAAGAATTTGGATGAAGTAAGAGAAAAATCCAAGGAAATCATCGGTATGCAACTGGTAACGCCACAAACTGGCCCTGCAGGTAAGCAAGTAAACAAAGTGCTCATTGCTCAGGATGTTTATTATCCCGGTGCAAGTGAAACGAAAGAATTTTACATGAGCGTACTTTTGGATCGTGCACGTGGTCGGAACATTATCATGTATTCTACCGAAGGAGGTATGGATATTGAAGAAGTGGCAGAAAAGACCCCTCACCTTATCCAGAAAGAAGAAATAGATCCTTCTATTGGCTTGCAAGGTTTTCAAGCCAGAAAGATTGCTTTCAATCTTGGCTTAAGTGGTGCTGCTTTTAAAGATATGACCAAATTTGTAACGGCACTGTATAAAGCATATGATGCAACAGATTCTTCTCAATTTGAGATTAACCCGGTATTAAAAACTTCTGATGATAAAATATTAGCGGTTGACGCTAAGGTAAACTTGGACGATAACGCCCTTTACCGTCACCCCGATTATGCTGAGCTACGTGATCTTTCAGAAGAAGATCCTACGGAAGTCGAAGCAGGTCGATCTAATTTGAATTATGTAAAATTAGATGGCAATGTTGGTTGTATGGTTAATGGTGCCGGATTGGCTATGGCTACCATGGATATCATCAAAATTGCTGGTGGTGAACCTGCAAACTTCTTGGATGTTGGTGGAACTGCTAATGCTGAAACGGTAAAAGCCGGTTTTAATATTATTCTAAAGGATCCTAATGTTAAAGCTATTTTGATCAATATTTTTGGCGGTATTGTTCGCTGTGACCGTGTAGCACAAGGTGTAATAGACGCGTACAATGAAATTGGTAATATTCCTGTACCCATCATTGTACGTCTGCAAGGAACCAATGCAGAAGAGGCCAAAAAACTGATTGATGAATCAGGACTAGAGGTGTTCTCGGCAATCCAATTAAAAGAGGCGGCAGATTTAGTAACTAAAGTACTAGCATAGTATTCCGCTTACCATAGTCTACACAAATAGATGCCTGAATAAACCTCCGGAAGTGATTTCGGAGGTTTATTGTTAACGATAAAATGGATATTTCCTCTATAAAAACAAGTCCTTGATGGCAGAGGAGAGACCGATAAACCGCTTTTATATGCAACGCGATTATATTGCATATAAAAGGCAATTTATCTAAGTTTGACTATCGGATAATAAACCTCCTGATAGTCATTTAAATAATATAAAAAAAATTGCTATTCTAATGATACGCACAAGGATTAAAGAACTTTTAAATAGTACGGCCTATGGCGAAGAGGTTACGGTTAAAGGATGGGTAAAAACATTCCGAAATAACCAATTTTTGGCTGTCAATGATGGGTCAAGTATTAGTAATATACAGGTGGTTGTTGATTTTGAACATACTGATGAGCAGATACTTAAACGATTGACTACTGGTGCTGCAGTGGCCATTAAGGGAGTATTGGTCGCGTCTTTAGGAAAAGGGCAACGCGTAGAAGTGAAAGCAAGCGCAATTGAAATCCTTGGCGATAGTGATCCTGAAAAATTCCCTTTACAACCCAAGAAGCATAGCCTCGAATTTTTACGGGAAATCGCGCATTTGCGTTTTCGGACAAACACCTTCAATGCGGTCTTTAAAGTAAGAAATGCTTTATCGTTTGCCGTTCATCGCTTTTTTAATGAAAGGGGCTTCATTTATATGCATACTCCTATCATTACAGGCTCTGATGCAGAAGGTGCCGGAGAAATGTTTAAAGTAAGTACCTTAGATTTTGATCATCTTCCTCGGCTTGAAGACGGTACTGTGAATTATAAAGAAGATTTTTTTGGTAAACCTACAAATTTAACTGTTTCCGGTCAGTTAGAAGGAGAGCTGGCCGCCTTAGCCTTCGGAAATATTTATACCTTCGGCCCTACTTTCCGCGCCGAAAACTCTAATACGACCAGACACTTAGCAGAGTTCTGGATGATCGAACCCGAGATGGCTTTTTATGAGCTTCAAGATAACATGGATTTAGCAGAAGAATTGCTCAAATATGTTATCCGATATGCGTTGGATAATTGCACTGAAGAGATTGAATTCCTAAAAAATCGATTAGTGGAAGAAGAAAAATCCAAGCCACAACAGGAACGCTCGGAGCTCGATCTGATTGCTAAATTAAATTTCTGTCTGGAAAATGATTTTGAACGGTTGACTTATACGGAAGCCATAGCAATTTTAAAGCGTTCTAAACCCAACCAAAAGAAACAATTCAAGTATTTGATTGAAGATTGGGGTGCAGATCTACAATCAGAACACGAACGTTATCTGGTAGAAAAACACTTTAAAAAGCCGGTGATATTGACAGATTATCCTGCGGATATTAAGGCATTCTATATGCGCATGAATGAGCCTGATGAACAGGGCAGAAAAACCGTACGGGCGATGGATATTTTATTTCCGGGAATAGGAGAAATTGTAGGTGGTTCACAACGGGAAGAACGCTATGATAAATTAGTGCAACGCATGGAAGAAATGCATATACCAACAAAGGATATGGATTGGTTTCTGGATACCCGTAGGTACGGATCGGTACCTCATTCGGGTTTCGGACTCGGTTTTGAGCGCTTGGTATTATTTATTACGGGTATGACCAATATTAGGGATGTGATTCCTTTCCCGAGAACACCCAAAAATGCTGCGTTTTAAGTTGCTGAGTCATTAAGTAGTAGAGTAGTTGAGTCGTGAATTAGCCAATGAGATAATTAGCTAATGAATAGCAGACTGCTAGTGCTCGCAACGCGTAACTGATACGCACAACTAGATTCCTTTCTAAACGAAAACTTTTTGCCTTACAGAAAGGTTTAAGCAATATATACTAAATGGTGACAGTGGCCAAAAGAGATTAACTTTTCACTTTAAGCTTTTCGCTTTCTGCTACTTAAAACTTATAACTTAGAACTCAAAAACGATGTTGATTAAGATATATCCTGAAAATCCGAACGACCGTGCAATAGAGCAGGTAGTTGCCGTGTTGAGAAAAGGAGGCATTATCATCTACCCTACTGATACCGTATATGGAATAGGGTGTGATATTACCAACCATAAAGCTATTGAAACGCTTTGTAGGATTAGGGGCTTAAAACCCGAAAAAGCCAATCTTTCGTTTATCTGCTATGATTTAACAGATATAGCCTTGTATACCAAGCCCATTGATACGGCAACCTTTCGGCTATTGAAAAAATCATTACCCGGTCCGTTTACCTATATTTTTAATGCCAGTAACCAAGTTCCAAAATTGATGAGCTCCAATAAGAAAACGGTGGGCATACGGGTTCCGGATAATAATATCGCACGTGAAATTGTACGGGAATTAGGAAATCCTATTGTCTCTGCCTCAATTCACGACGACGATGAGGTATTGGAATATGCTACTGATCCGGAGTTAATTCACGAAAAATTCCAAGACCTAGTTGATTTGGTAGTTGACGGTGGTTACGGTGATAACGAAGCCTCAACCATCGTTGATTGTACTTCCGGTGATTTTGAGGTATTAAGGCAAGGTAAAGGCGATTTAAGCCTTTACCTTTAATATTCTGGAAAGTAGCATTGGACAAACCGACTTAATTATCTCCGGTGGCAATGGTCACTTTAGTCTACCGCCTTGAAGAAAGCGGGAGCATTTCCATAAATAGGTGTTTTTCCATCCCATTTTTCAATAAACTGTTGTTGAATAAGTAGAGAATTCAATGATTGTTTTCTCAGGTCATTAGCGCGCGCTTCGGCTTCTGCCTGCACAATAAGTTTTTTCGCTCTTGCTTGTGCAACCTTTAGTTCATTTTCCACTTGCATTGCTTCTTGAACGGCCCTATTCTTCGCATCAACCGACTGCGTAATGGCATCCGGATATTTAATGCCGGAAGTCATTTGTTCCAACTGAAAGCCTTCTTTCGTTAAAACATGCTCCATATTTTGCTGTACCGCCGTTTCAAAATGCTCTCTATTGCTAATAATGCTATCTGTAGTATATTTATTAAATTCAATTCGGAAAGCATCTCTAATATAATTGAATAATGTAGTTTGTGTTATTTCCTGAATTCCTTTACGGTATTTTCGAAAGATTTCCGGACTTTTGCCCTCTCTTACCTTAAAAGATAAGGTAGGATCAACGGTAAATACCGACCCGTCCTTTGCGTTTACGGTAAACTCATGATAATCTATGGTTTGTACATAAATTGGGAATTCATGCACCTCTTCCGTAAAAGGGTTAAACCAGACTCTTCCGGTTACTAAACTTACTTCCTGTACACCCTTATCGGTACCGTAAAGCTTTACTAAAATTCCTTCATTACCAGCATCTATACGTGTATTGCAGGTCATCCAGATTAATATTAAAAAAAAGCCAATTACACCATAAATAATGATTTGTTTAGTTTTATTCATACGCGTTGCTTTTAAAAATTTGAACTACTTTTATTAAACTCATAAACAAAATGCTGAACAGTAGTACGCCCTCCAAAACCTTTATATCTGAAGGTGTACGTAACCATTCTACAACCACTGTGAATAAATACAAGTACCCCACCATTAAAATGGGGATACTTGCTATCCAATAGAAACTTTTGAAAGTTGACTTTTTCTTCATAACGCTCTTTTTAGTATTTTAAAACAATATCCTGTTGGTAATATACTAAAAATTCTGTCGTCAAACAAGTCTGTTTTAGTGCGTAAGAAAATATGCTTTTTTCGTTATTACTGCATCTGCAAAGCAATGGGTAATTGATAGCGAACACGTACCGGTCGGCCATTTTGAATACCAGGCTTCCACTTTGGTGCGCTTTGTAGTAGTCGTACAGCCTCTTCACCTGTTCCCAAGCCCAAATCTCTTACGACGTCAATGTCGGTTAAGGAACCATCTTTTTCAACAATAAAGGAAAGGATTATACGTCCACTAATTCCCTGTTCTTTCGCCGCAGCGGGATAGTTATAATTTTTTGCTACATAGTCAAGGAAAGCTTTCATGCCTCCGGGAAAACTCGGTGCTATTTCTACACCGACGAAAATTGCCGACTCTCCCCCATCTTCCGTCACTGCTTCCATTTCCCCGATATCGCTGGTTACCGCATCGATCGCGATTGGTGCTGTTGGATCGCCCGTTATTGTTGCTGGTCCGGGCGATGCCTTTTTTAGCGCATCTAACGTTGGTGGTTCATCCGTTACCTGATTGTTTGCAACTACTTTAGGGGGTAACAAACGAACTTTATCTTCACGCGACTTCACCGAAGTTGCCGGCGGTAGGCTTAATACGGGCTCTTCTTTAGGGAATACACGGAAGTTCTCCAGCATAACGGGATCCGTTAGTTGATCCATACGATCAGAGGGGTTGTCCATTCGCTGGAATACGGCCGGTATTAAAATCATGGAAAGAAAAAGCAATACTCCAAGAAAAAGGGCCTTTGTAAGATCGACTTTGGCGTTTTTGCGAATGATATACGCACCATAAAGTTTGTTTCTACCATCAAAAATGAGGTCTAACCACACTGTTGATAAAATGCTTAATTTAGGGCCTAACATAGCTTAAAGGTTTATTAACGTTTATAAATTTCTTTATCTATAAGATTACGGTATTGTACATTTTCCATAAAGACACCTGTGTGAAAAAATGTTTTCAATTGGCAATCAACCAATTGAATAATTTAATTTTATTATCTTTGTCAAAATTTTGTGTTAAAGCTATGGTTGTTTGATACCAAAACGGGCGATATTGCCGTTTAAGCTATAGTGAAAAAGACAAGACATACATAATGAATTACCTTGCACTAATATATTTTTTATTCCTTTCAGTAGGAACATTAGGCCTAACCACCGCTCCAAAAGAAAAAAAACATCCAACAATTGACCGTTCCGCAGCATATAGCCTAATTTCAGACCGGCGTTATCAGGCCTCATATCCCTTTATTCATCCCACAAAAGATAGCATTATGAATAGCAAAGGCCTATCGTTATTTTATCAAAAGCTATGGGATTTAAAAACGGGTAAAATTAATCGGGTAAACATTGTTCAAATTGGCGACTCGCATATTCAGCCGGATTTGATTTCGCGTGAAGTACGGGCCGGATTACAGGATTTTTTTGGTGATGCTGGCCGTGGATTAGTTTTCCCCTATCAGGTAGCTCGTACAAATGGACCCTTTGATGTTTCCAGTTCAACACCTACCCGTTGGTCATACCATAAAATTAGTCAACTACCCACAAAAGCCGCAATAGGCATTGCTGGCTTTGCGCTAAATAAGACAAGTGGTTTAGGTAGTTTTCGCATTTCACTAAAACCGAATATAAATGATCAGATACAGTCATTTGATTGTATTAAGCTATTTGTAGGAAAAGGAAGATGGAATGTCAGTCCTATCGGACGTGCACCCAATACGCATATCGTAGAACAACGCTCCACATTACCTGCTGAAACAAAAGAAATTATATTGGAACATCCGGCAACTGGATTTAGTGTCCAATCCTTAGCGAGTGCTCCCAGTTTCTTTGGTGCCTCCTTGGAGAAAAAAGATGCAGCAGGTGTATTATTCCACACCATCGGCGTGAATGGCGCCCAATATGAACAATATAATAAAGAGCCATTATTCTGGGAGCAATTGCCTGAGCTGAATGCAGACCTTTATATTCTTTCTATGGGGACCAATGAAGCCTTCTATAACGGCATGACAGAAGAGCATTATATTGGCCAGGTATCGGAAACGATTGCCAAAATCCAAACCATAAATCCGAATGCAGCAGTTTTAATTACTACGACCGCCGAATCCTTTAAAAATGGACGTAGCAATCCAATGATTGAGCGACTTAATTTAGCTTTAAAATTTTACTGTAATAAAATGGGCATCCCGGTATGGGATTTGTTTGAAATTACCGGTGGCTCTGGCTCTTCACAAGCATGGTTACAAAACAAGCTATTACAGGCCGATAAAATTCATTATCAACAAAAAGCCTATAGTATGCAGGGCGCTTTATTATTTGATGCACTAGCTACAGGATATAATAACTTTGTCGAGCAACAGCAGCAAGATTTTCAGCCAATAGATATTAGAACTGCAAGTAAATAGGCATTACCGGTTCAGCAGATTTAAATACACCATACAACAGTAAAAAGATAAAAAATACCAAAATATAGGCAATCAGAGGAACACGCTCCATCCTTTCAATAGTTCTGCCAGCTAAATTATCAGGGATAAAATGGATGCCCAAGGCCAGTACCATCATGCCTAATACGGTTTTATAGTTTCCAAAAAAACCTTGCCAAACATTTAAGGTGAATTTATGGGCAATTTTATCTAGCATCACTAAGGCCGTATCGTAATCGCGGGCTTTAAAGAACACCCAGCAGAAACAAACAAAATGAAACGTCAACAAGACAGCAAGTGTTTGATAAACCCACGTATTCTTTAAACCATCCATCCATTTTCCAGTTAGCAACATCCATATTTTATGGATGGCCAATGCAATTCCGTGTAATGCTCCCCAAATCAAAAAATTAAAGCTTGCACCATGCCAAAAACCCCCTAGTAACATGGTTGTCAACAAATTCATATTGGCCGCTACTCCCTTAAATTTCCATTTTACAATCCCTGGAATCAATAATATGATGAAAATCGTCCCGCATAAAATACCGGCATACTGATTACTAAAATGAAGTAGGTGTTTACTGCCAAAAAAAATGGCAACAAAAAATAAACTACAAAAAAGCCATGTACCAATGGTACTGTTCCGATTACCACCTAATGGAATATACAGGTAATCGCGCAGCCAAGAAGACAAGGAAATATGCCACCGACGCCAAAATTCGGTAATATCTTTACTCTGATAAGGCGACATAAAATTGGGGGGGATAGTAACCCCCAACCATTTCGCAATTCCTATGGCAATATCGCTGTAACCACTGAAGTCACAGTAAATAACAATTGCATAACCGTAAACAGCGAATAAATTTTCCAAACCAGTATACCGTAACGGATCATCAAATACATAGTCTACAAAATTTAAGGTGATATAATCGGAAATGATTAGCTTCTTGATCAATCCTGAAATAATCAGGTAAAATCCAGTAGTGAATGCCGAATTGCTTAAATAATAAGGTTTATTGATCTGTGGCACAAAATCATGCGCCCGTACGATCGGACCCATCATCAACTTCGGAAAAAAAGATAAAAACAGTAAATATTCGCTAAATCTTTTGGCTGGTTTAAAATCCCGTCTATAAACATCAATGTTATAACTAAGATTTTCAAAAGTATAGAATGAAATACCGATAGGTAACAAAATGTTTAAGGTATTAAAATGGGTATGGAGAAATTGATTGGCAGTAGCAATAAAAAAATTGGTATACTTAAAATAAAATAGAACACCCAAGTTAAAAAAAATGCAACACAAGAGCATAAGCGATCGATATGCCTGGGCTCTCCGTTTATATAAAGCGTGTGACAATAGGTAATTGACCAAGGCCGAAATCACAACCAAAGCGACAAAATAGCCGCTGGCTTTATAAAAGAAATAGAGTGAAAAGGCACAGAAAATATAACGCCGAATAGCGTAGTGGTTTCTAAACAGGTAATATAAAATGATAAAAAAGGCAAAGAAGAAAACAAAAAAGCCGTTATTGAAAAGCAACGGATTTTTGGGATCGTAAAGAAACAGCTGCACTAATGCTTGAAAATCAATTTCTATCGAAGGCAAGTTTAATCTCCATTCCATTATTTCCAATTCTTTTATTGTGCCTCCAGTTTATGTACGTCTTTATTAATGGCTTCAAATAGGTGCTTGCCTAAAATACGCGCTCCCAAAGCGTTAGGATGCACATAATCTTTGTTGGCCAAACTAGGCGAACGTGTAGCCCAATCTACCATGGAATTCTTCCCTCCCATTACCGAATATAAACTATAAAAAGCACTGGATGTTTGCGAAGCCAAGGCCGCCTGCACTTTGATCAGTTCTTCAATTCCAACAGCTGATTGATAGCCTTCTGGATACCTGAAAGCGCGATCGCCTGTACCCACGATCAGAAAATCAGCTTTGGTAAAACAACGTTTCATTTTATCAACTACTGGAATCGCTGCACGTTTGTACCAATTGAAATTCGTTTCATCGGGATTGTATAATACGTTTACCCCAAACTGAAAAATCACGAGATCGTATGGGTTATGTTCATCAATGGCTTTTAGAAGTTCCGGATTGATCCGCGCGAACTCTAATCCTGAAATTCCCCTAAACGAAAAATTATCAATAATAACTCCGCTTTCCGACTCAAAGCTTACCCCATATATAGGCAGACTCTTATCATTCGTAGAAAGTGTAATGGATCTACTTTTATCATTCAATAGCCGTTCGCGATTAAACAGTGCCTTTCCTTTTAACGGAAACCGTTGCTTATTAGCTAACACCACCGAGCTATCATTGCTTACGCCATAAAAAATATACTTTCCAAGATTAGTGGTGTCGCGCGTCGTATTATCTCTTATTTTTACCCAATCTTCACCGGAAGAGTAAAATACGTGGCCAGATAAAAAAAGATTTTTCTGTTTGGTATTCTTAAAATTAATGTCTTTCCAGCCACTGGAAAACGTACTGGTCGCTGTACGCCTGAACTGTGCCACTTGAGAGGTTATGGGAATAAATCCTACGCCTTTTCCACCATACATTTCTTGCATGAGTGAACGTAAGGTCTGCGATAATAAATCGCCTTCGATCATACTATCGCCTAGGTAGGCGATACGCACTTTACGCTTCTCTCCCGCTTTCAAGGCCGCCAATTTTTCTGCAAATCGAGCTAATGCTGCCTGTGTGCTATCTGCTGCAAAAAATAGGATATCCTTACTTTTTAGGTTTTCAGCTAAAGGAACTAAGGGGACCACCTTTTTAGGTTTAACAGTAGGCGTTGTATCGATTACCGTGACCTTACTTACTGTATCGGTGTCGGCAGCCAAACTATTGGCTAAGAGGGTGTCTGCTGGATCAATGTCTGGAGGGAGTTCAATAGGTTTATGCGCTCCATGCCCGCTATTTCCAGCGGTTTGATTGGGGACAATCTCGGACAATAAATTAACACGATCAAAAGGACTCCAACTTTTCTTGTAAGCTAATGTAAGGTATGAAGCAAGTAGATACAGGATTAGGCTTAATAAGACAAAAAAGAATACGCGCTTATTGGCATTCATAAATACCTAAATCATAAATTGTATCTGGAGATGGTTTTTAAAATACGTGCTTTCCATGTTTGTGGTTGTGTAGAATAACCAGATCTACTTATGGCATCTATCCATTTTGAAGCATCTGCCGAGCCCTTCAGTTTGGCGTAATAATACTTATCCGAAATCAACTTACAAAAGTGTATAAACGAGGCCATTGAATTGTTGTACTGTTTATACCTACTTTTGATGCCGTGTGTCTGTTTCAATGTATTTGACCCGACAATACCAAAATGATTGTGCAATAATTTTGAATTACGGCTTGTTCCATTGCCAGACTCTATAACGGCTACACCTAATATAACAGCTGAAGGTATCCCATAGACCTTTGAAAGTGAATCGGCGATAGACTTGTGATTATTTATATATTTATTTTGTGCTAAACATGTATGCACACATCCAACATATAAAAGTGCCAGAAATAAAGCTTTAGATCCGACTGAACGTATTGTTCGAATGTTTTTTCCTATCATATTACTACTTTAAGAATACACAATCGTTCTTTACAATTACAATGCAACTAGAAGTTTAGTTCTGCATTACCACTAAGTAAGAACATTCTACTTTAAGCAAGAAAACCCTCCATTAAAGTTGTGCGAAAATAAGTGTTTCATTTTTTATTTAAAACAACAAACACATAACATGTTAATAACCAGTTAAATAAAATAATAGCAACCGAAAAAAAACCGATCTAGTGACTATTATTTAAGTAATAAAACTCAAAAAAATAAATTTTATTATCTTGGACGTATAAAATATTTTTTGCTGCAAAAAAACGGCATAACCGTTGCATGATTACCATAAACACGTATAATTTTTACGCATGAAACCCATAATTACTATTGAATATTGCCCAAAGTGTGGATGGTTGTTACGAGCAGCCTATATGGCGCAAGAAATCTTAACGAGGTTTACCGATGAAGTAGAAGGAGTATTGTTAAAACCAAGTGCGGTTAGCGGGCGCTATACGATTTTTGTTGCTGATCGTGCGTTGTACGATCGAAAAAAAAACGGTGGTTTTCCAGAAATAAAACAACTAAAACAGCTTATTAGGGATGAAGTTAGTCCGACTAAACATTTAGGGCATTCAGACAAATCGTAGCCCTTGTCTACACTTTTTTATGACAGCGGGCGCTAGATAAGCAAGCGCTTAACGAATAAAACATTTTTATTCCATATTTGTTGATAGCAAATACCATGAACAATTGATTATGACCGTATATCGTCTTACTACACTGATTACCCTATGTTTGTTGGGGAGCATAGCCTATGCACAACCTAAGCTGAAAAAGGTATGGGAAACAGATGAATTACCTGTCCCAGAATCTGTTCTATTAGATCAAAAGACAAACACGCTTTATGTCAGTTTAATTGGCGAGGGTGATGCCGCTGCATTAGATGGTAATGGTGGCATTGCTAAACTTGATCTAAATGGCAAGATCATTCAAAAAGATTGGGCGAAAGGATTAAATTCCCCTAAAGGACTTGGACTGTTTCAAGATAAACTTTACGTAGCTGATCTGAAAGAACTGGTCATTATCAATACGAAGAATGGAAAAATAATTCAACGCCTTCCCTTCCCAGAAGCAGGTATGTTGAACGACGTTACGGTCGATGCACAGGGAAATGTTTTTGTATCCGACTCAAAGGGAGGGACAATATATCAGGTAGCTCAGGGAAAAGCTCACGTTTTTTTAGCACATCTAGTCAACCCCAATGGCGTACTTGCTGATGGTTCTGATCTTTATTTCTTAGATAGCGGTACACTCTATAAGGCAAATCAAACCCAGCAAGTTTCTAAAATAGCGGAAGGTATGGAAAAATCTACCGATGGTTTGCAACATTATGGGAATGACTTTCTAGTAAGCTGCTGGGCAGGTGTACTATACCATGTGCCAAAAGATGGAGCCGTACATATGCTGTTAGATACTAGAAAAGAAAAGATAAATACGGCAGATTTTACGTTCGACAATCAATCGCATATGCTATATTTGCCTACCTTTTTCAAGAATTGCGTTATCGCCTATAAAATTGAATAAAGGAATATTATATCATGATAGCAATTGGCAAAATAAATACCTTAACCGTTACGGATATCAATCAATTGAACTGCACCCTTTCGGATGGCGAAAACCAGGTTAACCTTTCTGATACTGATTCTTCTTCCCCTTTGAAGAAAGGGGATCAATTAGCGGTATTCGTTTACACCAACAAAAGTGGACAATTAAGTGCTACTACGAAAAGACCCTATGCTGAGGCTGATCAATTCGCTTATTTAAAAGTTGTGGACGAAAATGCAGTAGGTGTTTTTATGGATTTGGGTATCGAGAAGGATCTTTTTATACCGAAGAAAGAACAGCGATGGCCCATGGTAAAAGGAAAAAGCTATGTCGTGTATATTTATCTAGATGAAGGAAATAACCATCTGGTTGGCTCTACCAAAATTCATAAATTTATTGATCGGGAAACCCATCCTTTGGAAGAAAAACAGGAAGTAGAACTCTTAATAGGTGAAGAAACCGACTTAGGTTATAATGCTATTATAAATAACCGGTATATTGGACTGCTATATGCTAATGAAGTGTTCGAGGACTTACGTGTTGGCAATAAACGAAAAGGCTGGATCAAGAAAATTTATGATGATGGTAAAATCGACTTAAGCCTACAAGAACAGGGATACGGGCATATTTTAAACACGAAAGATGCTATCCTCGATAAACTAAAGAAAAACCGTGGGCATTTAGCCTTGGGTGATAAAAGTTCGCCAGAAGAGATTTACCAAACCCTTAAAATCAGTAAAAAAGCGTTTAAAAAAGCTATTGGGGCCTTATATAAAGAACGACTACTAACCATAAGCGATGAGTATATTTCTTTATTAAATGCGGATAGCTCCTCAAGTGCTTGAAGGGCTAGGCTTGAAATGGCGGCTCTGCTAAGGTCGAGATAACGTGTTTATACCCCTGTTGGTGATTTAAGCAGGCACTAAACCAGAAAGTTTAACACGTGATGACGAACACCCAGTTGGAGCTTGGTTTTTCTTTTTAAGCGGACGAGTTTATCATCTACATGCAACCAAGCACACTCCCATTGGATTTCAGCATGATTTGTACGCACCACCTGGCAAGGACATTTTGCCGTGCCACCATCTATTAAGGATTGTAGATAATGTATAAATTGTTCTCGCTGATCTTCTCGCAGGAGAACAACTTCGATCCAACCGTCACTCATATTTGCCTCAGGAGCTAAACGTAATTTTGGTCCAACAGAACCATTATTTAATACTTCAACCAATAGAAAATCCCCAACCAACTCTTGTCCGTTTACCCTAATCATAGCCCGTTTGGCCTTATACGTTGCCGTTACGTGCAACAACTTTTCCAGTGCGAGGTTTAATTCCTCTTTCTTATCGATGTGTTCGCTAATTTTCAATTTTGCCATTACCGCTATTAAACGTGGAAGAAAACCATAACCCACCCCTTCTAAAAAAAAGCTCTCTGCTGCTGGCATTTGTATAACACCTAGATCTACTTTTTTTATACGATGCTTTTTCCAGCGTTCTAAAAGGTCATTGATATGTTCCTTACTTCCTAAGGTTACAGCGATATTATTAGCGGTGCCTCTTGGTAAAATACTTAGCAAATGCCGTTTGGTTAAATGAGGTATTTTAAGTAAATGCTCGATAGTTTTACGTACCGTACCATCGCCACCAACAATTAGGATGGTATCCACATATTTTTCCTCTTTCCATTTTTGCTGTCGGATCGCGCTGTATATACAGGTATAGCCGGCAGACTCGATAGCCGTTATCAACTCCTTTTTCTGATGATCTTCGTCTCCAGCCTTAGGATTGTGCAAAACCAATACTCTTTTCATAAATGCGGATTGAACAATGTATTTTCATTTCATTAAAAACATTAAAGCACGGACGATGTTTGGATAGAAAACCAACAAGGAGTGATATGAGAATTTTAATAACGAACGACGATGGTATATATAGTCCAGGTATTGCTTCTCTCGCACAAATTGCCACACAATTTGGAGAAGTAACGATAGTAGCACCAGATGTAGAACAATCATCCATGGGCCAAGCTGTAACACACTCACGCCCGCTTTCTTATAAAAAATCTCCTATTGAATTTCCAGGGATAAATGCTTATCGTGTTAATGGCACTCCAGCCGATTGCGTCGCATTAGGTACCCATTTGTATCATCATATTGACGTTGTACTTTCAGGAATTAATCTGGGTTCCAATCTGGGAAATTCGATGTGGCATTCAGGCACCTTAGCAGCAGCCAAGCAAGCTGTTTTATTTGGTATAAAGGGTATTGCATTAAGCACTCCTGTAGGTAAATCGGAACCGAATTTCGACCTTTTGGCACCACATGTACAAGCGGTATTGCACGTATTGTTAAAAAACAAGGAGCTCAGTTTATATAATATCAACTTTCCGAGTCAGCCCGTTGGTATCAAATGGACAAAGCAATCGGTGCGGTTTTATGATGGCAAAATCGTGCCAGGTACTGACCCCTTAGGAAGGAAGCATTACTGGTTCACCGTTACACCTCTTGAACCTGCCGAAGAAGGTACAGATCGTTGGGCCGTAGAAAACCATTACACCTCCATCACTCCCCTACTTCTGGATTTAACCGATACGCAAAAGTTAGCACAACTCAAGCATACCAATAGTTTTGAAGTGCATGATTCCAAGGAATAGTATAGGCAATTGCTTATGGACTTAGTTGCTTTATAGGGCTAAAATACCGCAATCGGTAACAATTCATCGCGTTTAAGAGCAATTGATGCGTAAGTTTATTATTGGCAACCGCACCTACAGCAGCTCCAATTATTGGAAGGAGTTGAGCCATTTTTGCTAGATCCAAATAATCCCTGTACTCTAATTGGAAATCCTTCCAGTCAAAATTTGCTACTTCTTCAGGTAAGGTTTGGCTGTATTTTTCCCAGTTTTCTAGTTTTTTTACGATCTCTTGGCGCTTTGGCTGACTACTAAAGGCAATTTTAAATACATATAGTATAAAAAGCCGTTCCTTATAGTCTTTAACGTCATATCCGTAAATAGTGGCTATTTCAAATAGCATTTTTAATTTAATAGCCAGGAAAGCTGGAAAATCGGCAAATCCCATTAAAATTCCACCCGCTCCAGTAATTACGCCTTCCAAAGTAGCTGCATTTTTATAGTGACGTGCTGTACGTTTTACATAAGCTTCTTTTAATTGTAAGGAACGCTCCTTCTTCTTAGCCCCGATGGTATACATCGATCCAAATAGCACCGCTTTCACCATTTTTTCTATGGTAAGGGTTATTAGCCAATGTACCTTTTCGGGAATGAATGCATTTATTTTGTTTTGTAAGCTTTTAGCTAGTCGACTTCCGCCAGCTGGTGTTCGTTGTATGCGTGCTTTCCATAGGCACATTTCATGAAATACCTTATCCTCATATGCTTCCATATTTTATGTTTCACTATGTTTTATGTAACAATACGCAAACATTTTGTCTCATCCAAAGGTTTATTATAAAAACCTTTATGTTATGGAACATTTATTAAGTGTAGATTTACTTAGGCGACTTAAGCTGCATGGCTATACTGCCTTAATACCAAAGGGAGTACGTGGAGATACACCGGTATATACCATTACAAACTACCCTATTGAAGATTTGGGAAACAATATACCTGGGGCACCCGTATATGAAGGTGATTTTACGGCAATAGAAGACCTGTTATTGCACGAAAACGACCTTGAACTTAAAGGTGTTGTTATCCTACCTGACGAAGATCTTTCTTCAGCTCTTTAGTTAAATTGATGGTTGGTTAGGTTTTCTTTCAAGGTGATTCTACCTAAATCTACCGCTAAAAGGATGATGTTCAATTGTTCCAGTATCCGTTTAACGACTAGGATGCAACGATTACAGACCATATTTTTTACAAAAATCCTCATCGTGAAATAAATCCCATATAAGCTAACAAGTTAATAACAAATTGAGGAATAGCATATTTTATCAAATTAGTATCTTGCCGGACGAAATCAATAGTTAAATTTTACGTTCATGAGTAGTCCGGTTAAAATTCCGTTTAAAAGCTTACTTATTTTAAACAAACAAAGCACTACCCCACTATACCTTCAAATTGCTCGTCAGTTAATCAATGCCATACAACGTGGTGTATTGGTACAGGATAGCCAATTACCCGGATCAAGGTCTTTAAGTCAAACCCTGGGAACACACCGAAAAACAATCATTGCCGCCTATGAGGAATTGTATGCACAAGGCTGGACAAAAATTATTCCCAATAAAGGTACCTTTATTGCGCATCAAGGGGCGGTAAAAAAAACTACCCCTTTACAATACAACAGTTCCTACCTCGCAAGTTATCCGGAAGAAACCGGATTTCATTTTAAACAACGTATTTTACTGGATAAACCTCCGGCTTCGGTAAACTGCCGTTTAGCATTTGATGACGGTTTGCCCGATGTCAGATTAGCGCCCTTAGAACGCTTAGGCAAGATATACGGAGGGGTATTGCGTAGGAAAACCAGTAGAAAACATCTCCATTATGCCTCAGTAGAAGGCAATGAATTTTATAGAGAAACGTTGGCTTATTACCTCAATAGTACCCGTGGCCTTCCAATTGGTAAAGACAATATATTAACGACACGCGGCGTACATATGGGAATCTATCTCGCTTCCAGTGTATTGATAACTCCTGGAGACTCCATTATCGTTGCCGACCTTAGCTATTATATTGCCAATATGATCTTTCAACAAGCCGGTGCAACGATCCATGCAGTACCCTTGGATAGCCAAGGTATTTCAATAGACGCCGTTCGATCACTTTGTGAGCAAACCGCTATACGAATGGTTTACATTACCCCTCATCATCATTATCCTACAACGGTAACCTTAAGTGCAGAAAGAAGGTTAGAGCTGCTCAATCTCTCCAATCAATATGGATTTATTATTTTAGAAGACGATTATGATTATGATTTTCATTATTCTAGCAGTCCGTTACTTCCCTTAGCAAGTGCTGATACCAGCGGTATGGTGGTGTACATCGGTTCCTTTTGCAAGACCTTAGCACCAGGGCTCCGATCAGGTTATTTGGTTGCTCCCAAAAATTTAATCAGTGAAATTGGCCGATTTAGACGTATCGTAGATCGACAAGGAGATATGCTTATGGAGCAGGCATTAGGGGAACTCCTTACTGAAGGAGAAATTCATCGGCACCTAAAGAAGGCGATCAAAACATATGAACAGCGTTGCCAGCTGCTCTCTACCTTATTTCGCCAAGAATTAGCTCCTTACGTTTCGTTCAAAACGCCACCTGGGGGCTTAGCTTTGTGGTCGCTTTGGGATAAAAAGTTGAATTTAATGCGCATCAGTAAGAATTGCCTGAAGCAGGGATTAAATGTACCTCATACTCTTTTATATCAGAATGAATTGACTACAGCGATGCGCTTGGGATTTGGGAGTCTAAATGCGACCGAACTAACAGAAGCCATCCACATACTCCGGAATGCAGTAGAGCGATCATAAACTTGCCTCAAACAAATAGGGCAATAAGCTTGTATTCCATTAGAATAATAAAGTGTAGATTATCCTCAAACAAAAAAAGTAAAAAATAAACAACAATTTATTCGCATGAAAAATTTAATCCGTATAAGCTGTGTTATCCTATGTTTAGTAGGCTTATATGCCTGTGACCGTTCCTCACAAACGAAAAAACATGCCAATTGGGCAGACAGCACTTTCCAAAATGATTCCACTGTGGTCGATAGCAGCGAAATTTCTCCAGGGCTCTGCTTTTTGCATTTAACGGGAAAATCACCACGTAGAGATTCCACTTATGTTCATTTTTCTATTTTGGGAAATAAGGTTACAGGGCAGTATCGTTGGGTGCCTTTTGAAAAAGACAGTCGGATTGGAACAATCAGCGGAACAAAAAGTGGCGATACCATCCGCGTTGTTTGGAGCTTTACCCAAGAAGGTACTCTAGATACTTTGGCCACCGCTTTTCTATTGCAACAAGGTCAGCTAAAGCAAAGACCTTTTATCGTAAATCAGAAGAATGGTAGACAACAAACAGATGAACGGTCTGGCTTCACGCTCAGGTATCAAAAAATTTCATGTAATTAGCTAAGGTAATCCATAAACTATGCTTGACATGTTCCATTTTGATTTTTACAGTCCGGTTGAAGTATTAAACTATCAGCCCTTTCAAGAACAACAATGTATGGTACATGTTAAGCGAGATGACCTCATCCATCCTTTTATTTCGGGTAATAAATGGCGAAAGCTAAAATATACGTTACAGGATGCTGCAAAGATGGGTAAAAGTCATTTGGTTACTTTTGGTGGGGCTTGGTCTAACCATTTATTGGCCACTGCTGCAGCGGGAGCCAAATTTGGTTTTACAACGACGGGGTACGTACGAGGTGAATCGGTTGTCAATCCAAATTTACAATTATGTCAACTGTTTGGGATGCAATTGGTGTTCGTCAATCGAACGACTTATAAAGATAAGTTCGCCCTCTATCGTCAATACCATGAAGAAGATGCAACAACCTATTTCATAGATGAAGGGGGAAAAGCCTCTACGGCGCTTGAAGGATGTGCAGAAATCATTGCTTCCTTAGATGAAGATTATGATCATCTGCTATGCGCGTGTGGAACAGGAACTACGCTAGCTGGGCTACGTTGGGGTGTTACGAAATATGAAAAATCGATTACGTTACATGGGGTACCGGTTTTAAAGGAAGGAGAATTTATACAGGATACCGTTAGGCAATGGAATCCAATAAATGGCGAAATCGTCTTACATACAAATTATCACTTTGGTGGCTATGCTAAAACAAAGCCCGAACTTTTAACCTTTATTAGTCATTTTGTTGCTAACACAGGTATGTTGATTGAGCCGGTATATACCGGAAAACTGTTTTATGCGTTAGCAGATTTGATCCGTAAAGACTATTTTGCTAAAGGATCAAAGATACTAGTGCTCCATACGGGCGGTTTAACGGGCGTTTTAGGTACACTAGCAAAGTTTGAAGCTAATGTTTTGCAAAAATGACACTATAAGTGGTTTTAAAATAGGAAAAGTTAAAATATAGACAGATAACTGCATGTAAATTTGCATTTTTGAAAAATACGGCGTATGTTTGATCATTAGCCTTCTCTAAAATAACCGCTGTATGAATAGAACAACCATAACTCCGGAAAACGCACAAGCTATTATTGGAAAACATGTGTTAACTGATGGTTACGACCTCACGCTCGATATTAAACGAAGTAAGGGAGTTATGCTCTATGATTCAAAATACGAGCGGGAGATTTTAGATTTTTTTACCTGCTTTGCCTCCTTACCTTTAGGCTACAATCATCCAAAAATGTTAAATGATGAAGGTTTTAAAGAGGATTTATTATTGGCCGCATTAGCTAATCCTTCCAATTCCGATATCTATACTATGCAGTACGCACGGTTTGTAGACACCTTTAGCCGGTTTGGTATTCCTAGCTATTTACCGCACGCTTTTTTTATTTCGGGCGGTGGCTTAGCGGTAGAGAATGCGCTTAAAGCAGCAATGGATTGGAAAGTTCAAAAGAATTTCCAAAAAGGGTATATAAAAGAAAGGGGGCATAAAGTCATTCATTTTGAGCATGCCTTTCACGGTCGGACAGGTTATACGATGAGTCTAACCAATACCCAAGCCGATAAAACGAAATGGTACGCAAAATTTGATTGGCCTCGCGTAAGCACGCCGGCCATTGAATTTCCTTTTACGGATCAAGGTTATGAAGATTTGTTAAAACGCGAACAGCGCTCTATTGCGCAAATTAAACAAGCTTTTTCGGATAATCGTGATGATATCTGTGCTATAATTATCGAACCTATTCAATCGGAAGGTGGTGATAACCATGTAAGAAGGGAGTTTCTAGAAGCCCTAAGGATTTTGGCTAATGAAAACGATGCACTGCTTATTTATGATGAAGTACAAACAGGGGTTGGATTGACCGGAAAATTTTGGTGTCATGAGCATTTCGGAGCGAAAGCCAGGCCTGATATACTGGCTTTTGGAAAGAAGATGCAAGTTTGTGGAATATTAGTTGGGGATAAGATAGACGATATCAAAACCAATGTCTTTAAAGTTCCGTCGCGTATTAACTCAACCTGGGGTGGTAATTTAGTAGATATGGTACGTGCTACCAAGATTTTGGAAATCATTGATGAGGATCATTTGGTTCAGCAGGCGGAAACGGTTGGTCATTATTTACAAGAACACTTGCAAACGCTCGCTGATAGCTACCCTGTTGTCCGTAATGTCAGAGGTAAAGGACTATTAACAGCGTTTGATTTTCCCAATAAAGAGACGCGTGATCATTTCTTAAAAAAAGGTTTGGAGAAGAATGCCTTATTTCTCGGTTGTGGAGAGCGAACCATACGTTTTAGACCAGCGCTTATTATTCGGGAGGAAGACATCGATAAGGGTATCGCGGTTATCGATGATGTCCTTCGTTCGCTGTCGTATTAAACCCAACGATATTGCCCCAGTTGCTTATAAGAAAACGTATCGCTAACTTTAACCAATGAAGCAAAGCGCTGGTATTTTACTTTATAGGAAGAATGAGACGACCGTTGAATTCTTTTTGGTTCATCCCGGTGGGCCATTTTTTGTGCGTAAACAGGAAGGTTATTGGACAATTCCTAAAGGTGAATTTACCGCTGGAGAAGAACCACTTCATGCAGCGATTAGAGAATTTCAGGAGGAAACCGGATTTCTCCTTTCAGGTGATTTCATGCCCTTGAACCCCATTATACAGAAGGGCGGGAAGAAAGTATACTGTTGGTTGTTGGAGAAGAATATCGATGCCAAGCGAATTAAAAGTAATACTTTTGAAATAACTTGGCCCCCTAAATCTGGTCGTGTCCAGACATACCCAGAAATTGATCAGGCAGCTTGGTTTACCATTGATCAAGCTAAAGTCATGATTAACGAAAAGCAGGTTTCGCTATTGGAAGAAGCGCGCAAATTTATCATTTAGTGTAAGTCCAGAGCCTTTCTGTGTAAATATTATACGATATATTATTTTTATTGCTAACTTAATCTTTCCTCCAAGATTAGTATTGGAAGATGTTATTTATCACTAAACTCAATTGCCATGAAACGAAGAGGAAAATTAAGTCTTATTAACCACACTGCTTACGATTGGATAAAGACCTATCAAAAAAATTATCGTATGGCATCTTGGCATTTCCCAGAAATAATCCCTGCGAATTGTACAGTAGATGTCGAGATTGAATGGCAGAAAACACCTCAATCTTGGATACATCTGGAAGACGGACAAGCGAATTATGTATTATTTGGAAGTCGGGATCGTTCTTTTCAGATAAAAGCCTCTTCTCAGGGAGGTTACGGTATTCAAATTTATTTTTCCAATCTTATAACTAAGCAATTTCCGTTAGGAAGCACAATCAATTTAGAATGGAAAAATGATGAGGGTGTTCAATTTAAGCTAGCTGGAATGGCGGATGAATTTTATAATGAGAGCAAAGAGAGCAAAAGCCTGGAAGAAACGTTGTAATGATATCCTATGGGCGCTTCAGATTAGCTAAAAACGTTAATAATAATTTTTCTATTTGCGATTTTTCCAGTGCCTCGACCGACTTTACCTTCCATTTCTTGACAAAGGGTTGTAAACCATTAAGTTGATACGTGTCCATCAATTCTCCGCATACATAGGAGGCCTTACACACTGCTCTTGTGTTCCCTAATTTTTTAGCTACGAAATCTAAGCACTTATTTAAGTTTTGCTTATAGGCTATCGTGCTTTCGCTATTGTTCTGTGGCTGGATCAGATAACTAAAAGCAAAAAAAGTGGCGTACCATGTACGAAAATCTTTAGTGGTAAAATGCTGCTTGGTGTGTTGGTGAATGTATTCATTGAGATCTCCAGAGTCTAACTTACAGCGTTCGCCTTTTTCATTATAATATTGAAATACTTCTTGACCAGGGAGCTCCATCACTTGCCGTAGTCGTTTCGCCAATGAACGATCACTCAATTTAATTTGATGCTCCTTTCCCTTTTTTCCAACGAATTTAAAAAAGACTACCTGACCGTTAATCTGTACATGTTTGGTTCGAAGCGTCGTTAAACCATAGCTATTATTTTGCTTTCTATATTGAATGCTTCCCGCACGGATTAGGGTGTCCTCCATAATGTTAAGTGCCAAAGCGGTAACCTTTTCTTTTCCTAATTTATGTTTTTTTAGATCGCGCTGGATATGTTTTCTTAATTTGGGCAATGCTTTACCAAAAGCAAGTATGTTTTCAATTTTATTTTTTTCCCGCAACTCATTCCACAAAGGGTGATAAAGGTATTGTTTTCTTCCTTTGCTATCGATGCCTGTTGCCTGCAAATGGCCATTTGAATAGGATGTTATCCATACATTAGTCCACGCGGGTGGTATAACCAAGCTTTTGATCCTATCCAGCGTTTGTTTATCTCGAATGAACCTTTTCTTATCGTCTACGTAAGCAAAGCCTCTCCCCTTTTTTACACGTGTATATCCGCTATCATCAGCATGGGTATAACGAAGCGGACAAGCGTCTTTCAATGGCAGCATAGTTTAATTTGTAGCATGTCTTTGCTTAAACAAGCAATGCTAAAATTTGTGTGACTAGTGCCATCATATTCACGTAAGTCAGTGAAAATTAATAGTAGAATTTTTATCTACTATTGGTTTAATTTTATCAATTGCGCCCGAATATAACGGCCAGCGGGTGTAAGCTCGTTCTTTTTCCAGTGGCCTCGCACAGAAGCTTTTGGTTTTAGTAGAGCAGTCGTTTCATTTTTATCGGTTAAATTCCAATTTGTCCAGCTCAATTGATTTTCTTCCATCCAATGGAGCCAGATATCCGTTTTCTTTCGATCAAAACGGCCGTCACCGTTAGCTTCACCTACACCCCACTCTGTTACCAACAAAGGCAATTGCATCGTCAGCGCTTGCGCTGCTTGATGTCTCAACCGCTCCTGATGATTCGGGTCACTTGCGTAGAAGTGAAAAGAATAAGCAATATTATTCATGTTGGTAATAGGATCATGAGCTACACGATCTACATCTTGATCCCAATGGGGCGATCCTACTACAATAATATTATCTTGTGCATATTTTCGAATGGTAGGAATCAGCGCTATGGCATAATGCTTAACCACTTGCCAAGTCGTTTTTTCGGGTTCATTCCATATTTCATAGATGAGTTGCGGATTTCCTTGATACCGTTGTGCTATTTTTGTAAAAAACTTTTTTGCTTGTTCTATATGCTGATTGGCATGGTGGTCGTGCCAGTCAATTAACACATAAATTCCGCGTTCTATTGCGCGATCAACTACTTTTGTAATTAAGTTAAATTGTTCTTCGGGTAATTGTAGGTAACCGCTATCCGGTTCTATGGCCATAGCAACTCGAATAAGGTTTACCTTAAAATCGTCTACCAGCCAATCCACTACTTCGGGGGTATAATACTTTTTACCTTCCCATATACTCCAGGAAAGGCTAATGCCTCGTAACTGAACTATTTTTTCTTGTTGGTCGATTAGTTTGCCTTGCCGTATGCTGAGCTTACCATGTTGTTGTATTGCTGTTTGTGCAGCGGCAGTTACATACAGCAGGCAAGCCATTATCACTATACTGGAAAATCCGATGTGTTTCATCACTAGCGTACGGAGCTATAAGGTAAAGTATTCCCTTTCTTAGCGAGTACTACTTGCCAGACATTATTATGCTTTGCCTTGAAGGAGGCGGCGCTAACGTTAAGATAATATAGCCACATTCGATAAAAAGCGCGATCATAATGTTCTTTTAGCTGATTCCAATGCTGTTTAAAATTTTCTTGCCAAGCATTTAGTGTTGCTTCATAATCAAGACCAAAGTTATGCCAATCCTCCATAATGAAATAGGGCTCTATTGCTTTCGCCAATTGACTGGGAGATGGGATTAAGCCGTTAGGGAAAATGTATTTATGAATCCAGGGATCAGTTGCGGTGGTGCTTTCATTACCACCAATGCAGTGAAGCAAAAACAATCCATCGTCTTTTAGGTTCTGATGAACAATATTCATATAGTTGTCATAGTTCTTATGACCAACGTGTTCAAACATACCAATGGATACAATACGGTCAAACTTTTCGTTCAGGTCTCTATAATCTTGTAAACGGAAATCAACAGGCAGTCCCATACACCATTTGCGTGCAAAATCTACTTGCTCTTCTGCGATAGATACGCCCACTACTTCAACACCATACTTTTCTGCAGCAAATTTAGCAAAGCCGCCCCAGCCACAGCCAATATCTAAAACCCGTTGTCCCGGAGATAAGTTCAGCTTTTTGCATATAAGATCTAATTTAGCCTCTTGAGCAGCGTCTAGGTTGTCTGCTTCCCTCCAATAAGCACAAGAATACATCATTGTTTTACCTAGCATGTATGTATACAATTCATTGCCAATGTTGTAATGTTTTAGAGCTACAGCGATTGAGCGTTTTTTGCTTTGGAGGTTAAGCGCTTTTGAACGGATATAGTGCCACCAAATGACTGGTTTGGTTTTGAATTGATGGGCAATGTCCCCCTGTATCAACCGATACAACAATTCCTCGACATCATTTGCATTCCACCATCCCTGCATATACGATTCTCCCAAACCCAGGGATCCACGGCTTAATACTTCTTTATAGAACCTATTATCTTCAATTTGTGGGTCATATGGTCGGCTACCATTGATTTTAATATCATAGTGTTCCAACAATTCTGTTAAGGTATCTTTTAGCATCATGTTTAAGTTCGATAGGGCTGGTTCAGATCCAAGCGTTATTTAAAGGTAACAATTTACGGTAAAAGTTGTTCTCCTAATAAAACATCTTTTTATCATACATGACCATCAACAAATCTTTCGTGCTCATCACTTTGATGATGGCAACCTCTATGGCTGCCATCGACAGCAGTATCGTTAATGTTTCCTTACCCGTCATGCGTCATGATTTCGACGTTGATCTCAATCAGATCGAGTGGGTTGTAACCGCCTATATGATTTCGTTCTCCCTATTTATACCGTTAACCAATTGGTTAAAAAGGCGATTTGGTTATTATTATTTGTTTTTAGGAAGTGTTATCCTATTTACTATTGGTTCCCTACTATGTAGCCTATCAACAGGTTTGGAGCTATTGGTTGCATCACGCGTTATACAAGCCATTGGTGGTGGTTCACTATCGCCAACATCTTTAGCAATTTTAAGTGAAACTTATCCCAAGAATGAAAGAGGAAGTGCCATTGGCTGGTGGGGAATGGGTAATGTCATGGGGCCGGCCTTAGGTCCTACACTGGGGGGAACGCTGACGCACTACTTAGGATGGGAATCTATTTTTTACATTAATATTCCAATAGGCTTACTTACGATCGCTTTTGCTATGCGAAACCTTCGATTCTTAAAGAAGGAAATTGACCGGAAGAGCAAATTTGATGTCGGAGGTTTTGCTTATTTTTCCATATTCATTATCGTGTTACAGCATACCATATCGTCTATTAGTCGGCAGGGATTTTTATCCTTATCATTTCTTTTAGGTTTGATCATTACCGTATTGATGTTACGTTTATTTGTCCGATCGGCCAGAAAACCCCAACCTTTGTTGGACTTAAGTGTATTTAAAATTGCTCAATTTAACGTTGCTGCTACGATAACCATGATACGTTCTCTAGCCCTTTATGGAGGGATGTTTTTTTTACCATTTCTGTTGCAGGGTTTATTAGGTTATTCCGAAATAGAGTCGGGTTTATTGATGTTACCCAACGCGTTGATTATGTTGGTTACCCGGCCTATATCGGGCAAGTTAGCCGACAAAGGTATGATTCGCAATATCTCTATTACGGGTATTGTCTTGGTATCGTTTTCTTTCTTTTTATTTTCCAGAATCGATATCGGTACGTCCATTTGGCTTATTTTATTCACCATGGCATTACGGGGTTTAGGGATGAGTTTATTAGTGGCACCTGTATCGACAGCACTCCTTAATGCGGTAACTTCTGCGCAAACCCAAACAGCTACTGCATTAAATAGTCTTTTTTTACAGATAGGCGGATCTATTGGCATCGCTATAAGCGCTGTTATTCATACCTTCATATATGACCATTATTTAGCTAAACAATTAACCGATCAAGTAGCCGAACATTATGCCTTACGAAATAGTTTTTTAATCACTGCTGTGATCATTTTATTGGCGGCTATTCCTGCAAGAAAACTGCCTCAACGGCTAAATTTGACGCAGATCCTGCGGAGGCGTATCCGTATGAAACGTGGACATGTAAGTGCCGAGGAAAGTGCGCATATTTCCACTAAAATTGACTGATTGACTTCTTTTTTCAGTTTTTTGTTATTTTTTAAATTTTTACAAAAAAATTGCATTTTACATACTTTTGCAATATCTTCAAACGTTATTTAAATAATATCTAAATAAGATTCATGAGTAAGAAGAACTCCTTTAACTGGTCAGAGCAATGTGAACCGCATAAAATGCGGACAAAAGAGATTATTTCTAGTCATCCAGAAATCCGTCATTTAATCGGAAGAAACCCTTACACGATTTTTATCATTTTGTTATGTGTGGGCATCCAAGTGGCTATGTCGTGGATTTTACATGACGAGTCTTGGTGGTGGATTTTGCCTTGTTCTTATTTTATTGGTGCATTTGCTTGCCATACGCTATTTATTTGTATTCATGAGTGTTCTCATAATCTTCTATTTAAGAATAGAGCACTCAACACATTAGCTGGGATTTTGGCTAATTTACCCTTGGTTTTCCCCAGTTCGGTCTCTTTTCAAAAGTATCATTTAAAACATCATGCCTTTCAAGGGATTGAAGAATTGGATGCAGACATGCCAAGTGAATGGGAAGCCCACTTAGTTAATAATTCTACTGTAGGTAAAGCCCTATGGCTGCTATTTTATCCTATTGTCCAAGCTACCCGTTTAGGACGGATGAGTAAAGAGATTAAAATGTTTGATCGCTGGGTGATACTCAATTACGTGGTTCAAATAGTCTTTATGCTAACTATTTTCTATTTCTGGAAATGGAAAGCGGTGGTTTATTTGACCGTTAGCTTCTTTTTCTCTGTAGGCCTGCATCCGCTTGGCGCACGTTGGATACAAGAACATTTTCTTACCCATGGCGATGAACAAGAAACGAAAAGTTATTATGGTCCATTAAACACCGTTAATTTAAATGTTGGGTATCACAATGAGCATCATGATTTTCCTTCCATTCCGTGGAATAAATTGCCCAAGATCAAAGAAGTGGCTGGATCTTATTATAATTCATTAGGATACCATACTTCGTATACCCGCTTGCTTATCCAATTTTTATTTGATAAAAATTTGTCTGTTTATTCTAGAACCGCTCGTAATAACAGAGGTAAAACAACAAAGAATACGGCAGCCAAGGAGACAGTTGATTCTTTACCAGACAAAACGCCAAGTCTGTAATCAACAAGGAAAGGTGATGATTATTCCATCACCTTTTCAGTAACCGTTGGATTAAATACCTTTTCGAAATTAGTAAAAGTAGCGTTAGCAGCCTGAATGGCTTGTTTTTCCTGTTCAGGTTGTGTGGAATATGTATTCAATACTCCGATGAAAGTTGTCCATTTTTCGCCAGTTGCTGGGCCATAGCCCGAGAAAAAAGAAATCCCTTCTATGATACCCTGCTTTTCGAGCATTTTCACAATAATGCTTCCTCCCATAATGGAACCTTCCAATACATAAAGAGCACCTAAGGCTTGTTGTACGTTTGTAATCATAGGAGCTTCTGCATAGGGCAATGCTGTAGCTGTCTCGCCAAGTGCTTCAATATCTTGTTTCAGATAAGAGGCATTACGTCTATCTTTAATATCTGATAATATTGCTGTTGTTATAAATGGAGCAATCTGCTGTTCTACAGCATGGAAATAGGCGTAAAAATGTTTTAAAAAGTCGGCATACGCACGTTTATTGTTAATTGCTTTTAGTTTTTTTACGACAATCACCTCCAGTTGCTGGTGAGCTGTTTTTGTTGCTTCTTTTATTTTAGTACTTAGCATAAAATGATTCAAATTATTTATTCAGTTCAATTTATTTGTTTTCACCCACCTCCCTTTTTCTCTCTACATAACTTATAGAGTAGACGTTTAATCTACAGAAATATTGCAAAAGTTTGTACATTTTTCATGTACACACGCAGCTTATCTTTTCTTTCTTAAACGAGCCTATTCTTCCAGTAGTCTGATCGTTATATAAATGGTTGCCCAGATTTGACTTCTTTTTAAATAAGTGGTATATACGTCAGAAAAAAGATAACTTCGTCCGCAGTCATTTGATAAAAGGGGATATGGCGAAACTGAATACATTACCAACGCAGGAGTTACTCTATTCTGCTTATTTGAAAATTGTGCCCTTACGTAATGGTTATGATCATCTATCAACCATACCACACCGGCACGATCATCATGAGTTAATTTGGATTACTAGTGGAGAAGGAAATCATTTTATTAATTTTAAGTCTTATCCTTTTTGTGCACATCGAATTTATATGTTACAAAAAGGGCATGTTCATCAGATTCCATCCTTTGACCGTAGTGGATGGGTGATTTTAATGGGTGAACACTTTATACAACATTTCTTTGCATTGCACCCAGAGCAGGAAGGTAACGGACTTTTTGATCCATTTGGTTTGATTCCTTACATTGACCTTAGTGGTGTTTTACACAAGCGGTTTGATACCTTGTTTTGCATGTTGAGCCAACTGTTGGAAGACCAAAACGCGCCTCGGGACGTTATGTTCCATTTGTTAAGTGCTTTGCTTCTACTTTTAAATAAAAGCTATGTCTTACAAGAAGGAAAAGAGCAACTCATCCCTCGTGATAGGCAAATTCTCTTACAATTCAGAAAATTGTTAAACGAACAATATTGTCGCGTGCATCAGGTATCCTTCTATACGGAGAAAATTGGTGTTAATAGCAAAACGATCAACCAAGTTTTGCTGAAACTTACTGATCGAAGTATGCATGAACTTATTGAGGATAAATTATTGTCTGAAGCAAAAATGTTGTTGCTTACTACCGGATTAACGATGAAAGAAATAGCCTTTCAGCTTGGATTTAATGATCCGGCTTATTTTGGACGTTTTTTCAAACGCCATACCAACATGAGTCCGGCAAACTACCGTATCGCTCATTCCTAAAAGTACCATACTTTGCTGTAAAGTTCATATCATCTCTTCAACGGATCACCTATTTTTGTGCTTGGCGCATAGGAAGGTAAACCGATATGAAAGCAAAGACAATACTATGGTAAATAATTATACAAACAATAATTCCCCTTTTCACTATTAATCATGCCTCTAGAAACGACCTCTTCTTCCAGAACACTGGTGCATAGCACTATTTATTCGATCTTATTCACCATCAGCTTTACACACTTATTGAATGATATGATTCAGTCGGTTATCCCGGCCATATATCCGATGATCAAAACCAACTTTACATTATCATTCAGTCAGATTGGTATGATTACCTTTACTTTTCAGCTAACGGCTTCGCTGTTACAACCTTTTGTCGGATTTTATACCGATCGAACGCCCCGCCCCTATTCACTGGCTGTTGGTATGACCTGTACACTCATTGGGCTAATTCTCCTATCCTTTGCCGGTACCTTTTGGATGTTGCTCGTTTCTGTAAGTTTTATCGGTCTTGGCTCGTCAGTCTTCCATCCAGAATCATCTCGCGTGGCACATATGGCTTCTGGTGGACAAAAAGGCTTGGCGCAGTCCATTTTCCAACTAGGTGGAAATGCTGGAAGTGCAATAGGACCACTATTGGCGGCCCTTATCGTTATACCGCATGGTCAACGCTATATTAGTTGCTTTGCCCTCGCTGCTATTTTAGCGATTTTTGTGCTTATCCGCATTGGAAAATGGTATGGAGAACATCTTTATTTGAAGGAGTTTCTCAAGAAGCCCCGTCAGGCTACCTCAGCGATTGCATTACCACGTAAAACGGTGATATCATCACTCGTGATCTTACTAATCCTTATTTTTTCAAAATATTTTTACATGGCCAGCATGACCAGTTACTTTACTTTTTATCTTATCGATAAATTTCATGTTACCGTACAACAATCGCAGTTTTATTTATTTGCTTTTATGGGTGCAGTGGCTGCAGGAACTATGGTGGGTGGTCCGCTTGGTGATCGCTTTGGAAGAAAACACATTATCTGGGTTTCCATTTTGGGAGTCGCCCCTTTTTCCTTACTGTTACCGCATGCCAGCCTGTTTTGGACAGCTGTACTGGCCGTAATCATCGGCTTAATTCTCTCTTCAGCCTTCTCGGCCATACTCGTATACGCCACTGATCTGGTTCCAGGAAAGGTTGGAATGATTGCAGGTCTATTTTTTGGTTTCGCTTTTGGTATGGGTGGCTTAGGATCAGCTATCTTGGGTAAGCTTGCGGATCGAACGAACATTGAATACGTATTTCATGTATGTGCCTATTTGCCATTAATTGGTATAATAACGGGTTTGTTACCTAATATTGAAGGTACAAAAGCGAAAAGCACTACCGTGTAAATCGAAAAATCTATCTCCTTTCACCGATTTGTTGTCGCCACATGGCATAATAGAGTCCGCCTTCATCGATTAATTTTTGGTGATTGCCGGACTCTACAATTTTTCCTTTTTCCAGCACATAAATAACATCAGCATGCATAACGGTGGATAGACGATGTGCGATAAGAATGGTCATTTGTTCGCGGTTGGTTGAAATTTCGCGTACCGTTTTGGTAATTTCATCTTCTGTTAGTGAGTCTAATGCTGAAGTAGCCTCATCAAAAATAAGCAACTGTGGTTTACGTAATAAGGCTCGCGCAATCGATAACCTCTGTTTTTCACCTCCAGATAACTTCATACCATTTTCGCCCAATAAGGTATGTATACCATGGGAGGTTTTTTGAATAAGATGAATAGCCGAAGCTTTTTTAAGCGCTTCCATGATTTCATCATCGCTTGCACCTGGTTTGACAAACAAGAGATTATCCCTAATGGTACCTGCATATAGCTGTGTATCTTGGGTTACAAAACCAATTTGTCTTCGTAAGGGATTATAACGTATGGCTGTTGAATCTGCATCATTAAAATAGATATCTCCCTGCACGGGAGTGTACAATCCAACGAGTAATTTTACTAAGGTGGATTTTCCCGATCCAGAAGGGCCTACAAAAGCAATAGTCTGCCCTGAACGTATAGAAAATGAAATATTATCGATAGCATTGTAATTTGCCGTTTTATGTCTAAAAACGACTTGATCAAAACGTAGACGGTGTAAATCGCCAATTTCTATCGGATTTTCTGGTCTTCGTTCAATAGGTTTAGCCATCAATTTATCGAAATTTCGCAACGATGCATCTGCTTCTCGGTATAGTAAAATCATATTACCCAAATCTTGCAGCGGTACAAAAATCGCCGTAGAAATGAACTGCATGGCAATAAGTTCTCCTGTGCTTAAGACTTGATGAAAAATTAGCCACAATAAAATAAATAGAACCGATTGTTTCAATAGGTTAAGCATGTTACCTTGTAAAAAGGATAAAGAGCTAACCTTTTTTGCTTTCAGCATTTCTAAATTAAAAATCTTAAGCGTCTGCTCTTTTAATCGCCTGATTTCAGCAAAGGTTAATCCCAAACTTTTCACCAGTTCAATATTACGCAGACTCTCCGTAATGACGCCTGCTTGTTTGTCTGTTTGCCGGTTAATGGAACGTTGGATGGTTTTAATTCTTCTAGACAATAAGCCCGTAAGTGATCCTAACAATACCACACCAACAAAGAAAACGGGTATTAACAGCCAGTTCTTGGTAAGGCTATACCATAATAAAAAACATACGCCTACCAGCGAAGAAAAAAGCACATTAATAAAAGCGTTAATAAAACGTTCGGCATCGGTTTTCACTTTTTGCAGAACTGATAGTGTTACCCCGCTTTTACTTTCTTCGAACTCCTGAAAAGACAGCCGTAATGTTTGCTTTAGTCCATCATTGAAAATATGCATGCCAAAGGTAGCAACGGCCTTACGTGTTGTATAATCCTGAAGTGATTTAAATAACTTCGCAGAAAAGGCAATGATAAGCGCTAAAAACAACCAATACAATGCACCTTGTACGAGTTGTGATGCCGGTAACTGTTTACTATTGTTTCCATATTCATCGATAATTTTTCCGAAAATTACCGGGTCAATTAAGTTCATCAGTTGGGCAGCGGCTGCTAAAAGTAACGAAAGGAAAATTAAGTTTTGCTGAGGCTTTAGATATTTCCAAAGGATATGCATTTGTTTGAATTTTGTTTAGGCTCCACCACCTGTATTTTTATTTTGTGCTGTGTACATCCAACAAAATAATACAAAATATGTTTTGAAGAAAAGATCGTATCCATAAGTGTTGATCTGATGAAAGCATGAGGTATTGCGTCGGTTCAACTCAATTGCCAACCCGTTTCCACCATTGGGCTAACTTATCATCATCCAGGTTTTCTTTTTCTGATAAATCTATACTCCTATTAATCATGTAAAGATTGTTTTCACGAAGGGTGTCTGGTTCTGGAAATGGCGAATCGTAATTTTTGGCAATTCTAATTTCACCCGATAAGGATTCTACCGATTGTCCTTGGTCTTTGTCATAAGCACTTATTCGAAATGCAGAGGGACTAATTACCTCAAGTTGCATGAGACTGGTGTAAATATAGAGCGGAAAATGATCTCCTGTAATGTGTAAAAATAGATCGCCATTTATGCGTAACCGTTTATCGCCATTTACAAGGGTATCCTGTAGGATACTTTTGCCATCTATATAAAAAACCTTACCGTGATTTCCTAGTTTTTCTGTTTTTACAGGTAGTGGAATAGTATCTTGAGTGCTTTCTTGTTGCTCATCATTTCCGTTGGTAGTTGGTGGATGGCATTGACTATAAAAACAGGCAGAAGCGATGAATAATACGCTCCGAATTAAATACCTAGGCTGCATAGAAAAAACGATATTAAACGCGTTGAGAATTAAAATGCTTGCAATATAGTATAAAAATCAAAAAATTGGATAGCAAATTAAATTACCTGGGATAACCACACATTAAATTCGCTTAGTACGGTTAAGTTACCCCAATTCAAACGATAAATACCCTAAGAAATTCCATTAATTAGCTTTCTGGAACAGTCCATAAATAAATAGTAGCCCCTCCCACATCCATTTTTTTGTCGGGTTTCCAATCGCCCATCGTAAATGCATGTGAAACAATACGCGTCCCCGGTTTCAGTTTAAGCAGCTTAGGACGCAGTTTTAAATTAACAGAAGGTAATAAGTATAATGAAACGACAGATGCATCACTAAAGTCGGCTGTAAAAAGATCCTGTTGGATGAATTTAACCTTATCTTCTACTTGTGCCTTTTGTGCATTCTCATTAGCCTCCCGAATCCGCTGGGGATCAATATCGATTCCCACGGCAGTTGCTCCAAATTGCTTTGCAGCGGTCACCACAATACGTCCGTCACCACAACCCAAATCATATAGAACATCATTTTTATCAACCTTAGCCAAGGTGAGCATGGCATTTACGATCTCTTGATCGGTTGGGACGTAAGGAACATCCTTCTTCACTGGTTCTTGTGCAAAAACTGTTTGCAAGGAAGTGAGGATGAAAAACAAACTTGCCACTTGAATCTTTACTCTTTTCATCATCTTTAAAATTATTTAACAACCTGATTATCTTAACATTTCATCAAGTAATTTTGTTTTTTTTACCTTGCATTAACTGTTGGCATAACCAAATAAACAATCAATCCGATAATAAGTACCCCAACGCCTACCAATGCACCAACACCGGTATAAGTGAGACTGCTATATAAAAGGAATGTGCTGCTTAAGCAGAATAAAATCGGTAAAATGGGATATAGCGGGACCTTGAATGGGCGCTCCCGTTTGGGGTCTTTCACTCTCATGATTAAAACAGCTATGCCAACCATTAGTAAGAAAAACCAAAATACGGGCGCTGTATAATCAACAATAGTCTCAAAGCCATTACGGGTTAACAGCCCCAATCCAACCAGTACGATGGCAATAATACCCTGCAATAAAAGAGCACGAATAGGAGAAGTTGAACGCTGATTCCAGATACCTATTTCTTTAAAAAAAGGAAAATCTTTACCCAAGGCATAATTTGAACGGGCGCCGGTTATAATGGTGGCATTAGCAGAAGTCAAGGCTGATATCGCTACGAGAAGACCAATGAACCGAGAGGCCTTTGGTCCCCAAACGAGTTGCATCAGATCAGCGGCAACCGCATTAGAATGAGCAATACCTTGATGCCCCATGATATAGAGATATGTAAAATTAACGAGTAAATAAACGAGCGTTATAATAACCATACTCCAGATCATTGCTTTTGCCATACTCTTCGCACCTGATTTAAGTTCAGCAGAAATGTAGGCCGCTTCGTTCCATCCTCCAAAGGTTAATAAAACAAACACCATTGCCATCCCAAAAGACGATGAGGGCGGTGTAGTATGAACAGTGGCTGTAACGTTTTGCGGTATTACAGGTGTTGCAAAAAACAAACCGGATAAGATAACCATTAAGATTCCAGCAACTTCTAAAACGGTAAATATTTTTTGGGCAGTGGCACCAAAAGTTAATCCTAGGATGTTAATCAAGGTGAGTATAATGATGATGCCAAGCGTATATATACTCTCCGAATAGGAACCAAGGCTATAAAATTGGGATGCATAATCGCCAAAAATGAACGCTAATAAAGCAATTGAACCCGTTTGAATAACACTCATACGCGACCAAGCAAATAAAAAAGCCAAACGTTTCCCATATGCGCGATAAAGAAAATGATAATCACCACCGGTATGAGGGTAAGCTGTTGTTAATTCAGCATAATTTAATGCGCCAATTAAAGAGACTATACCACCTAGTAACCAGGCTAATATAAACATAACATCATCTTCCGTATGGCTAGCTACTAAAGCAGGAGTTTTAAAAACGCCAGCACCGATAACAATACCTACAATTAATGCGATTGCATCCGTAGTACCCAATATTTTTCTGGGCATATTTGTAGTGGATTTATTAGTTGTTGATATTGAACTCACAGATCGTTTAAATAGCGTTAATGAAGTTATCGTATCGTTTTTAAAATTGGCCGACTAACCCTATACAGCCATTATAATTAATCAGCGGCATACGATAAAGTCCGTTTTACTTATTTAAGGTACAAATACCCGGATTAATTGTTTAGAAAATTATATATTGTTGGTTTATAATGAATTATTCGCCTAAATTTAGCAGTTTTGCGTCGGTAATCATATACCTTCATGACCAATAAAAAATAACAAGGTTAAAATGGCATATAACCGCCTCAGCGTTGATGCTAAATAAGTTGCGGTTTTTATTATCCATTCTTTAGTTGTAACATTACTGCACTTTAGAGGTCTTACTTATGGTAAACATCAGGTATAAGAAGCAATGAATATCATAGGCAATATTATTTGGTTTATTTTTGGTGGATTTTTTGCTGCACTTGGTTATCTTTTTGGTGGATTGATCCTTTGTTTAACCGTTATAGGTATTCCATTTGGTATCCAGTGCTTTAAATTAGCAGGAATGGTTTTATTTCCATTTGGAAAACGGGTAGTTAATAGACCTTCTGCATCAGGTTGTTTAAATGTGATGGCCAATATCATTTGGATTTTATTTGGTGGATTGTATACGGCGCTTAACCATCTTTTCTGGGCTGTAATTCTAGCCATTACCATTATAGGTATTCCCTTTGCAAAGCAGCATCTAAAGTTATTGGAACTTTCTTTGATGCCTTTTGGAAAGACAATCGTGGATAATTAATGACCTGTTTCGTTAACAGAAAAATTGTAGATTTACTGCGGAAACAGTGATTGTGTAAATCAAACCATACACCATGTTTGAGTTAGCATACAAACCGTATTTCCTTCACATGCGGCATCCGTTTCGCATTGCAGATAATGTGCGAACAGGTACACCTTTGATGCTAATTAAGCTTAGCTATAAAGGATATACCGGCTATGGAGAGGCTTCCATGCCGCCACGTTACGGGGAAGACCTTAATACTGCTCAGCTGTTTTTGGAGAAGGTAGATCTAAATACTTTTGATTGTTTTCCCGATCTTTCGCCCCTATTATCCTATATCGACGGAATTGCTCCGGGAAATGCAGCGATAAAAGCGGCCTTAGATATAGCGTTGCATGATCTCTTGGGGAAATTTTTAAAGCAGCCAGTACATCAACTATACCATCTCCCAGCGGCATCTTTGGTAACTGCTCAAACCATTACGATAGAAGCGCCGGAAATTATGGCCCAACGGGTAAAGGAGGCAACAGCATTTCGTTACCTTAAAGTAAAACTGGGTACTTCTCATGATCGAACATTGATTGAGGCGATACGGAGAGAAACAGACAAACCTTTATATATTGATGCCAATCAAGGATGGAAAGATCCTGAAATAGCTATCCGTTTGATTGAATGGTTGTCCGAACAGAACTGTGTTTTTATTGAACAACCGCTTCCAAAAAACGATTACGAAGGCATGTATTGGTTAAAGGAAAGGAGTCCGCTCCCCCTTATTGGAGATGAAGGGATTCAACGTTTTGCAGATCTCGAAACAGCAAGCTCCTATTACCACGGTATTAACGTAAAGCTTATGAAATCCACCGGAATAAAGGAAGCTTTTGAAATGTTGATGGAAGCTAAAAGGTTAGGTCTACAAACCATGATTGGGTGTATGTCTGAAACATCTTGTGCCATTTCAGCAGCAGCACAATTGGGCAGCTTAGCGGATTATATTGATCTGGATGGTAATTTAGGCGTAACGAATGACCCCTTCACCGGCTTCATTTGTAAAGGTGATGTAATCCCAGTAGATGAAACACCGGGGATAGGGCTTAAGCATGTGGATTGGAATCGCATTGTCCCTTTTGAAGCATTGTAGGACTTATTTCATGGATGGAATATAGCCGTGTAAAGCAAGATCTTCCTTAGTTGTTATTTTATAGTTACACCCATTGTTTATCAATACAATACGGTCACTAACTTCAAGAATACGTTCATAATAGTGATCGGTTACAATAAATCCTTTCTTCGCTTTAAGCAGTTGCATATGATCCTGAATCTCTTCTACATAAATCGGTGCAATCTGAGAGAAGGGTTCATCCAATAGTACAAATGAGGCGTCGCTATAAAGGATTAAAAAACATTCAATCAATCGTTGCAGTCCACCGGAAAGCTGGTCAGCGGTGTAACGAAGATGATCGCGAATGAAGTCTGTCGAAAAAACCAAATCACGATGTGTGTGAACAAAAAGATGGAATAGCTTTTCTATTTTCACATGCAGTGGCACAAAACGTTCTTGAGGCAAATACGCGATTTGTCCTGTCAGATATCCCTTCTTAAAAGGTTTTCCGTTCAATCGTGCATATTTAAAATGAGGATTTAATGTTCCAAAAATTACTTTAAGCAAGGTCGATTTTCCAGAACCATTTCTGCCCAATAGGCCAACAGTCTCTCCTATTTTACAGCTCAGGTATACACTGCTCAATATTTGTTTTGTACCATAGCGATGCGAAACGCTATCTAAGTAAAGTTCCCGATAATCCGACATCCAATTAAGATTAATAGGTAGTATCCAAAATCCAATAAAAATAGATAAGTGAAAATCCAACGGTAACTTAGCCCTAAGTTTTTAAAGAAATATACGCGGTTAGCATAGAACATACGTTCGATGGCTACAGAAAATAAATAGCCAACGCTTTTAATTAGCACACTAATGAGGTAGACACCGTATAGATCGAAGCCCTCTTGCAAAAACAGGAGAACAGCTAGCACACTCATAAAAAGGTTAAAGCCAATCAAGAGGGTAAAAGAAGAGAAATAAATTTTAAAAAACTGCCTCAACATGATTGCATTAGCTGAATGAATGGCCTTACGATTGGATCAAGCGCAATGCTTCTTTGATATATTGTAGACCCTCTTCTGAATAAGGTAAAGCTAGCGCAAATTGATGACCATGGCTATCCATCTTCAGTAGAGATTTCTTTAAAATAGTAACGATTTTAGTCCTGTATTTGGGATAAAATGTTTCATACTGATAAGCTAAAAATACTAAACATAACGCGTTTTCCATGGTCTGTACGTCTTGATCTACTTTTATTCTTTTTTTAAGAATAATGCTTCGAACTTTCTGAATAATTTCCTCACTATAGCCCACTTCTTGAAGGATAGACGCTGATTTGTCGGCATGAAAATTGGCCAATTCCTTTCGCCATTTTAGATAACCCTCTCTTCCTGCCGGATAATCTTTACGGGCAATTTTCCACCTTCCGATATGCTGGCTGCGAGAAGCTAATCGTAAAGCTTCATTTGCATCAGGTTTTAATCGAAGTACCCAATCATGTAGTTTAAGTGCTAAAAAATACTCTTGTGGATAGGTTTTTTCTTCCCAGATCAATGCATTCGGATCTTGCTGATTATACTGATCAAACCGTTCAAAAGCCTGTTGTAGTTTAGTATTCATTTTATGCCCATTGAAAAACAGTTCAAGATAGTATTTTTTGAGGTATATCAACAGCTCTTTTCTTTAGTGTACGATATTTTTTTAACTTAGCCAATAAACACCTATGCAAAATATGAGTTGCCGGCATCTTCTACGGATCATTTTCTTTTGCGGACTGCTATTTGGCCCAGCTATCTCGTTAGCACAAGTGGAAACAAAAGAACAACAGGTAGACTCTCTATTAAAGCAGGCAAAACGGTATCGTTTAAGTGGTCATTTCAAAGCAAATTTACAAACGATCGTCATTGCAAAAAAAATAGCCGAACAAGCACAAAACCGTACACAGCAGGTACAGATTTTTGGAGAATTAAGCAGACAGAAGTTATACGATAATGACTTTGATTTAGCAAAAAAATATGCTGATTCTGCCGCTAAGATGGCTTCTGACTCCAAAGAGGTGTATGCCAAGATTTGGGGAAAAATGGCCTTAGCCAATTATTATAACTATTTGAACATCCGGGATCTCGCTGTAAAAAACGCACAAGACGCCCTTGCTCTTATACCAGCAAACAAAGATGATGATTTAAAATCCCGACTTTATTATTTACTCTATACCGTCTACTCTAGCTGGAATGATCTCAAATTAACGACTAAATATGCGCAGTTAAGTACAACATATGCTCAACGAGCCAAAGATTACGATCTGCTCAGCAATAGTTATACGGCGCAGTCTGTGGCCATAGAAATGGACTATCAGCAACGTAAGAATCAATTGCTTTTAGATAGTATGTTATATAAGTTACATCAAGCAGCTAATTTGTTTAAGCTATATCCAGGAGCTGTTGGCAACAATACCTATGCTATTGCTAATTTAAATATTGCTAACCACTATTTTCAATATCATGAATTAAGCCATCAGTACGTACAAGACAGTATCCGTAAATATGCACTTCGCGCTCAACAAGCGGTAGCAGATCAGGATTTGAATTACCTTATTCATGGTAATGTTAATGGTTTATTGGCCGAACTTGAGACGCATAATGGTAATTATAAGCAGGCAGAGATCTATTTACAAGACTCTTATGTCCATTTGGCTGAAGCAGAACTTCCACAGTATTATGCGTTAACGCAAGTAACGGAAGGTTTGAGCCGACTTTATGAAAAGATTGGACAAGACCAAAAAGCTCTTTCTTTTCTAAGGAAAAAGGAGATGTACAATAGTAAGCTCTTTGACCAAAATCAAATCGTACAATCCCACAAACTGGAAGCGCAATATGAGAATCAGCGGATTTTGTTAGAGATGAAAAACATTAAGGCCCAACAGCAAAGCCGAAAAATTCAAAATATATTGTATGCTAGTGTCGCAGTATTAGCCCTCATTTCGCTCATTTTACTTTATTACAGTTACCGTAACAAAATACGTTTGCATACCGAACAGCAATTAAATTTGCAAAAGGAAAAAGAAGACGCCTTAGCCATTGCACAAATGCGGGAAAAAGAAAAGCGCTTTCTTTTAGTTGAAAAAGCCGAGGCTGAGCGACATGCTCGTATGCAATTGCGACTGGAACAGGAGGAGCAGGCACGTCTAAAAGCCGAACAAGAGCTATTAAAAATTCAGAAAGAACAAATGGAACGAGAGGCTCTGGCAGATGCCTTGCAAATTGAGCGGAAGAATGAATTACTCCTACAGCTAAAAGATAGATTAGAAACTTTCGTAGATGAAGAAGACAAGGGAGTGATTGCCAAGATAATCCGTACGGAATTGCGCCATGAGGAAACCCTTAACAAATCAACAAAGGAATTTCAGGAAATCCATTCCAGCTTCTTTCAAAAGCTTAAGGAACTGTCTGATCATAAACTGACTCCCCTAGATCTCAAGTACTGTGCCTATATGCACTTAAGATTATCTACGAAAGAAATGGCTTCTGTTTTTAATGTAGAACCTAAAAGCATTCGTGTGAGTAAGTACCGTATTAAACAAAAACTCCACTTACCTAAAGAAGTGGAGTTGGATACTTTTTTACAAGATTTGGTATAGTATTCGATTAGAATTGCACATCGTCGGCAATACTACCACCTAAATCCTGAGCAAACTTTGCACTATATTCTTTTTGTTTTTGGTCTTGAAAATCCATCATTTGTGCCACCAAACCAAAATCCGTCATATATTTAGCTCCCGTGCTATTGAATTGGGAAACGGTAATACCAATCGTTTCAAGCAACCATTGCGCTCCATCTATTCCGTTATCATAGGCCGCTTGCATGGCCGCTTGCATTTCAAAAAAGAAATATTTGTCTTCCTCAATACGTTTCAAATTCGCTTCGATCTCTTCCGATGGAACATTTGTTTGCGGAGCGGCACCGGGAAGTGGAGTAAGTGAACCCAATTTCTCATGTTTTTTATATTCTCCGTAATACTTTGCATAGACATTAGCTACGTTGAAACTTTTGTCTTCTTTCATCCGGGCTTCCCAAAGTTTACGTGCTTCATCCCACATGGGGCGTTCTATACCCAAAGCGACACAAATTTGATCTTCAGAAACACCTTCACCCATTTTTCCAGCACCCGCTGCATAATCAAAAAGGGTAACGCCATGAATGGGTTGCATTAGCGGGTCATTGGGGTCTTCTTTCGCAGAATTTATAGTGGTATACCCCATTGCAGAGACTTGACTGTCAAACTTTTGTTGATCGATCTGACCACCATAAGCCTGCCTCATTTGCTCGGCGTAATTCTCTTGGCTTTTAGAAGTTTGGTTATTCATTAAATTGTCCGTTAACTTCTCCGTTAAATTATCTGTCAGATTTTTAAACATTTTCTTAAACATAACGTATTGTTTTAAAGATTTATATATAAAGTTATTTAACCTATTCCGTGATGGGTATATTCTTCTATTATACGTTCATAAAACCTATCGTTCTGTATTTCCATTCCGGGTTGAATACGATTCATCTCATCAATAACGGCACGCATATAGCTTTTGAAAGCTTGCTCCGCTTCTTTTACGCCATATTCTCTACGCACTTTTTGGTAGTTTTCCTTCAAATCTCGATGCCTATATTCCGCCAAATCACGAGCAATTAACTCCAATAAGCGTGTTTTCGTGCCAGGATGAAACGTATTTTGTGTTTTGCAATATGGACAAGTAATGTAGGTAGAAATGTAATAAAACTGATCGATTTCCAATTTGCCACCACATTGCGAACAATGAAATTTCTCTTTGGCCAACGTATAGTCGTCCATAATTTCCCGATATTCTTTTTCCAGGTCGCGCAACTGCACCCCTTCAAATACATCCGTCATCAGGTGTAAAAAGTTACTATGCCAAGCTGCAAAGATTGTCATCACTTTCATCTGTTCAAACATATTTGCTTTTGGTAATACCTGCGATTGATAAGTCGTATTAGCCTTTTGCAACAACGCCTGGAATTGTCCTTGTATACCTGTCTTAAACTGGTAATAAGAACGCTTGAAAGGATCTGGATCAGCATCAGCTATCGATTGTGCACTTTCTTTCGCCTCATCATACAATAGCTTTGCTTTCTCATCTAGTCTGGCCAAAAATACCTGTAGACGTGATACGATATCCTCACGCTGCTCAGCATTTGCGTTGTTACTATGTTGTTTTTTTCTAAAAAAAAGAGCCATTAGCTTAAAGTAAAAAGTAAAAAAAATATCAACCAGCTGATTAGCCATTATATGTTGCAAGTGCCTTGTCGTGATACTGGTCTTTTATCTTGATACCTATTATCTGAATCTATTTTGAGTTATCACTTTGTTTTATCTGTATGCCATCTACGAGTGTATGCGCACTAAAGCAATAGCCACAATAAGCGCAATGGGTTAGTCCATCCTGTTTTGCCCTCCCGGCACCACAATTCGGGCATGTCCTTACCGTTGTTTTGGCTAGTTCCACTTTTACAGTATCTTTCTGTTGGGCCAATGCTCGAGCTTTCAGGCGTTCCACTATACTTGATGACGATTTATGTTCTTTCATTGATTGAATTTATTGATGCAGTTTTGGGTTATCAGATTTAAATAAGCAGCTTAGAGATTATCTAAACGTTGATCAAAAATGATCACTATGGCTTTAGATTGCTTCGTTATAACTCTTAGAACATTCGCTTAAAGTTCTCCCAAAATAACTTCTTTCTTAGCCTTATATTCCGATTCATCGATCAAACCGTTATCAAATAAATTTTTAAGTTTCTGTAAACGATCAGCTATGGCATCTTCATTTTCTTGGGTGGATGTATATGCTGTTTTCTGTTGTTCTTGTGTTTGGTTCAACTGCGTTAGCAGCATCCCCATGGCAAGCCCTTGTTGTGCACCCTCACCTATCCTACTATGCTCATTGCTCGTGGCAATGGCCGTATTGAATTTCTGGAAATTTTCCAAATTGTTCACCATGTTCATACCCGTTACCTTATCGTAATAGCTTATTACTTCTTCTGGTAAATTAACGGCTGTCACAGTAAACTGCGTAATCTCTACACCGAAGTTTTCAAAATAAGGTTGAATGAGGGGTTGAATACGTGCATTTAATGCCGAAAGATTTTGTGAAATATCCAATGTGGCTATTTTAGAAAGGGCTAATGCCTCTCCGAATTTAGGAGCAATAAAATCACGCAATTTTTTTTCGAACTCGGTAATGTCAAGTTGTTCACGATTTCCCGCATATTCTTTAAAGAACAAATCAACATCTGTTACGCGCACATTATAGGTTCCAAAAGCCCTTATACGTACCTGACCGAATTGCGGATCGCGAAGTATTATGGGAGATGGTGTTCCCCATTTTAGATTTACAAATTGTTTATTGGAAAAGAAGTAAACATCTATTTTAAACGGACTTTCGAAACCATATTTCCATCCCTTAAGTCGTGTTAAAATCGGGATATTCTGTGTATGTAACGTGTGTGTACCGGCTTTAAAAACTCCAGCTAACTGCCCCTCACTTATGAGCATAGCCAACTGGCTATCCCGCACAATAAGTTTTGCACCATTTTTTATTTCTCGATCTCCGTCTGGAGTCTTCCACATTAAGAGATTGGGGTCATGGGCTTCCCATTCAATAATCTCTATGAAAGGTAATCTTGATGTTGGCTTACTCATTACTCAAAATTTTGAAAAACGTTCACCAAAGATAAGTTTACCTATCCTGTCAGACGATTATTGAGGTATACGGAGTGGCTACATGTGTGGTGATTAATGGCTACAAAGTGACTACAATAGGAAGGATTGCAACTGTTCTACTCCGGCTATTTCCAGAAGCCTTGGCCTTTTATGGTACCGCGAAAACCGGGTACATTCCGGACGAAACGTTTCATTTCGGATACCAACTGATAGCTACCTGCAATATACACGAGATGATTTTTAGGCGATTCGCTAATAATCCATTGTTTTATAACTTCAACATCTTTCGGCAATGGGACAAATGGTGCCCGTATATTTGCTTGGTATTCTGTCAGGTGATTAGGATTGGAAAAACCAATTGTTCCCTTTAATTCATTATCCTTTCCAATAAGTTGCATTAGGGCGATAAAGTGCGCTAGACTACTTTCGTCTCCGATACAAATAATGGGTTGTTTTTCGACATATCGATGTCCAGTGCTTCCTATACCTAGGTATTCAATCAGGTCTCCGCTATTTAATTGAAGAGCCCAATGGGCCCCACGACCATCATGCGAAGTATCGATAATCAATGAACAAGTTTTAGTCTCTATATCCCACATGGTTGGCGAATAATCCCTATATGTTCCTTCCGCAACTTTAATTTTCATATGTTGAACACTTGTCCAGTCTGCCGGTTTCATGTCTGGCACATGAAGATCTATTTCTACCATGCTTTGATCATACCAATAACGTATAGCTAATACTCTTGCAGTTTTTATCATTTTCCGCTCTAAAACAGAAACTATTTTCTTCTTAATAATATTCATATTATTCAACTTAATGCAGATAACTACTTGTGGGTTGTTCAACAAATGTCAGCTCATCACTCGATGTGATTTGGTGGTTCTCCAATTGAAAAGATGCGATGACATGGATTAAATTTGTCGTTCCGTCGTGAAATGATAGCCTAATGATGTGGTTGGAAAAAACGGTATGACCAATTTCTTGTAATGATTTAATAGCGATATCAATGGCAAGCGTCGTTTTTTTAAGCACCCCTAAGTTGTGCAGAAATTCCGTTCGGGTATAGCTCTTACTATCAATTTCCTGGATAAAATTGCTTGAAAAGTATTTTAGGATATTTTTAGGATCAGGGTTTGCACTTTTCCAAACGTCCTGAAACATTTGTTGTACGATTGCTTTATTCATCACGTCACTTTTATATAGCAAAACAACGGGATTTTAGGCAACAGAAAAATAGATAATAAACGGTAAAAGTTGGATTATTTATGGTGTTCTTTTCTGAATTGTGTTGGAGAACGTTTGGTGTCTTGTTTAAATAATCGTGTAAAATAGGCATAGTCTGTATAACCCAATTGCTGGGCAATTTCTTTGACCGTCATATCGGTATAAAAAAGTAGACGTTTTGCTTCCAATATAATCTCGTTTCGAATCCAATAGGTAACTGAAAACCCTGTAGCCTGTTTAATGGCTTCATTAAGATAAGCAGGTGATAAACAAAGCAAACTGGCATAATCCGATGGTTTTTTAAGGGTTGAAAAATGTATGGACAAGACTTCCCTAAAAGAAGTCAGTATAGTGGAAGCCCTTGAATTATAGGTTGCCTGTTGTGTCTGTTGAATGTTAGTTGCTTCAACAATAAAACCAGTAAATGTACTGATTGAAGAAGACAAGATGTCTTTATTATAAGGTAGATCCTTGTTTATCGATGATACATATTGGTCTATTAATTGTAAACTTTGCTGACAAAGATTAAATAAAACGGCAGATAGGGTATTAATTGGTGTAAACATTTGATGTTCAAAAACTTTTCGATGTTCGATCGGTACGAACGTGGTTTCTGCAGCAAGAAACCATCCCGAAGCACGGCTATGGGAAAGAATATGATGTACCTGACCCGGTAAAATACAGAGTACGAGTGGCCCTGCCACATGAAATTCTTTAAAATCAATAACGAAATGGGCCGTTCCCTTTTCCAGAAATATGAAAATATAGTGATCGTCCCGGTGTGCGTCTGTCGTTGAAACTTCACGATCCATTTGGCTATCCAGGTAACGGATATCGATTCCCAAAGGAGAACGTTCTTTTAACAAATGTACTGGAACAGATTGCCTCTTACGCATAAGACAATGATAACTAAGTTGTTTTGCGCTGTTTAAAACTTTTAATTGCCATTAAAGCACCTATAAACATTAATACGGCCGCAATGTAATAAGGTGCCTCAGGGAGATATATGGTTGATTTATTGCTCGTAAAATAATAAAATACGTAGGTCATAAACCAAGGACCGAAGATTGAACTTAGGCTCATTAAGCTCATCAATCCACCCTGCAATTCACCTTGTTCGTTCGCTGGTACCTCATTCGTCATCACTCCTTGAAGTGCCGGCCCTGCTATTCCTCCTAATGCATATGGAATCATGTATGCAAACATCATCCAACTTTTATCGGCAAAGGCAAAAAGTAGCATACCGATGGCGTACAGCACCAAGCCAATCCATATGCTGCGTTCTTGTCCAAGTTTGGGGATAACGATTCGAATAAGGCCACCCTGCACTAAGGCAATTAGCAAACCAATAAAACCGAGTGAATAACCGACGATATCTTCATCCCAATTAAATTTCTGCATGGTATAAAATGTCCAGACACTTTGTACAGCATGACCGGCGAAATACACAATAAATAAACAAACGGCTAGGCCAATTACCGTTGGATATTTCTTAAGTTGTACTAAGGTACCTATCGGGTTTGAACGACTCCAGCTGAAGGCACGTCGGTGCTCTTTAGCCAACGATTCGGGTAGAATAAAAAAGCCATAAGTTGCATTAAGAAGTGCTAAAGCAGCTGCCGCATAAAACGGGTAATGAACATCCATTTTACCCAGCACCCCTCCAATAACCGGTCCGATAATAAAGCCTAATCCAAAAGCGACACCAATCATACCAAAATTCTGTGCGCGTTTTTCCGGGCTGCTTACATCAGCGATGTAGGCAGAGGCTGTTGTAAAACTGGCTCCGGTAATGCCAGCAATAATCCGCCCTACAAATAACCAACCGATTGTGGGTGCAAAGGCTAAAAAGAGATAATCGACGCCAAAACCTAATAAAGAAATGAGTAGAACAGGTCGACGTCCATAACGATCGCTTAAATTACCCACCAAAGGCGAAAATAGAAATTGCATGACCGCGTAGGCCACCAATAATAATCCTGAAATTCTTGATGCATCACTTAAAGAGCCCGAAATTAAATTTTCAATTAACTTCGGAAACACCGGAATAATAATAGCTAGGCCGATCACATCAATAAGTAGGGTAACAAAAATAAAACCTAATGCTGCGGGCTGTTTCTGATCAGCTTTTTCTTGATCCATAATTTGTGTGTAAGGAATCTATAGTGCAAAGAAAACATATAGATTCCAAAACACGTCATTTTTTTTAATTTATATTGTTCTTGTTGTCGGGGAAAAAATAACCTACGGTACACGAATCTCTTTAGATTGCAGGGTATGTGCACTGAAATAACCCAAGGCTCCCCCCGTAATATTACTCACCGGATTTGCAGGTGTTGCCGACTGATTTTCGCCCGTTGCGCTATTCTGTAAACTAAAAAAGTACTTATAAACCGGCAAATCAATCGTCAACATTTCAACCTTAAGCAAATCCCCAGATTCAATCCGTTTATTTTCGGGATTATCCTCGTCTTCGCCGACATGCAAGTATAATCGAATGGAATTTGCCCGTCCATCAGATAAGTCATCGTTTATAGGAAACAACTGTTTCTTCTTCTGGTTATTCACGTAAATTACAAAGCGATATTGATTGGTTTCCTGAGCGGGATCAATGAAATCTACCGTTGGCAGTTTATAAGTTTTGTCATAAACAAATTCTTCCGCTATATACAAGCTATCCATGTTAACCCGCGCCGGCATGGTAGCATGTGCGGTAAAGATCTCATCTCCAATCTGTACGTTTAATTGATAGGTTTTGTGCGTAACCCCTTTTAAAGAAGCTAATTCGTATACGCCAGTGCTGGTTTCGGTCAAGTGGTATGTTTGTGTATCGTCATTTATCGTTACAAGGGCATCGCTAACCTGTATCCTGCTGTTGTCTTCCTTAAAATCTTTGGTCTTGCTGATGAGAACCCTGCACCCTCCCTCCTGATCGGTCAAAACTGCTTCGATGACATATTTTTGTTCTGTCCCTTTTAAGTCAAGGTCGATTTCTTTCTCGCAGGCAAACAGGGAGAATAGACAAATGGATACCGTAATCAATCGGAATAAGTTTTTCCAGCCTTTATAGAATAGTGAAAAATAATCGATGTACATTTCTTTTTTATTTATAGAGCTTAATTGCTGATAATATTTCATAGATGCTTATTGTTTAAATTGACTATAATGTTTATCTAAACCCTCGGGTCATATAATCATTTTATTTAAATCTGAAATTGTAAGATACCGATGGAATGAATTTGAAAAGTGAGATTTGGTTAGCCACGGTTCTATTGGGATCATCCTTACTATCCATAAACTCAATCAAGTATGCATTTTCTCTTCCATAAGCGTTGTATAGACTAAAGCTGAGTTCAGAACTCCATCGCTTTTTCTGTTTGAGTTGCAGCGTTGCACCGAGATCCAAGCGGTGATAATTGGGCATCCTATAACTGTTTCGCTGGGTATAATAATAAGTCGTTTGGTCATCTATTATGTATTTACCTGCGGGAACAGTTACGGCATCGCCGGTATAGAAAACCCAATTAGCCGATAATGTCCATTTCTTATTTAGCTGGTACATAGCTACTATTGCTATATCATGTGTCCGATCTTGACGAGCATTATACCATTCATTGTTATTTATACCATCAATCTGCCTTTCTGTTTTTGACAGGGTATAGCTAATCCAGCCAGTTAACCGTCCTGTATTTTTCTTTAATAGCCATTCCGCACCATATGCTCTCCCCTTACCAAAAAGTAATTCCGTCTCAATAGCATTGTTACTACTATACACTTCTGCGCCATCTTTATAATCAATTTGGTGCTGTAAAGCTTTGTAATAGGTTTCGATATTCAGGGAATACTTATTGTCATTTAAATTTCGATAATATCCTAAAGAAAACTGATCTGATATACCGGGCTTTATGATATTGGTGCTTGCAATCCATTTATCTGTTGGACTTGTACTGGTGCTGTTTGAAATGAGATGTAAGTACTGGGTATTGCGTACGTACGATGCTTTTACCGACGACAAGTTATTTAACGGGTAGCTTAGCGCTAGTCTCGGTTCTAGGTTGAGGTACGTTTTTACAAATTCTCCTTTCTTATAACGCATAGTATCCACAACTTTTCCCTCTTGATCAAGGTTATAAAAATCACCTGCACCTAATATGCTAAACGTACTTAGACGTAGTCCATAAGTTAAGTTAAGTTTATCTGAAGCATTCCAAGTATTACTGGCATACAGACCGTTTTCCCAAGAATATCTTTTTTGTAAAAACACATCATTAATCGACGAGTTCTCGCCTTTGCCAGTGACCTCACCAGGCCTTAAGGCATGATACGCCGAGTTCAGACCAAAACGGACTTGATTTCTACTATTTGGAAACCATTGAAATTCTTGTTTCAGGTTATAATCCTGAATATTGGAGAAAATATCAAAATTATTCGTTCCACTATTAATGGAGATCTTATAGTCATAATTGCTGTAAATCAAGGATGTATTGGAGAACAGTCTACTATTAAAAAGATGATTCCAACGTACCGTAGCTGTTTTATTTCCCCAATCTAAACCAAATAGGTCACCGAAGCCTAAATGATCTTTGCCTAAGTATCCAGAAAAATATAAACGATCTTTTTCTCCCAGCTGATAATTTAATTTCGCATTCAGATCATAAAAATAGAGCTGGTTATTGTTAATAGACGAATCGTTGGAAAGCTTTAGAAACATATCGGCATAGGTTCTTCTTCCGGAAATAAGAAATGACGATTGGTCTCTTTGCACTGGTCCCTCCACATTTAATTTCGCCGAAATTAAACCAAGTCCGCCACTTACATTAAAATCCTGATTATTTCCATCGTTCATTTTAATATCCAAAACAGAAGATAAGCGACCCCCGTATTGTGCCGGCATCCCCGATTTATAGACGGCTACATCTTTCAATGCATCAGCGTTGAAGGTGGAAAAGAATCCTAATAAATGAGAGGCGTTATAAACAGTTGCTTCGTCGAGTAATATTAAATTTTGATCGGCACCGCCGCCCCGTACATACATTCCGCTATTTCCATCACCGGCCGATTTGATCCCAGGTAATAGTTGCAAGACCTTCACGACATCTTTTTCACCCATCAATACAGGAACATTTTTAATCTCTTTGGGTGTTAATTGTTCCATACCCATTTGTGGGCTTTTTAAACTACGCCCCCTGTTGGATGAAATCACTACCTCGTCCAGTGCCTGTGCTTCGTCCATGAGGTCGATATTTAAGGTCTTATTAGCATTCAACGTGACGGATTGATCATAGGTAGCAAAGGCTACATTGCTAACGGTTAAGGTATAATTTCCAGGCGGTAAGGTGAGTGAATAAAAGCCATAATCATTGGTTTTTGTTTGATATGCACCAATGCTCACCGTGGCCCCGATAACTGTTTCTCCTTTGCTGGCAGATTTTACGGTACCACTAATGGTGAATCGATGTTGTGCACTTAGTGATAAAAAGAGGAGTAAGTGAAGTAGTAAGCAAAAAGTCGATTTCATCATACATTTTATTTTAATGTATGACAATCGACATTTGTAATACCCCTATGTCTATGTATTTTTATGTTCGGTTAATGGGAGCGATTCGGTAGCCCTCGGTGATGCAATAGGTAACGTTTTACTTCTTCACTTGAGTAAACGATTTCTCCATCTTTAGTTCCATAATTAATCACAGTAGAAACAATATGTCTCTTATCCATGTGATCCAAATATTGTTTTGGATAATGCTCTTCGATTCTAATCCAAGGTCGGTCTTTATGAATATAATAGCGCAATACGATATACTGTTGATAATCGTTGATTACCGGTCCACCCTCGTCTTCAAAGCCGAGTTTTAAAAGATCGTTTCGACTAATTGTTGCCATACCGTTCCTTGTTCATAGGCATCTATTAACTAAACAAATTAGCGTTTTTTTTGTTTCTCTAGAAATTTAATTTAGGTGGTTCATACCATTTCGACTCACCTTAATTTAAACAATCGAAATCAATTTTTCGAGCCCAGTCTGCTTCCCTTCTGTTCGGTAAGCAAGGAATTCACTAATTAGCTGTCCGCTAATTTTACAATATCCCAGACCATTTTCTTGGCAATAAATTTCAGCATCTTGCCAAGTTGGTGCTGTGATATATGGTCCTAACCACTTCTTTAATTCATTTGTATCCGGATCCATTGCTATAATTTCCGTTACCCATTTTTTCATAATTGTTCGTTATCGTAAACCCTCCTAATTCCGTTTTTATTTATGAAATCAATACCCTCTACCCCATTTTCTTCTTATGCTTGCTGTTGAAGTTCCCGATCTATCCGGAAGGAAACTTTACAAATAGCACCATAGCTTTTTATTTCGCCATCCTGTAGATGGACCTTAAAATCTTTTACGAATACCGAATCAACATGATTAATGGTGGTACAAACTTCTTTTACTGCATTTTTTACGGCATCATCAAAACTGAGTTCTGACGAGGCGATTACTTCAATTACTTTCACTAAAGCCATAACAAAATCATTTAACTATTCAACCATTCATTTTTATGCAGCGCTATTCATCTGAATTAAATCAAGAACATGTTTGCGGCATAGACGGAACTTTTATCCGCTATTAAAAAGGGCAATAGCTTTGCCAAAATGAAAAAGTAGATTAAGACTAGCGTTACTTCTTTTAGTGTCCGAACGACTTATTAAAATCTGCACAGCATATCTTTAATTTTGGACAGCCTAAAAACCATTCCATCTTTTATTCTTTTGAAAAAAAAATCTAAACAAAGAAATCTAAACAGTTCTGGTGTTATCCTGTTATTATAGGAGAACACAAAACGAAAAAATTAACATGGAAGAGGATAATAGAAAAAATAGCACAAAAACAACAGTAGAAACAGATTATGCAGCTCATGAGGAAAACCCTGGACCGCCAAAAGTAGCTATAGAAGAAAAAAACGATAAAGGGGCTAGTAATGTGATGAATTGGGTAATTTTGATGGTGGTGATCGTCTTACTTATTGTGTATTTTTTATTTATGTAGCTCAATACTTTCCGTGACATCCTTATTCGGAAAGCGTATATAAATTTGTGTACCCTTATTTTTTGCTGTAGCAATTTCAAAGGTACCATTTAGTAGTTTGATTTTATTTTGTATGGTATTAATACCAATTCCTTTCTCCTTTTTTTTAGTGGTTTCTGACTTAAACCCTTTTCCATTATCTTTTATGGTAATGTCTACATAAGCCCTGCTTAGTTCAATAGCAACTGATGCCTCATCTGCATGAGCATGCTTAATAATATTCATGATGAGTTCTTGTACCATTCGGTATATGGCAATTTTGGTGTATTTATCCAACTTTTCTTCATCGCCTATAAAATGGCAGTTGAAATGTATCGTCTTATTGAACTGATCACAAATATCCTGTATGGCAGTCTGAAGACCAAAATCTTCCAAAATAGTAGGCATTAGTTCATGAGATATTCTCCTGCTTTCCCGTATGGCATCAATAAGTAAACGTTCAGCTTGTAAGATGGCTTGATTGGAGCGATTATTTGTACCGACCTTCAATTGGTCTAGACTCAATTTTACACTATATAATAATTGCCCTAAACCATTATGCAGATTTTCAGCAATACGTGTACGTTCCTCCTCCTGTGTTTTCAAGGTTGCCATAAAAAGCTCTTGACGTTGGCGCTTTTCAAGTTCTTTTAAACGCTCGTCATCTTCTCTGATCTTTTTTTCGGCCAGTTTACGTTGTGTAATATCTAGATTGGTTACTACCAAACCATCATCCATTTTCACGAACATGAAGGTGAACCAAGCATCCCATTTCCCGTCATTAACGTGGTATTCCAATTGTTCAGCTTTACCTGTCTTCATCACCCGTAACATCACGTCGAATAAACCGGCTTGTTTTACAAACGGATATTCTTTTAAATAATTTTTTCCAATGAGATCGGTACGTTGGGTTTCATCTTCTAATTTCTTATTGACGACTTTGATTTTGAAATCAATAATACGGTTTTTTTGTTTGTCTCGTATAGCTTCCAGCACAGCCATACCTATTAAACTAGTATCAAATATAGATTGGAGCAACTGATTATTTTGCTTTAAATTTAATTCAGCCTCTTTACGTTCTGTTATGTCAATACCTTTCACAACAATACCATCATTTAGTTTTACCAAGTTAATATCGTACCAACGTTGCGCATTATCGATGGTTAACAATTGCTCAAACATAACACTGTTTCCCGTTTCGGTTACCCATACATAACGATCAAAATCAATGGAGTTGTCGTTAACTTTTCGCAAATATCTTCCGATTACTTTACCCAACATGCGTTCGGCCAGTCTATTGATAAAAATCCAACGAAAATCCACTATTTCGTGTTGTTCATTCCGAACAGCTTGCAACACTTCCGTAAGATGGTTAGCACTATCAAGCGTAGTTTTTAGGAGTTCTCGACTTTCTTGTAAAGCAAGCGTTCGTTCGGCCACTTGATACTCTAATTGGATCGTAAATTCTTTCGATAACTGTTCCCCAATTTTTCGTTCAGAAATGTCATTAAAAAGAATGGCTACTAGGTTTTTTTCTCCCGCTATGGGGAAAGCGTTGACTTCATACCACCGGTGCAATTGTGCTGCCACTGCTTCCGTTTGCACACTTTTACCCGTTTTGGCAACCTCTCCATAAAGTTCAAACCAATGATCCTCATGAAAAGGTTCAATTTGCCGCATCGTTTTACCAATGGCATTTTCGATACCTGTCTGTCTTTCAAAAGCTTTATTAATTTCTAGAAACCGATAATCAACAGCCTTATCATCCTGCCATAAGACTTCAATAATACAAAAGCCTTGGGTCATACTGTTGACTAACAAGCAATATTTATCTGCTATGGTTTCCATGGTAGGAGTTTATCTAATTAAGCACGTTTGTTAGGCAGTTTCCTTTTAGGAAATGCAATTATAATAAGAACATGAATAATAGCATTTTGTTTAATTAGGCTTGACCCATGAAGCATTGGTCGTATTGTTTTGTTATCTTTTAATCTAAGTGCACACCAATGCTTTTGACTAAAATTTGTGCAATCAGTCCTATTAAGGATGTTTTTGATTATTTTAATTTTTTGGCAGTATTTTAATAGTGTCCTAAATTTTATCATTTTGTAGGTTTTACTCAATAATGGTAAGTTTTCCGAATAAATATATATACCGTCATTTGCTCTATACTAAAATTTTACGGCCATCAGAACAAAATGGAAGTCATTTGGTTAATCTAACAAATAAATTACCTATGATAGATACGGATTCTGCTGCCATTGAGCAGTGTGGAAAATTATTACTAGATCATCAATTAACGATTGCTTTTGCAGAAAGTGCAACGGGAGGTAGCTTAGCAGCGGCTTTCTCCAAGTTACCCGAAGCTGGAAACTTCTTAAAAGGAGGAATTGTATGTTATGATGCCTGCTTGAAGGAAGATTTATTAGGAGTGGCAAAGGAAACGATTGAAACGCATACACCTGAATCCACGGAAGTAACACGTGAAATGGTTATCGGATTGAAGAAAGTGATGCTTGCAGATATCTATGTTGCTGTAACAGGGTTAACGCGTCCTGGGGGAAGCGAAAGTGAAGAAAAACCTGTTGGAACGATCTTTTTCTGTATTGCACAAAAAGATCAAATTTCTTGCTGTGTCGAACATTTCACAGGATCGGAAGATTCCATTATTGGCCAGACAATTGAGCAAATTAGTAGAACCATCACAAAAACGCTAGCCAATCAGGCGTAGATTCAAATAATTGCGCCATCAAACAATTGGAACGTTATTTCGCTATATTATATACAACAAGTTTCCACGATGGCAAATCAAGAACCGCTTCCAGAAAAAGAAGACATTAGTTTATTCACGAAGAAAGTATGGATTACCGTAGGCGTTATTACGCTATTGGTCATCATCATATTTATCCTTAAAGCCGCTTTTAATGTACTACTCATGGTATTTGCTGGTGCATTATTGGCGGTTTATTTTCATGGTTTAGCCAATTTGCTAGAGCGGAAAATTAAAATCGGCCATCGATGGTGCCTGCTGGTAGGCGTCATACTCACGCTCCTGCTCATCGGAGCACTTTTCTGGTTTTTAGGGGCTAAAATTTCACTTCAGGTAGGTGAGCTTACCCAAGATATGCCTAAGATTTTAGCCAGTGTAGAAAACCGTCTGGGTAGAACAGATATAGGCCGCAAGTTACTCCATTATTTAACCGATGGAAGTGGCGATAAAATGATGGGATCATTTCAGGAGATTTTCAGAACCAGCTTTGGGGTAGTTGGTGATATATACATTGTTTTATTCATTGGTATATTCTTTACCGTCAACCCAGGTTTATATCGCGAAGGCATTATCAAATTAATTCCTTCTAAAGGAAAGGAACGCGCGCGGAATGTATTAAGGCGACTTGATTTTACGTTAAAAGGTTGGTTAAAAGGAATGCTTATTGCCATGTTTTTTATTGCCGCCCTATCTTTTATTGGTCTTACCATCATTGGGGTTCCCATGAGTTTGGCTTTGGCATTTTTAGCCGGTTTACTCAACTTTATTCCTAATTTCGGTCCGCTTATCGCTATGTTACCTGCTGTTTTAATTGGCTTTACCGAAAGTGCAAATACGGCCTTATTGATTGCCTTATTATATATCGCTATTCAAGCTATTGAAAGTAATATCGTCACTCCCATGATCCAGAATGTCATGATCAAAATTCCACCAGCACTGATCATTATTAGTCAGGTGTTATTCGGAACCTTAACTGGTGCTCTGGGTATTATTTTGGCAACACCACTTTTAATTGTTGTTATCGTTATTGTAGATGAACTATATGTTAAACAACAAAAATATTCATAACATGTACGACAATCAAGACCGTAAGATAATACCCAATGATCACTTGGCTAATGAGCGCACATTCCTTGCGTGGATCAGAACCAGCTTAACCTTTATGGGACTTGGTTTTGTCGTTGTCAAGTTTTCCTTATTTATTAAACAACTTACCCGTGCTACTATTTGTCTATCTTTTAACTTATCGTTAATTGCTGTTGGGTAGATACAAAACACGTAGGAACACACAATAGCTATGCGATAGCAAAACTCAAGGTATGCTATATATGCTTGGCCTTGGCCAGTACTTAACTGGGCTGGATAAAAACAAAGCGCACCAAAGGAAAAGTAGACTTGATGCTTGCCGTAATCCGATCAATAGCTGCAGTGATTTCTTCCGTATCCAGATTGTCTTCAAAATCTACGACCAGCATTAAAATCACCTCATTGGGTGATTGGTAGGTGGATAACATATTCTTTACGGCTAATGCTGCGTTGTCCTTTAGTACTAGCTGACTTATTTTCTTTTGTGTTTCAATGGCTATTCCTTCTCCCATCAATAAACTCCTGCTTTCTCGGGCCAGAATGAAGGAAGCACCAACAAGCAATAATCCAACGAGTACGGACGCTAGACCGTCCAATTCAGGTATATTCAAGATATGGCTTAAGCCCATTAATAGCATGACAATGAGTAAACCCAATACTGCGGCCCCATCTTCAAAAACCACTAGGAAGCTTGTTGGATCTTTACTATTCACGATGGCATTCCACCAACTCATCTCACCACGGGTTTTATTGAATTCTTTGGCAGCGATAATCAGCGAGCTGCCTTCAAAAATGAGTGACAATAGCAATACCACATAATTCCATAGTGGATTGCCCATATGCAGTGGATGAATGATATGGGTTACGCCTTGATAGATTGATAAAGCTCCACCAAGGGAAAAAATGAGGATAGATACGATAAAGGACCAAAAGTACAGCTCCTTACCATAGCCAAATGGATGATGGCGATCTGCTTTTTTCTTGCTCTGTTTGATTCCATATAAAATAAGTAGTTGATTGCTCGTATCAACAGTCGAATGGATACCTTCTGAAATCATCGATGAACTGTTGGTGAAAAAGCCGGCGATGAATTTCGTTATAGCAATCAATATATTGGCAATCAAAGCACTATATATTGATTTTTGGTTATTGATAGGCTTCATTATCCCTCCATCTCCAGAAACCATTCTTTAGCGCCGTTGATTGCTTTTTTGAAAAGCTTTTCCCCTTCAGGTTCACCCTCATGATATAATTGATTCGCAATTGCTACGGCTTTTTCTTTCACGGCTGGGTCAAGCTCCTGTTCCGGAAAGGGAAAATTATGAATTGTCCATTTTTTATGCTGTTCGGGATAAATTTTCATATGCGTTATCGTCTCGTTGCTGATGCTGGTAAATAGCCTAATATTTTATTGTTTAGTTATAACAGCAGATTTTGGCAAGGGTTTGGTATAGAAGTAAGATAAGATAATCCAATTGACCAATCGGAAAAAACGCTTGGTGTGTAGAAGTATCGGTAGTGAAATAAAGATAAACGAATCATTATTTACCCGAACGCTTATCAGCCATTAAAAAAATAAAAGGATGAAATTGAGAAGCATTTTTGAACAACAAGAAGAAATCCCAATCAAGTACACGTGTTTGGGGCAAAATATCAGTCCACATTTACATATAGAGTCCGTTCCTGAGCAAACCCAAAGTTTCGTTTTATTGATAGAAGATGTCGATGCCGAACCTATACCTTGGCGACATTGGCATGTATTCAATATCCCAGCCAGTACAACAAGTATTCAGGAAGGGCAAGTACCCCAGGGAGGTGTTGAGGGATTATGTAATAACCACACTTTTGGTTACGAAGGTCCCTGCCCTAAATATTTCAAAGGTACCCATCATTATCGGTTCCGTTTATATGCTGTCGATACGCTGTTAGCGCTACCTCCCGCTTCTGAACCGGAAGAGGTATTGCAACAGATGGATGGACATGTATTGGCTGTAGCCGAATTAATGGGGACCTGTACTAGCGATAAATAATAAAGGAGACAAAACATGCAACTAGACACCACAAAACCACTTAGGATATTGACGTGGCATATCCATGGTAGCTACCTATATTACCTCACTCAGACGCCTTGTATCTTTTATTTGCCGGTGAAAACAGACCCATCTGAAGGTTACAATGGTCGAGGAGGTACCTTTCCGTGGGGAGATAATGTTATCGAAGTATCGATAGATGAGATTAAAAATATCGCTTTCGATTGTATACTTTTCCAATCGCATAAGAACTATTTAATAGACCAATATGAAATTTTAACCGAAAAGCAGCGGGAATTACCAAAAATATATCTGGAGCATGATCCTCCCCGTGAGGTACCCACCGATACCCGCCATCCGGTTGATGATCCAAATATGCTATTGGTGCATGTCACCCATTTTAACCGTTTAATGTGGAACAATAACCGTACACCAACAAGGGTCATTGAACATGGCGTAATCTTACCCGAAAAAATATCGTATACAGGTACTAAAGCACGTGGCATTGTGGTAATCAACAACATCGCTAAACGGAGGCGACGGCTTGGTCTCGACATTTTTCAGGAAGTACGTCAAAAGATTCCACTTGATCTAGTGGGTATGAACTCCAAAGAAGTGGGTGGTTTAGGCGAAATTCCTCTCCCCGAGCTTCCAGCATTTTTAACGCAATATCGTTTCTTCTTCAATCCGATCCGTTACACCAGCATGGGCTTAGCCGTTTGTGAGGCTATGCTTGCAGGGATGCCCATTGTCGGTTTAGCAACAACGGAGATGGCCGTTGCCATAGAAAACGGGGTTTCAGGTTATATTCATACGAATGTAGATGACCTTATTTATAAAATGAAACTTTTGCTGAACGATTTATCCCATAGCCAAAAACTTAGTCAAGGGGCCAAAGCTGCTGCCGAACGACAGTTCAACATCCAACGCTTTGTGGCCGATTGGTTGGAGACCTTTCAGCAGGAGACAGCAGGAAATACTTCCCAACAAAGCTTATCTCTATCGTAAACACACATAAAATTATACCTATGGATACATTAAAAGATAAAGTTGTAGTAATAACCGGCGCTGGGCAAGGTTTGGGCGCCGCTATCTGTAAAACACTTTCCGAAGCAGGGGCAATAACTATTTTAACTGATATACAGGTAAAAGGCTTAGAGCAAACCGAAAAAAGTATTTTAGCTAGCGGCTATACCGCTAAAAGCTATGTAATGGATGTAAGTAACGAAGAAAGTGTACGGCATGTTATTGAACAAGTTATTCAACAATTTGGTAAGCTAGATGTTGTCATTAATAATGCAGGTGTTGATTATACCAAGGCTGTAGATGAGTTGAGTCTCGATGAGTGGGACCGCGTGATGAGCGTAAATTTGCGTGGCCCATTCTTGGTTTCAAAAACTGTCTTTCCATATTTAAAAGAGAACAAAAGTGGCCATATCGTCAATATTGTTTCTACGGCAAGTAAACGCGCATGGGCCAATGCATCACCTTACCACGCCAGTAAGTGGGGATTGTTAGGACTAAGTCACGCTTTACATGTTGAAGGACGCCAAGAAAACATTAAAGTAACCGCGGTCATTGCTGGTGGGATGAAAACTCCATTTTTATTGGATCGCTTTCCAGATATTGATACGAACTTATTGCAGGATCCTAAAAATGTTGCCGATACCGTCAAGTATGTACTTCTACAGCCGGATGAAACGGTGATACCCGAAGTTATGGTATTGCCCATGACAGAAACATCTTGGCCTTAGTGGCGCACAAAAACACGTGAATATTGTTATACTATTAAAAAAGATATTATGGATCATTCAAATGAACACCATCAGGACCTACACGGAGAAGAAGCAATTAATAAGGTGAAAGAATTAGTACGTGTTGCAGAAGCTTGTTTTTTTTGCACCGATCTAAATAAGGTAGGTGTACCACTATCTATTAGGCCAATGGCTGTCCAACAAGTAGATGATGAAGGTAATTTGTGGTTTTTAAGTGCAAGCGATAGCCACAAAAATCAAGAGTTAAGTGATGACCCTTTTGTGCACCTCTTGTTTCAAGGTTCTCATTATGCCGACTTCCTAAATATCTATGGCCTTGCAAGTATACAGGAGGATAAAGAAAAGATAAAAGAACTTTGGACACCTTTGGCAAAAACATGGTTTACCGAAGGCGTTGACGATCCACGTATTACGATAATTAAAGTAGAGCCGACAGAAGCCTATTACTGGGATAATAAACATGGCGATGCTGTTGCTTTTGTCAAACAGTCTATTGGTGCTGTACTAGGTAAAACCATTGATGATAGCATTGAGGGAAAATTAGATATCTAACAGAAGCGGTAGTATCGAAAAGCAATATCAAAATAATTAATTCATTTGGCTGCTCGCTTTGATGATGCCTTCCTTGGAACAGGAGTAAAACAAACTACCATCGGCCGCCAGCACCACCACCGCCACTACTGCCGCCGCCGAAACTTCCGCTACTACTCCCTCTGGTATGCTCGTCTATCTTTAGCCACAAATAAAAGTAGACCATTATCATTTGTCTTCTTTCCTAGGCCCCAGGTATTAAAAAGTTCAAGTGCAAATTCGAAGTCATCCTCTCCTTTAAAATCGCTTGCTACCGCGATCGCAACTTCAGCACTGGTTTGCTGCTCAATATTCTTGGCAATCGAATCTAAGGTTGTAACGACATCTCCACTTAAGATACCGTCTGGGTTGCTGACAAAATAGTCTTGCCCTTTTTGTTTTGGACTGGGGATATCCTGAATGCCATATTGCGCAGAAACTGGAACCTTGAGCAGCAGAAAAATAAGGAGCAGGTAAAATCGTCGTCATAGTACAACGGTACTCACTTTTGGTTATCCAATTTTCGTTGGGCAACACCGTCTGTTGTTTGATGATATCCTCTATCTTCTTTTCGAAAGAAGAAAGCTAAGATTAAGGTTAATAAAAAAGCTCCAATAGCCAATACGCACAAGGAAGTTATTGACTTGGTAATGGTCTCCGCCCGCACTACGTCAATACCCCAAATAACTTGTAAAACAATATAAGCCAATATAACAAGTACAATGAAAACCGCTATAATGCCAATTACCTTCTTCATGGCGTGTTTATTTAAAGATTAGCTAATAGTTCCTTTTTCTTTGCCTGAAACTCCTCCTCAGTGATAATACCTTCTGCATGTAGCAATTGCAATTTACGTAATTTTTCGACTACGTCTGCACCATCTTTATTGAGTAGCGCTTCCTTTTCTTCCTGAAATTTTTTGCCTAACTCCAAACCAGCTCCCAATTGCAAACCAGCACCAGCCAGCCCACCCTCATTGCGTGCGGCATCCCGCAGAGCCCGTAATTTTTCCAGATCAACATAATCCAATCCAGCTTGCTTAGCGGCAAAAACATCTGTTGTTACATCTGCTACACGAGCAATACGGGACTGTGTCTTTTCGTCAAACTGCGTTCCGCTAATTTTCAAATCCAAAAGATTCAAGCCAAGCGCTAGAAATTCCTTGTCTAGCTGCTGCTGAATATCCTTCGCCATGTTAGCTAACTGTGCATCAATTTCCTGAAAGGAATAGCTTTTAGATGCTAGATAAGCCGCTATAGCCTCTTGGATGCGGTTACTGATAATGGCTTTCATCTCTACTGTGGTAAACGATGGCTTATTTCCGATCACTTGCTTAAACAGTTTCGACACATCGCTAATGCGGTAGGAAAAATTTCCATTAGCTCCCATGCTGATGGGGATACCATATGTGCCATCCACATATTTTACCGGCGTTGCTGTTCCCCAAGCCTGATTCAATACATCCGCTTTACGGAAAAAATAGACAAATAATTTGTGTTCACTTTCAAAGTTCTTGCGGATGTTCAACAATGTGGTGATAAATGGATGGTTATCCGTTTTCAAATTAAATATGCCTTCCTCTTCAATCACATCTGCTACTTTCCCTTCGTAAACCAGAACGCAGCCTTGGCCTGGTGCTACAATTAATTTGCTGGCATTTTTTACTTCATTCCTAGAGGAGGGAAATCGATACCATAATAGCTCAGGGGCTTGCTGCTCCCATTGTATTACTTGAGCCAACTGATTATTGAAAACATTGAATATACTCATAAATCTATTTTTTAATCCGGTATAGTAAGCGTTTGTTTGACTTTACCATCAGCGCCTAACAGTTCATTGTCTATTCGATATCCGTCGGTCATGATATGGCCTGCCGAAACATATTTTTTATCGGTAGCATATGTCCATATAATGGCTGCCGTTTTAGCATCCAATAATTGCACCGAACAGGTTTCATCTTCTGCAGGTGTAGGTTTAAAAGAAATCAACACATACTTATCGTTGAAATCTAATACTGACGCACTAAAATAAAGGCGGCCAGGTGTAAAATCCTTAAAATCGATAATCCTTGCTCTTTTCTGCTGAAATGAATTAATCAATACCTTTTTGTAAGGGTCGCGTTCTGTAAAAATCCCTGAACCGCCAAAATCTTTTGACCAACGGAAATGGGGCTCATTTTTTGGATAACCCATGGGAGACCGATACCGGTATTGGATTAATTGAAGTTTTTCATCAGGATATTCAAAGCTTTCATCCGAAAATTTAAACGCCGTACGGATCGGCGTATCTTTTGGAATACTAGCTCTTTCGCCTTGAGCACGATACAAAGCATCCTTGTCATAAACCTTACCCGTTATAGGATAATAAAACACTTGCTTACCCTCGTTCGTTAATATGCGGAATCCGTCTCCCTCACTTTCGTACGCAAATTCTATCTTCGCAAAGCCCACATGCAATTCAGGCACCTCGCCTAGTTTTTCTGCCGTTATTTCGGTAATCAATTTATCGTTTCGATTTATTTTGAATAGGCGTTTATTGTCGACAATGAAATATAAATCACCATTTTCAAATTCGCGGAAGCGGGTATTGAGGCTTTCAGATTTTAGGGGTAACTCGCTCTTGGCCAATTCCTTATTTTTGTTTTGCACATCATAGAAAATGGCTAAAACGTTACCATCATCTGATGCACCTCCAAGCAATCGTCTAACCCCCACCAGTACATAGACCAATTTATGGTTAGCATCTTCAAAAAAATAATCTGATTTACTATACCAGTAATACTTCTTTTCCGGTACCTTAGGAACCGTTGGTGCATACGATGTGCTCACATTCGTTTCTATTGGTTTACTGTTGGAACGGCTACCAACCAATGCGCCTACTATGTTGATGATCACAAAAAATAAAAATAGTCCACCAATAATTATCGAAATCGTTTTAATGAGCTTTTTTGTTTCGGGTGCTAACCTTTGGCCGTGCTCGTAACGATAGGTATAATTGATGTTTACATCGTCATTATCTAGAAAATACTCGGTACCACAACTATTACAGCGGTAATAATCGTCCTTTAACTGGGTGTTCTCAATACTACCACAATGCGGACATTTAATTGCCTTTATTCGTTTTGCCATTTATTTGTTAAAGCAGACTAGTTATTTTGTCTAAAAAGACTGTTTTCGACTTACGAAATATGGCAAATATACAATAAATTAACCAAGGCGCTTCCATTTCCGGTTATACCAGATGAGCACACCAGTAACTGGTAGAGAAGCACATATTAAGCAAATGACGAAAGCCAACCATTTGGTAAACACTCCACCAATACGCCCTAAATGGATATTGTAATTATAAAGCAAAATGCGATAAGATAAATCGCTTTTCAGTATTTCCCCAGTGGTTTTGTCCTGTTTATGTAATTCGCGGCCCGAATACTGATCATAAAAATGCAGGTCAGTCGCGTGTGAACTTACGCTATACTTATTTGCTGCTACCACCCAGGTAGCTGTCGGTCCTATCGGAAAGCTTATAAAAAGCTGTTTCCAATTCCGGTTCATGCCGCCCCCCTGTGCCTTCCAAATCCTATCCAATAGCTCGCTCCTATCTAATATGGCAGTACTGCTTGTATCAGAAGTAGGAAACTGAACTTGTACCTGTTCTTTTCCTCCGGAGAACATCCAATAAGAAGCCTTACCCACCCATGGAAAACTAAAATATAATCCCGTAATGGCTAACAAAATAGCAATAAGAAACGAATAAAAACCAGGTACATTATGTAGATCAATCGTTAATCGCTTAAATCTTGCCTTCCATTTGATCAAGAATGATTTCTTTACCGTTCCGCGATTCCATTTCGCTGGATACCACCAAATCAATCCGGTAATTAATGTCACGATAAAAGCAAGCGTACCGTAGCCAACCAACGGTTTGCCTATCGATTCGGGAAGCCACAAACGCACATGTCCGTCTTCCATGAAATGGAAAAAATTCTCCTCGTGATGGTCATCCTCTTCTACATCAACATTCAGTACCTCGGCATTATAGGGGTTCAGGTATACATCCGCATGAGCAGACCCCTGATTTGCCCGAAAACTTATGCGGGCGCTTCGTACCTTTGTTCCATACCAAATACTGGCAACCTTCATCCCTTTTGGAGCGCTACTTTCTGCTTTTTGCAGTAAAGCAGTTGGTGTCATAAAAGCCTTTTCTTCCTGTGGAATGAAAGCATATTTGTGCCCCCACAACGTTATATCTTCCTCAAATACCAAAAGGGCCCCGGTGATACTAACGAGAAACACCACTAGCCCGGAAGCAATTCCGAGCCACAGGTGTATTGTTTTGATGATCTGCATAGGCTGAACTAAAAATGGTAGGTAAGGATAGCCGACACATTTCGTGGATCCGTTTGGTTAATATATAAACTGCGGTAAGCATTGTAACCAATTTCGTCGAATATATTGTTTACAAAAACACGTAGATCCCACCGCTGGTTAAATAAATAACCTGCTTGTGCATTAACCGTTGTGATACTCTTCATATCAAAAGGTTTTTGTCCAGGCTGGATACCATGCTGCTCGTCAACCACTCTCGACCAATCGCTTATCGGCCGCTTCCCTAGATAATAGATACCTGCCCCTACTGAAAGTCCCTCCAGTGTTCCTCTATCAACACGATAATTAAGGTATAGGTTATATGTGTGTTTAGGTGTATTTAGCGGAGCCGAATTGTAGTAATAGGAAGTATGGTCCTTGTATTTAGCATCGATATAAGCATAACCAGCAATAATATCCAATTGCGGTAATAGCCTACCTGTGAGCTCTGCTTCCAAACCTTTACGCTCGTCATTCCCTCCTTTTTCATAGAAAGGTGTCGGAATATTACCTTCATAGATACGCATCGGCAGGTTTCGGTTATTAATTTTATAAAGCGTTAGGTTGAAACGAAGCCTATTATCAAACCATTCCGTTTTTGTCCCTACTTCAAACTGATCATAACGCGAACGGCCAAGTGGTTTACCTTCGCGGTCAATGATTCCTGCCGCATTGATATTGGTATTGCTGGTATAAGACCCAAACACATTGAAGCCCTCCATGGGCGAAACGATCACACCAAGTTGTGGATTCCAGGCATTCCCTCGGGTTGTGCCGTAGTTACCGTTGCTCTCTGTCTCTGACGTGCTATAGCGTAAACCCATAATTGCTTTTACATAAGCGCCGATTGTCACTACATCTTGCGCCATTAAACCGTAGGAATTGATATGGACATCCGATACAGGTGTCCCATTCCAATTAAACCGTGCACTTACCGGCAACGTGTTGGTCAAGGGTTGGTAAACATCCACGGTGTCGATGCGCAGCATATTGTTTTCTGGCAGATAGGTTTTGATGAGCGCGGTTTTATAATCTACGCCTACCTGAAACGTATGTTTGAAAGGCCCAGTCTCTATTTCCGTGCCCACCAAGTCGATTTGAAGTGCGGTATTATTATTTTCTACTGTGGAGCCTATAATGTTGCGGGTGCGGATATTCACTGCCGTATCACGCAATGTTCCCAAATTTACACTTTGACTATTGGTGCGCAGCGTAGAGCCAAAATAGGCTACCCTCAGATTTAACTGATCCGTAAGTTCCCTGTTAAACCGCAAGGCATACGTCAGGTTCTTAGTCGTATAACGATCATTTTCAAAACCTAGATACTGATTGTATGGTAAATTATAAATCGCGTCAGTTCCCAAGTCTCCCAAGTTTACTGTGCCCGCATCCGGCGTACGACTATCATTCAGGTAATCCATTTCCAAAATGAGCTTCGTCTTTTCATCAGGGCGCCAAGCCAGTGAGGGGTTCACATATATTTTCTCACCACTAACCAATGCGCGATAGCTATCACGACGTTCGTACGCACCATTCATACGGAAACCAACCTTTTTATCCTCGCTCAACAAGCCCTGTACATCAAAAGCAGGCCTTACCAAGCCCCAACTACCTACCCGCATGGATACATATCCACTATTTTCGAACTTAGGTGTTTTCGTAACGATATTTACCACACCACCAGAATTACCCACATCGGCTGATAGGCCTTGTGTAATTGCATTTGAACCTTTCAATACCTGTATACTCTCCACCCCTTCCATGTCTGTTATGAATCCTTGTCCTAAACCATCTTCATAAACCCGTACACCATTCTTGAGCGTTGGTATACCCCGGAATCCACGTGAAGCGATACTCTCCTTCGTGTTAGCATAGGTAGAAAAGGTATAGACACCCGGTACATTCTGTACGGCATCCCTAACGGTCAGTGTTCCCTGTTGGTGAATCAATTTATCAGAAATGATGGATATGCTCTGAATTTGATCAGACGGTTTTAATGGCAAACGGGTAATGTCATCCAATTTTTCAGGTTGTTGATTCCGTACGCCAAAAACTTCCGTCTCTTCTAATGCCAGCGACTCTTCGTCAAAGGTAAAATCTAGCGTCACAACCTCATTATTGACAACTTTTACAACCCCTTGCTGTGTTTTTAATCCAATATAGCTGGCCGTTATTGTATGCGTTCCTTCTTCAACATTCTTCAATAAATATCGCCCCTGCTGATCGGTTTGTGTATGTTGTTTTCCACGTATGGCAATGCTCACATAGGCAATCGGCTCCCCGTTTTTATCGTGTACGGCCCCTTGCACAGTACCTTTCTGTACTAATTTAAGCATTACATCACGACCGGTCAGACTTATCTTAAGGTTAGTTTGGTCTGACATTCGTTGTAACAATTGCCGCACATTCGTTTCCTTGGATCCGATATTCACTTTTCGGTAATTCACTGGAAATATCACTATACACAACATTCAAACCCGCTTGTTTCGCTAATGCTGCAATTAACTCTTCAACAGAAGCTGTATTCGCTTTTAAAACAATGCGTTGTGTTGGTTGATCCTGTGCTAATGTGTAAGTAAAGGAATATAAGGTAAGGCTGAGACTTAATGCAAAAGCAAATAATGGGTTTTGAAGTTGAAATAATTTCATTAGTTTTAAGTTCTTAATTAAATCATGAATTGAAAAATTGATGTATTTATCCGTCGGCGTGCTGGAACACGCTGACGGTACTTTTTATGTAACTGAATTGCTTAACAAGCCAATGGCAGGGCTAGCCCTATTTTTTTTCGTCATACCTCTTTTTTATTAATTGATTTTTATTGTTTTTCCCTCTTGCTTAAAGTGCAGGTTGGTTACGCCTTCCATAAGATGCAGTACACGGGATAGCGGAAGGTTATCAAATTTGCCTGTTATCGGTTGTTTCAGGTTTGGATTTCCCTCTATTAAAAACCGAACCCCGTAATGGTTTTCCAATTTTTCTAGCGCTTCCTGCAAGACGGTATGATTAAATTGGATTAAGCCATTGCTCCATCTAGCAATATCAGTTGGAGCAATGCGGTGCATCTCGAACGTACTATCTGCTTTCCAATAGCTCAATTGATCGCCTGGCTGAAGGAGTTGTCGACTAGTACCTCGGCTAAAGCGAATGCTGCCCTCTTCAAGTGCAATCCGCATACGTGTATTATGCTGTCGATTTTCTACATAGAAACGCGTACCCAAAACCTGAATGACCGCCCCATCGGTAATAAGCCGGAAGGGTTGGTTCTTTTTTTGCACAACATGTAAATAGATTTCTCCATCTACCAAATTTAATTCACGCAAAGAGTCGGCAAACGTTTCCGGGTAACGCAATGTGCTTCCCCCAGCAAGCCAAACAGTACTGCTATCCGGCAAAACGAGCTTCAAATTTTTACCCGGTGGTACTTCTTGAGTATGCATTACTACAGGAGCTTTATAGATCTGTATGGTGTGGAAAATACTTTGTATGGCCAGTCCTGTCAATACCAATAGACTGACATACAAACTCCATCTCCACCATCTTAATCTTGCAGAGTACAGGAAAGCTTTTTCGACAAAACTATTCCATAGTGCGCGTTTCTGTTTATCCAACTGGTATTGCGGCAATGGTTCAGCTTCTTGATCAAATAAATTATCCTCCTTATCTAACCACTCCTCCACGATAGCGCGTTCCTCATCTGTGCAGCTTCCATCCGCATATCTTTTTAATAGCTCGGGATCTATTCTATCCATTTCACCTGGTTTTTATCCACCTTTCGCAGCCATGGCTGGGCATGCATTGGCAGGTCAAATCTTCCATCCATTTATGGTATCTAACAGTAAGGAAGCGTTACCCCAGTGAAAAAATAAAAGATTTTATCAAGGCACTGTAAATCAGTTAAAAAAAAATAAAAAAGGTTTAGCGTTGGGCTTCTAATTGTTTTCGAAGGTAACGTAGCGCATTGCTCATGTGATACTCCACTGTACTAATGGATATGCCCATTTGGTTAGAGATGGCTTTATGGCTAAGATTTTGTTTTCTACTCATACAAAAAACCGTACGGCATGGTTCTCGTAGCGAATCAATCAAACGTTCAAGATTTTCGGCGAGTTGTTTATATTGAAATAGGTATTCCGGATTATTCCGATAATCGGGTTGTTCGGGTATATCCTCTATTGGGCATCTTTGTGTAGTGTTCTGATAGTGAAAGTAATTCAGTACTTGGTATTTTGCACAACGAGACAGGTATTTTTCCAAACTTTCTTGATCCGGAAACTCCTTACCCCTCTCCCACAAATCGAGAAAAATATTCTGTGTTAAATCTTTAGAGGTATTCAGATCTTTTGAATAAAATAGACAATGTGCAAACACTCTTTCCCAATAAAACTGGAATAGGCGTTTAAATGACGCTATTTTCTGAAATGTCCACTGGCCTGTCTCCATATCTGGATGATCGTTGTCTTAGCAAATCTAATATTATTTAGATTTATTACAAACAATTAACTAATTTATAACACGCATGATTGTAATTTCGCGTTTCCTGAGAAGTATTATAGCAGATCATATCCTAGATCTACACCGTTAACAATTGTTCATCTTATTACAGAAACAGGCTTAAGCATTTATCATTTTAGGTACCTGTTTAAAACAGTGATCTTTATGAATTACTGTTTTATTTTAAAAAATTATTGTAAAACAATAATTTTCGCTATTATTGCATCATAATTTTTTTACCATGAATCAAACGAGATTAATATCCAAGATACTTTTTTACGTTACCCGCATAGCGGCTATTGCGTATTTAGGCACTGGTATTTACAGTGCTCTCTGCTTAATCAGTGGTTGGAGTATAGCAAGTTATAGCAATAATCAATACCTACGTATTAATTACCCCTTTTCCCAAAAGGCGTTTCTTTTATTGGAAAATAGTTGGTCGTATATGCTCTTTTCCCTTTTATTGCCTATCATGTTGTATGGGATTTTCTTTTGGTTGGCGGCAAATGTGTTTAAAGTGTTTTTCCAAGCAAAATTATTTATATCATCACATGTGCTGCACCTAAAAAGGTTTTATCAATTAAATGTATGGATACCAAGTGTTGCGACCATCGTAGCAAGTTTTTTTGTACCAATCGAAAGCGTTATCTGGGCTTTGGTATCTGTACATTTGATTTTAGGTATATTTAGCTACTTTTTAGCAAGTATTTTTACACAGGGTCTTTATTTACAACGCGAACAAGATTTAATTATATAGCATGCCGATTATTATAAACTTAGACGTCATGCTTGCCAAGCGCAAAATGCAAAGCAAAGAATTGGCTGAGCTACTAGGGATCACACAAGCCAACTTATCTATTCTCAAAACAGGTAAAGCAAAAGGTATTCGCTTTGAAACCCTTGAGGCCATCTGTAAAATTCTAGATTGCCAACCGGGGGATATTTTAGCCTACGTGGAGGAATAAACTAATAAAAGTTTATTTGCAAAAAAAGCGATGTATTGCATTGCCTGCCATACTATTGTCCAAAAATTAACTGTTATGAACAACTTATCCATTCAACAACTTTGTCTCACGTATAAAAATGGCGTACAGGCTTTAAACAATGTCTCGCTTGAGATTGGTCAGGGTATGTTTGGCCTGTTGGGACCAAATGGTGCCGGTAAATCATCTTTGATGAAAACAATTGTAGGTATGCAGCAACCAAGTTCGGGTTCAATTTATTTTAACCAACACGATGTCGTTCGAGATCCGGCTTATGTTAAGCAAAACCTTGGGTATCTGCCGCAAGATTTTGGTGTTTATCCCAAATTATCCGCGTATCAACTCCTACAACATCTTGCCGTTTAAAAGGGAGTACATGATGTTACTGCTCGCAAAACACAAATACTCGCTTTGCTCGATAAAGTCAATTTAACCGCTCATGGGGCTCGGGAAGTCCATACATTTTCTGGAGGTATGAAACAGCGTTTTGGCATTGCACAGGCACTGTTAGGAAATCCTAAGCTGATCATTGTAGACGAGCCTACAGCAGGTTTAGACCCAGAGGAGCGAAACCGGTTGAACAATTTGCTCGGTGAAATCAGCGAAGAGATTGTCGTCATCCTTTCTACACATTTGGTGACGGATGTGTATCATCTTTGTTCTCAAATGGCTATTATGCAACATGGCGAGGTATTGATCACAGGAGAACCCGGACGGTTAATTGCTAAACTTAACGGTAAACTATGGACCAAAGCCATTGATCGATCAACACTGTCAGATTATGCTTCTCGTTATACTATAATTAGCGAGCAATTGATTGCCAAAAAACTACATATCACTGTATTTTCAACGGTGCCACTTACAGATTTTCAACTAGCCGAACCTACCCTAGAACATGTTTATTTCACCTATTTACATACTTTTGAAGCACGCTTATGAACGCTATTTTTCGCTTTGACATTACTCCTTATCTTAGGCGTTTTTCAGCATACCTATTGGCATCCATGCTAATAGGTATGGGACTATTTGCAGGCATGCGATTTAATTTTTCAATTGGTGAGGGTATTTATGTGAATTCGCCTTATACTATTGGGTTTTTAATCGGCATATTGAGTCTGTCGGTCATTTTTATAGCGACTATTTTGGGTTGCCAATTGCTGTTTAAAGAGTGGGACACACATATTGACGCCATTTTGTTCAGTACACCGATCAATAAACTTACCTTTAGCCTTGGTCGATTCTCCTCTTTTTTCTGTCTGGTCTTCAGCAGTTTTTTATGGCTAATCATCGGTTTCACTGTTGGCCAACAATTGCGTAGTGGGCCAGATATACAGGTCCATTCAAATCTTTTTCACTACGGCTATGCTTTTTTGGTGTTTGGCTTTATTAACACGCTATTCACCTGTAGCGTACTCTATTTTATAGCTTGGCATACGCGCAAAAAGCTATTAACCGCCATTAGTGGTTTATGCCTTTACATACCCTATATAATACTATTGGTATTTTCCGATTCGCCTTTCATGGCCAGTAGTTTACCACAATCTTTGTTCGTTCAACGGTTATCTGCATGTGTTGATCCTTATGGATTATCGGCCTATTTCTTTGAGAGTAGCCATTTTAGTGTAGTGGCGCGTAATAATTTTCTTGTTCCTTTAAGCGGCTATTTTCTCATCAATAGATGCATCATCCTGATTTTAAGCATGTTTTTTATTGCTGCGGGCCATTTTCGCTTATCCTTTCATGGCACAATGTCGCGCGCCAAAGCCAAACCAATTTCAATATCCACAAAGCTCGCTCATACATTGCCATTGGTCGGTATCGAACCCAGCTTTCGTCGTTTAAATTTTCTAAGTGCTATTTGGTCTTTTACGAAAAAGGATCTTTTATATATAGGTAAGAGCATCATCTTGTTTTGCATGAGCATCATCATTTTATTTTATGTTGGAATGGAGTTGTATGCAGCAATTGATCAGGGCATCCGCTTGCCACAGCAGTATGCCAGAACCGGATTGATGACAACCACCATCTGTGAAAGTTTTCATCCATTAGCAATGTTACTTTTTGCTTATATCGTCAACGATCTTTATGCACGCAGTCAGGCTTCAGCATTTGATGTATTGGAGAATGCTACCTATTATGCCAAAACAAAACAGATAGGGCATATGCTATCGGTATTTCTGCTACTACTGTTCTTCAGCTTATTGATGGTAATAGAAGGTATCTTATTTCAATATGCTTATCATTATCCTCATATTCACTGGAGGGGCTATCTTGGCATTTTTGTTTTTAATACCTTGCCCCTATTGTTTTTCAGTGTACTAGTGTTATTGCTCCATAGTTGGGTGAAACAGCGTTATTTCGCTTTAACCTTATCCCTAACGATTGCGATCTTTGCGCAAAGCCCTTTTTACAAACAACTGATTCCCTTTCCCTTATTCCAGTTTTTTTCAACCTACCACGGACCCTTCAGCGATTTCAACGGTTATGATTTCTATTTGTTCAGTGCAATTTACCGAATGTTTTTTTGTTTTTCCATCTTACTTATCGTAGTTATAATCGATTGGAGTATCAGGCGACGAAAACTTGGATGGCGCCCATTGTTAGCCATATGCTGCTCGCTGGCATTTGGGCTTTACAGTGGTTACACCTTTCAACAAGGTTATTTTCCACGTGATGAGCAGACCGTTTTATATGCATCAGCTACCTATGAAAAGCGATATAAAATATATGAACACTTGCCTCAGCCTACTATTACCCATGTAAGCACAGAAATTGCACTCTATCCGGTGCAGCATGCTTATCAATTAAAAGGTGTGTATCAGCTTCAAAACAAAAGTAAACACCATATCGATCGAATATTGATTAATATACCTGACGATTTCCATATTATTCGGGCCATATACACTTCTACCGCGGAAAAACATACCTTTAACAAGGCTGTTAGTGAATTATGCTTGACCAATCCGCTAGCTCCCGGCGCTACTGCACAGTTACAGTTTCATTTATCATTCACTGGGCATGCGGTCAATGGGCATCAATCATTTAATGCTATCGTCAACAATGGCAGCTTTATTCGTATCAGTAGATATTTTCCGCAAATTGGCTATCAGCGAAGCCGTGAAATTGATCAAGCTAGTCAACGTGCCCTATATGATTTAGGTTCTGTTAGTCCAGATAAAAAAGTCGATGCACCAAGAGATAGTACCGATGATTTTATTCATTTGGATATGCTTGTTTCCACCTCAGGCGATCAGCATGTTGTGGGTACGGGCGAGTTAATACAGACCTGGACACGAAACCACCGAAATTACTTCCGATATCGTAGTAGCAGCCCTATACCCTTTCGTTTTGGATTGTCATCAGCTACCTATCGTGTTCAAAAAGACCATTACAAGGATTTGCCTATTTCTGTCTATTATCATCCCGAACATACCGAAAACGTGTCTCAATTAATCCAAAATGCTAAACGTACTTTAGCCTATTGCGAACAGAACTTTGGTTCTTATCCATTTCATTCCCTTACTTTTGCGGAAATTTCCAGCTTTACCCGTGGCTTTGCGGCTACTGCCTATCCGAGCACGGTCTTTATGACAGAAGATATGCTTTTTCATGCTAACGTACATGCTGATGAACAACAAGATGTGATTGTCGAATTGGTGGGACACGAACTTTCACATATGTGGTGGGGCGGTAACCAAATTGATCCAGATCAGCGTGAAGGAGCAGCTATGCTTACCGAAACCTTGGCCATGTATACCGAGATGATGCTTTATAAACAGGTGCACGGGAGAGAAAAAATGTTGCAACACTTAAAGGTTCACGAGCAGATTTACAGGGCATCAAGTGGTTTTTCAAAACCGCAAGCCCTTTATCGGGTAACCGATGAAAATACGCATATATCCTATTCCAAGGGTGCCGTTGTGATGGTTAAGCTTGCCCAGCTTATTGGTGAAGATAACGTGAATAATGCCCTACACCAATTTTTAATGCAGTATCGTTATGCTACATTGAAACCTATATCGACCGACTTAATTACCATTTTTTTACGAGTAAGTCCACAAAAATACCACCAACAGATTAGAAAAATGTTTATGGAAACGTTATAGGTTGTCGGCTTTATGATTTATTCAATTTCCGAACCACCCACGGGAGTGATAGGCCTTGTCCCAACAGCGATAGTAAGACTACAGCAATGGTGATAAAAATAAGCTCATTGCGTAATGGAAATTGCGATCCATCATCGAGGGCTACTGGTAAACCAATGGCAATCGCTAAGGAAACAATGCCCCGCATACCCGACCAAGTGATGATAAAACTTGTTCGGGAATCGAACAATGCGTCTTCGCTAATCGGCCGTTTGCCTTTGAAGGCGCGTTGTAGGTTAAATTGTTGCAGATACACCCGTACCAATCGTATAAGTAATGCGGTAAGTGTGATTAGCACGGCATAACCGGTATACGGCCATACTTCTACGGCCTGCATTTTCTTCAGTATCACTGGAAATTCTAGACCGATCAACAGAAAGATCAAGCCGTTAAGCAGGAAAATAATTACCTCCCAAAAATGCCGAGATTGCTCTTTGATGCCGTTTGGAAATTTTGCACGACTTAATCGTGCCATTCCTAAACCCAATACTACCACAGCAATCACCCCTGAAACCTGAAAATGTTCGGCCAGTAAGTAAGTCACAAAAGGCATAAGAAGCATTAAACTAATAATAACCATATCGTTGGTACGAAATAGGCGAATAACGAAACCTAGCAGCCTGGCCAAGATGGCTCCTATCAGAAAGCCACCGCCCAAGACAATCAAAAATTGCAATGCTGCTTTCCAGGTAACGAAAGCCGTTCCGGTCACTGCAGCCACAGCGAAACGGTAGGCCACCAAGGCCGAGGCATCGTTTACCAAGCTCTCGCCCTCTAGTATCGTTACCGTTTTATGCGGAAGTCCTAATCCTTTTGTAATACCGATGGCAGCAACGGCATCCGTTGCTGAAAGAATGCTCCCCAACACAAAGGCCAAGGGCCAAGTCATGCCCGGAATAAGATAATATGCTACAGCTGCAATACCGGCTGTTGTAATGAATACGAGTCCGATAGCTAGTGTACCAATGGTATTGAGGTTGGATTTAAATTCTTGAAAGGAAATGTTAAAGGCCGCATCATACAATAAAGGCGGCAGGAATAAGAGCATAATGATCTCCGGATTGATATCAATAGCCGGCATAGCAGGTACAAAACCGATAGCCATACCGACGAGTAGTAATAGTAACGGGATCGGAAATTTAATTTTATCCGCAACGGCCGATGCTATAATCATGATGGCCATAATAATCAGGACGATGGTGTAGTTTTCCAAAACGTTTCCAATTTACAAATTTCTTTTTAGCTTCCAACGAACGCATGTAGTAATGCGGCCCTTCCATATGCGTGTTGATCATATAATCCCGTTAACATAATTGCTGGTACAAATGAAAACACATGTGAGTTATTCACCGACCTAAATCTGCCATTAACCGAAAACAGGCATTCTTTTACCTATTTCCTATAGGCTAGCCTTGTTTTACGAGTTAGCTTTGAATCAACAAATACACGTTAAAACAATACTCATGAATAAACATTGCATCATCGTTTAACTGTGCGCCAGAGAACACTCGGTGTACGATTCCGTACAGAAACGTAGCATGTGATAAAACTCAAAACATTGTTATACAAATAGTTATAAAAAATGGAACACTTCTATTAAGAATTGGTATAGGAATAACAAATTATCGTAAACAAATTTAAAAAAAATAATATGAAAACGTTCATCACCTCCATTGCAGCCGCTATCATCTTCATAAGCAATAGTGCATTTGCCAACACCGAAGGTAAAGCTAACCGTTCTACTGTGGCTGCTATTAACCACAGCTTAGACTTGTATACAGATGCGTTAACGAATGGGCAAGTAGCCGGACTCGACCAACTGTTCAGCGAACAATTCCAGCAGCGGTATAGCACTAAAAAAGCAGGTCATACCTTCGGTAAAGAACAGGTATTAGGCTTTTTGAAAAAACAAAAAAACATTCGTCAAGACTGCGAAACCGATTACAGTATTGTTGATGAGAATAAGGGTGTCGCTATTGCCAAAGTTACCATGAAATATGCGACGTTCTCGCGTGTTGACTATGTAACCGTTGCACAGAGCAAAGACGATTACCAGATTACTCAAGTCGTAACCACCTTTGAATAACAGGTGTGCTATCGTAAAAGTAGCAGAAAAGCCCTTAGGGGCTTTTTTTGTTTATTATCACAGATTCAACTGCATTTGCCTTGTTAATACATTGTTAAACCCTTCATCAAAAGCAGAATGAGCACGCGCTTTTCCTATATTTGCGCTGCAAATTTAACCTGCTTTTTTATGAAATTATCCCATTCTAAGACCTTATTTGGTATATTCCTGTTCGTTTTTACCAGCTACTTACCTTTGAGGGCCCAGCTTGTAAATGATACCGATGTACATGAATTGGTGCAAACCTTGGCCAATAAGTTAATAGCGGTATATCCCTTTCCTGAAATTTCTGAAAAATATAAGGTAGCTTTATTTGCCAATGAAGCAGCAGGAAAATACAAGCATCTATCGGAAGATTCGTTAGGCAAGATGTTAACAAACGATTTAAGAAAGGTACACAAAGATGTGCATTTGCGTGTAATGAAGGATGAAGACACCTATAAGCGACTAACTCAACCACAAGAACGCCGCAGTGGTGTTCGTAATCGTGATCCAGAACAGGAGCGGATGATTAAGCAAAATTATGGATTTAAAAAGGTGGAGATTGATGCCGAAACCTCAACTGCCTACCTTGATGTTCCTGGTCCTTTTTGGGGTAATCAGGACGCTTTCGAAATGGCCGCAGCAGCGATGAATATGGCTGCTTATAGCAAGTACGTCATTTTGGATATTCGCCATAATCCGGGCGGTACGGGACATATGGGTCGTTTCATTGCTTCTTATTTTTACAATGCCGGTAATGAGCAATTTTACCTAAACGGTTTCTATAAAGATCGTAAAATGGATGAACAAGAGTGGACCTATTCCTATGTGCCAGGCAAACGCAATCCAAATGCTAAAGTTTACATTTTAGTGGGACCTGGAACGGGCTCTGCCTCTGAAGGTTTAGCTTATGCGATGCAAAAATTAGAACGGGCAACCATTGTTGGCGATACCACAGCCGGAGCAGGAATTGCTGGTTCGTTTGTTCCGTTAAAAAATAACCTCATCGCTTTTGTCCCAGTTAAAATGGTTGTTGGTCCGAACAGCGAAGAAGGTTGGGAAGGTACCGGTGTAATTCCAGATGTTCCTGCTAGGGGAAAAGACGCTTTGGAAGTCACGCGTGAGTTGATTAAAAAAGATATAGCAGCAGGTAAATAACAAGTGAAATGTAAAATTGGGTTATCGTATTTACCGAACTTTATTATACACTTTTTTTATACACTTTTTTTGCTGTAGGACTGAATCAACTTATTCATCCTTCACCCCTACAGCAGTTAAAATTTTGTCGAATAAAGCGGTATTTTTATAGATGCCGATAAATTTTTCTGCACCTGGACCATAGGCCAATACCGGAACCATCAGATTGGTATGATCATTAGTAGAAAAATTTCCTTCTACATATCCCTGTTGTTCATCTACATCCAATAGTGATAATCCTCCCGTCTCATGATCTGCCGTTACAATTACTAGCGTGTTTCCGTCTTGATCTGCAAAACGCAATGCCTCTCCCACTGCTTGGTCGAAATCGAGCGTCTCGGTAATTACATAAGGGAGATCGTTGGCATGTCCACCATAATCAATTTGGGCACCTTCTGCCATCAAAAAGAAACCGTTTGGCGATTTCAAACGTACTATACTTTCACTGACCATACGTTGTAGCACGTTTCCACGTCCTTCTTTTACCGGACGAGTCACCGAATCAGGTAAAAATAAGGCAATTTTCTTCTGCGTATTAATTTGCATAACATCTTCCAGCACACTAAATCCTTTCGCCCTCAGTTGCTGGAAATAGCTTCTTCTTTTCTGCGAGTCATGAAAAAAACCAGGTTGTGTGCCACCGATAAAGGCAATTGGACTTTGCAACAAATCCTGTGCGATAGCTTCTGAAGCTGAACGGTCGATATTAGCCGCATAAAAAGCTGCAGGGGTAGCATCTGTTAGATCTCCGGTGCTGAGCAAGCCATTTTTCTTTCCTTTTTTTGCCAAGATATCGGTCAGCCGAAGTAAAGGTTTTCCTGCGGTATCTACGCTAATACTTTCGTTATTGGTAGATTGTCCCGTAGCTATCGCGGAAGCTCCTGCACCTGAATCCGTGTTGCCTGCATTAGCCGATTCGGTACGGGAAAAACCCATATAACGCATTTGGGACAAATTAAGCTGACCATGGTTGACAGAAAGGGCGGCCTTTACCTGCCCTGACCCCATGCCGTCGCCGATCAATAAAATAACATTTTTAGCCACCCTATTTTTACCATCGGAAGCATACGTCGGTTGATAAATCGACAAAGGAGTCGTTAAACGGAAACGGTTATAAGGTAAATGGGTTAACCATTCATTTAGCAATAAGGGATGATCCGTATTAATCCAGATTACTCCCAATTTTTCAAGTACAATCCAGGTATTCTTGCTATCGGGGGTCGCCCAAAAACGAAAAGGTTTACCCATCTGCTTGGCTGCTTGTACGACGGCTTCCATCTCTTTTCTATCCGTTTCAGGAAGTATGCCTTTGCCATTCCAATGGGTATAGGCATCCATCGAATTACTGATCATGGCTATCCGTTTTAGTTGATCAGGCCGATAGAAAACGCCCGGTCTTCCATCAAAGGAAATAAAATCGGGATAATCTTGGTAATGATCAGGTTTAGGCATGTCACCGCTCAACACAATCCGAACAACCTGTTGCTGTTTTTTCCCATCGATCATCTCCATATACGGTTTCAATTGCCGGATGAGTGCAGGTATTACCACTTGATAATTTTCTTTAATATCAATAACCAGTTGCAATTTTTTGGTACTATCGGCGAAGGGACGATAGCCATTTGCTACAAAACGTGCATATAGCGGTTCCAAGTACAGCGAAGTTAGGGTACGATTGGCTGTAATCTCACTTTCTTCATGCGCCACGTAAAGTTCGCCATCTTTTAGGAATACATCTGCTTCAATCGATTCCATTCCTGAATAATAGGCAGAAAGAAAGGGAATGTCTTGCTTATAGTCATTATGGCTGTGGCCATGCAAGTTCCCTGTCTTTAATGGCTTGTTACCAAACATCAACTCGTGAAACAGTTCACCTAAATCTGCTTTGTTTTGGGCCTGTAAAGGCCCAAAACAAAACCAGAAAATACCATATAAAATAACTTTACGCATGTTAGAAATTTTTCTGTATGATCTTCCAAGCGAATTCATCATTTACAAAATCCATGGGTACTATACCGTATCTTCCGGCAATCGCATTATCGAAGTAAGCCGATAACTTCGGGTTAATGGCATTGGCCACATCGGGAATATTTGGAATTCCCAAAAATACATTTCTATAACCACTCGTAAAATTAACAAACAATGTTTGGTCGTCTTGATTGCCTTGCAAGGCTTCCTCAAATAAATCAGTAACTGCTTGAAATTTAGTGTCATTGTTGCTCACTTCATATTGATCTTGTATCCTAAGCGTGTAATTTTGATTAGTAATGGTAAAAGTGGCTTTGTCTGCCCAATCGTGACTGGCATCGATACCTTTTGCTTCAGGAGCAGAAAAACGCCTGAACAAGACTATTTTACCTCGAGTTTCCCCTAAAATAGGAATTCCGGCTTCTAGATACCAAAATGACGGATCTTGCTCAACATAACGATCAAACTCCTCGGCAAATGTTTTCGTATTACCCTCCGCATTATATTCTTCTTTTACACTCATAACAATTGTCTCCGAAGGATGCTGTTGCAAAAATGTTTTGCAGGCGAGTAATACATCGTCGAAGTTTAACTGTTGATAAATCGAACCGTGATGGATGACAAAAGCGCCCTGATAATGACGGCATCGGATATCTAAAAAACGAACCCCTGCTGTCAGCTGGTCGGCTATCGACAGGTTTTGTGTCTTTGCGGTACCGCCAATAGGTTCATGTCTCGCCCCACTATCGTGTGTTCCAGGTATGCTCAATTGATTGATTGATACGGTATCCGGTAAATAAGACATCCAATCTGCCGCATTTTCCATATGAATGGTTACAGCTGTAGACATGACGTTTGCATTTGACGTAGTTGTCTTTTGTGCTGACAATAATTCATTTTCTTTCCTACAGGAAGAACACATAAAAATGGCAGTTAGAATGGAGATGACATAAATGAATGTTTTCATAAATCTATTATTTGGTAGTGCTAAGGTATGTTTTATTTATTTATTGTTTACCAGCCAGGTGTTTGTTTATAAACACCATTGCTTTTTGCAATCTCATCTGGGTTAATTGGCCAAGCCATATGTTTATTCGGATCGAAATTACGCGCTGGCCACACTTCAATAACCTTATAATCCGAATGTGGATCGGTTTTACGCACATGATCGCGTCCATGCAAAGCCATCCTTAAATAGTCAAAATCACCCCAGCGTTTTAAATCAGCCACTCGATCGGTCCATTCACAGGCTAATTCCACTCTCCTTTCATGTTTTAAATCGGCGAGTGTTGGATTGCTAATAATGGGTAAGCCTACCCTATTTCGAATTTCGTTCAGAGGTTCTGCTGCATCACTGTTTCTACCCGTCATTAGCAATGCCTCTGCCTTAAACAATAACATCTCGGCATAACGCATTAAGGGCAGGTTTAGCCGAGTGGTAGGATAATCCCCATTTTGATTGATCATATCATTCGATCCTGATTCACCATTTGAACCATACGTATAGGGATCCAGGTATTTGCCCATCATAAAACCGGAAAGGCTATTGGTTGAATAATATTCACGTTCCTGTCCAAAAAACGTAAACTTATCGCCAAAATTTAGCACCGTAATACCCCTCCTCGGCACCCGTTTCGAAGGCATCATACAGTTCTTCGGTAGGCGTAAAATAGCCCCAACCGTTATAAGCACCCCAACCTGTATTTTCCAATACAACCCCTAGGAATTCCGAACCACCTTGGGTGCCCGAGGTTACCGACCATATATATTCCGAACCCCAATTATTTTCAATTTTAAATACCGCGCGAAAATTTTCTTTACCGCTACCTTTTCCGGTAATCAAGGCTCGACCACCCTCATCCCTTATCCGGTCAACTAAAGCAGGGATCAATTCCCATTTAGAAGGATCGTATTGTGCCCAATACGCGTAGGTTTTTACCATATATCCCCATGCTGCCACCTTATGTGCTCTGCCTTTTTGGGCATCCGAATAGGTAGCAAACAGGGGTAGCAAATCAGCCGCTTTTTCGAGATCGCTGATAATTTGAGCATAGTTATCGGTAACTGAGGGCAATTGTGGCGCAATCCGGTTACCATATTCCGGATTTTCGGGCCCGTCAAATGGTACACCCTGATCTTTATGTCCCCACAAATACGCCATCCAAAAATGAGCGAAGGCACGCATAAAATAAGCTTCTCCCAATGCTTTGTTTTTTACCTCATCACTAACGTTCTCTGTTGTTGGTATGCCCTGTATAGCTTGGTTGGCTTTATTCATCATCCAGTATACATCATTCCAACCCGCAGACATATAGCCTTCCCTTCCCGTAGGAATAAAATTTTTAATATTATCGAAATCTGCCTTCACCCTTCCGGTGATAATGTCGTCGCTCGCATTTTGCATACTAAACAAGTCGCGCCCCCAAGTTGATTCATACCGCATGGGCACATACATGGCATTTAAAGCTTGCTCGATATCTTTTTCACTTTGCCAAAATGTTCCTGTAGATGGACTACCGTAAGGTTTCGTATCTACCCAGTCTTTCGAACAAGACCACAGGGTTAGTGTTGTAAACACGCTCAGGAAATATTTGCTATATTGAATTATCTTTATCATGGATCAAATCATTAAAACGTTAAGTTAACACCCAATGCATAGGACCTGGAAACCGGATATTGTCCTCCGTCCATCCCCACTCCGCCTACTTCTGGATCCATTCCACTATATTGGGTAAAAGTGAGTAAATTTTCTCCGGTGATGTAAACATGTAATTTCATGTTTCGCGGAAGTTTGAAAAAAGTATAACCCAACATTACATTTTTTAAACGGAGGTAATTTCCACTCTCCAAAAACCAGTCTGAGTTCGTTGAAAAGTTTTTGTTAGGATCTTTCGCATTGATACGCGGAATATCTGAATCGGTGTTTGAGGCAGACCAAGCATCTAGGATTTTATCCCAACGGTTATAGCCTTGTTCACCGGCATTCAAGGTAGATTGCTTAAAAGCGTTGAACAGTTTCGCGCCACCGACACCCTGTAAAAATAAGCTAAGGTCGAAGTTTTTCCAGTTCAGGTTTGCTGTAAAACCATAGGTAAATTTAGGAAAAGCATTGCCCATATAAACGCGGTCGAGATCATTAATCTGTCCATCATTATTCTGGTCAACAAACTTCAAATCGCCGGCTTTTGCATCTGGTTGTATGGGAGTACCTTCAGGACCTACATAGGATTGAGCTTCCGCATCGCTTTGGAATAATCCATTCGTCTGTACCAACCAATAAGAATAGTATGGTTCTCCAACCTTTGAACGGAATGGTGTTAAAATACCTCTCCATGCATCTCCGTGGGTCCAAAATGCATCCGGATCTTCAGAGATATAACTGACTCGGTTTTTCAAGGTGGCCACATTGCCGCCAATATTGTACGATACTTCGCCTATCTTGTCTTTCCAGTTTAAGGCTAATTCTAAACCTTCATTGCGAATTTCTCCTTCGTTAATTTTAGGTGATCCTAAGCCGAAAGTATTTGGCCAATCGGTTGTTTTATCTTGAATCAGATCATACGTTTTCTTTTTAAAATAGTCGGCGGTCATGGTTAGACGCTCCTGTAGTATACTCAGGTCCATTCCTATGTCAATTTGTTCGGAAGTTTCCCAAGAAAGAGCAGGATTAAACTGGTTAGCAATATACCAAGCGGTGGTAATAGGCGCTCCATCCCCAATTTGGTACGTGGTGTTACTGCTCAAGGTTTGGTAACCATAATTAATCGGTATGGTCGACAAGTTTCCGATGCGTCCCCAGCTTGCCCGGAATTTCAATAAATCGATACCAGACACCTTAAAAAATGGTTCTGAACTTAGTTTCCAAGCCGCTGTTAAACCTGGGAGCCCCTTCCCTTGGTAACCTTTTGGCAAACGTCCGGCAATATCTTTTCGATAACTTGCCGTGACAAAATAACGATCGGCCCAGCTATACGATAAACGACCGACATAAGACACGTTACGGTCTTCACTTTGGCTATCCGTAGGCCTATCGGTATCAAAATCGGAGGCATTGATAAAAAATTGTGCCCAATAATCTTCCCGTTCAAAATCACGGGCTGCAATACCAAATCCCCTTAATACAGCTGTCTGAGCAGTAGTGGATAACATGGCGCCTATATTGTGTTTTCCGAAAGAGCGGGTATAGTTCAGCGTATTTTCCCAGATCCAATGGTAATTTTTATCGGCATCGTAACTCAGGATATTCTGATCGTTGGGTTTACCCGGTTCCGTACGACGAGGATCGAAATTCTTGTAAAACAGATTTGATTGATAGTACGAGAATCGAGACAATACATCCAATCCCGGGATAATATCGGAATATGATAATTCGGATATAGATTGAATATCATTTGTTTTATTATAGGAATCATTTCGTAATAAGGTTGCTACTGGATTAATGGCATCCCCAAAAATACCAAGGTACTCCGAATCCTTTGGCCCTACACCCCCAAAGCTACCGTCAGGATAATACACGCTTGCTGATCGTGGCATATAAATAGCCGAAATAATAGCACCGCTGTACCCACTGGCTGTTTCGGTACCTCGGCTGCTATTGTTATTATAAAAAACCTCTTGCTTTAATTTCAGATGATCGGTAAAATCGTAACGGGCATTAAAGCGTAAAGAAAGGTTTTCATTGAAGGTATTTAATAAGGTTCCTTCATTTTTTTCATATCGTCCTTGCAAGAGAGTCGCAAATTTATCCGTTCCCGCATTCACTGTTAGGGTATGACGGTGAGTTAAACCAGTACGAAAAATCTCATTAATCCAATCGGTGCGTGTTATCTGCGCATCCGGATTTTTTGTTGCATCCCAACCATCAGGCAGATTTAGACCTGCCGTTGCATAAGCTTGGTTGTACACTTGGGCTTCCTGCTCGCCGGTAAGCGATTGTGGTAATCGCCAAGCGCTTTTTGCGCCTGCAAAGGCATCATACTGAATACTCGGTGCACCGATTTTGGCCTGTTTCGTGGTGATGAGTATAACTCCCGATGCTCCGGCAAATGCACCATAAATTGCAGCAGAAGCAGCATCTTTTAGTACCGTGATCGATTCTACATCTGCTGGGTTATAGGGCGCATTGGGTACACCATCTACAACGACTAAAGGATCTTCGTTCTGAATGGATCCGGTACCTCGAATCGTAATTTTAGGAGTGCTATTGGGATGCCCTCCATTACTAACCACCGTTACACCAGGCACTTTTCCCTGGATCATGCTGGGAACATCTACCAAGGGTCTTTTAGTGGCTTGCTCTAGATCTGGAACGGTGGATACAGCCGCCGATAAATCACTTTTCTTCATCTCTCCATAACCAATGACCACCACCTCGCTAAGCACGCCCTTTGCCTCTTTAAGATCAAAATTGATTGTTAATTTCTGATTTTCAGTTATTTGTATGGATTCTCGTCGTTGCGATTCATAGGAAACATAACTCACTTCGAGGGTATATGTCCCTGGTGGCACGCTCAGTCGAAAATTACCTTCCTCATCTGTACTCACGGTTTTTTGCAGTTCAATGAGCGTCACATTAGCTCCTGGGAGCGGTGCGCCAGACTGATCTTTTACTTGACCAGTAATGCTGCTCAACTGTTGCAACTGATTGCGTTTAATCAGCACAATATTACCATCACTTTCTTGATAAGTAATCCCAGTATTAGACAAGAGGTAAGTTAATATTTCCTGTGCTTCGGTTTCTTCAAAATGTTTTGCCTTTATGCGATGATTCGAGAGCTGTAGTAGCGTGCCATCGTAAGCCATTTGTACCGGAATAAGCTTACCGAACTTAGCCATGGCCTCGGCTAAATTTTCATTTTTAAAATCAATATTAATTTTTTCTTGTATTCCCTGGGCACTCAAATGGCTGGCTAATAGCATCTGGACGCAGGTAAAAAAGAAACTGACGAACAAAAAAGTTCTCATAATGAGCTGGTTTAGCTTATGATCATAATTCATATATTTGTATACTCGTTATTGTTAACTATTCGGGTTCATTCATATAGCCTCGGTGATTTGGCGACTACGGGCTATATGGAGATACCGGCAGGCAGCCCTGGGCAGCTTGCCGTTTTTTTTAAAAAATCGTTACTGTTTTTCCATGTTGTTTGTAGTTAGTGCGATGTACGGCACAAATGAGCCGCAACGTTTCCTCCAACGGTTTATTCTGTAAAATAGTAATGGTATATCGGTAATTCTTTGATAAGGTCATAGCACGGATTAACCGAATCTGAAATCGGTTATATAGCACCGCAGCGAGCTCATCAAAAGTCGCTTCATTAAGCGTAATCCGGCCATCTATCCATTCCCCGGCTTGTAGTGCAAAACGATTATCAGAGAGCCAGGTATTTTTAAGGCGATCATAACGCAGACCGTTACCTGCAGATATGGTATCCATTAAAACCCCTTGTTTAGTGGTCACTTTTACCTTTCCTGTTTTCACGTGGACGGTAGCGTAATCCAATTCAGGATAAGCTTTCACATTAAACTTCGTTCCTAAAACCTGGGTGTTCAAATCGATGGTATGAACTTGAAACGGACTTTTCGGATTTTCTTCGACAGCAAAAAAGGCTTCTCCTTTATCCAAAAAAACGTCTCTTTTTTCTCTGAAATTTGTTGGGGCATAATGGATCTGGCTATTGGCATTAAGCCAAACCTCCGAACTATCCGGAAGAATGATTTTTTTCATTTTTCCGATTGCCGTCAAAACTGTGTCGTATAATGGTTTTTTATCTCCTGCAGAAGCAAAACCAGTTCTTTCCATATTGCTACGGAAAAACCAATAAGTGGCTAAAATTGAACCCAATAGCAAGCTTGCTGCAACTGTCCATTTTCTTGCCTGCCTTATTCTGCCTGTATTTTTCCGCTGTATGTGCCCGGAGATATTTTTAGACAAGCGGTTTTCAATGGACTTTGTTTTATATTGGTTTTCCAGTGGTTTGATGTCCTCGCTGTAACCATAAGAATTATACCAATTTTCCAGGACCTCACACTCCTCTTCGTTCAAATTATCTTCTTGGTATTTTTTTAATAATAGTAAAAATTGATCTTTATCCACTTGTACTTATGTTACTTTTACTGGTATACAAGCGGACCGGCCAGAAGTACCTCCAATACAGATGTTTTTTTTGTTAACTTTTTGTGAAGAAAAACGCAGTGACAATAATGGTGGCCAGCTTCTCATCTGAAAATTTTTGTAAAAGTGACTTCCGGAGGCGATGAGAAGCTTTGGTGAGGTTGTTTTTTACCGTTTGTTCGGCTAGGTTTAACGTACTGGAAATACTGGCAATTGAGTGATTATTACTTTTCATTAAAAATATTGCCTTCATCGTAGGTGGTAAAGTATCAATCTCTTTATCGATTAAAGCTTCTAGCTCTTGATAACGTGCTCCTGCTCCTACTTGTTCAAGATCACTAAACTGTTCCATTCGCATTAAAGCCATTGCCAACATATCCCTTTTTACTTTCTGCGAAACATAGTAATTGATCACCCTGCTCTTTACGGCTTTAAGTAAATAAAATTCAATATTGGCGCTATTGATCGTAAATTGACTATGCTTATCCCACAAAGCAATAAAAATTTCCTGTACAATATCTTCGGCGGCGGCTTCGTCTTCTACACGTCGATAAGCAATGGCATATAGTTTTTTCCAATACTGTTTAAACACTAGTGTAAAAGCCTGCTTGCTGCCGGTTCTCAATTGAGCAATGATTTCGTCTGTTATTTGTTGCGCCATACGAATGACACAAAAGTAAATAACCAGTATTAAATAGGTGTTAAATCTATATTCACGTCTTTGATAAGGGGTTTTACAAGTTCGTCCATCTTTTATTTTTCTCCATATCCTTTCATGATCGATTTGAAAAGTGTGTGTAGCTGTCGCTCATAGGGTAATCCTTCCGGCGGATAAACACCGTTATTAATTAGTCGTGCTATTTTTGATCTTTTACAATGAGTTTGTCGATTTTCAGCTCATGAATATGCAAGCTACCAATTTTTCCTTTCCCTATGCGAAGTACACCGATTGCGAGTGCACCAATCGCCATTGCTCCAACAGCCAAGGCTCCTATGACCATCGCTCCGAGCGCTACCCGACCACCTGCGGCCTGTCCCACAGCGGCACTTCCAATTTTACTCGTTAAACATTGATTTTTCATTATCATGCTATATTTTTTTAAACCTACTAGGCTAACATTTTTATGCGGAATAAGTTCGTAGATTTTTTCTGGAGACTTAGAATTGAAATGAAATGTTATAAATTTAGGTGCGAGATGGTATCTTTTTCCAATTGGGATACGACGATTATCCTTACTTTTCCAGGCTATTTACCAAAATTGTTGGGATGACCGCTTTATCTTTCCGACAGAAAAACCGCGATTAATCCAATACTTACCCTATATCAGTCTTTTTTGGAGGGCTTACTCTTGGTTTCTTTGAAAAAAATTAAAGATTATGCCAAGCGCTCCAAAATGGGTATTTGATGTTTTCGATCGTCTCTTATCCGCCAAGTCGTTATCGATGATTACTACCAAGGTCGATTATCTATCCGAAACCATCAAACGGATTCAATTCAGCGGGAATTTTAAAGATGTACATGTTGGCATGGGAAGCTTCATCGATTTTCGTGTGAGTGATACAGACGCACGAAGATATACCATTTCTTATGTTGATACTACCAACGGCCTGTTGGAATTAATTGTCCACCTACATGGAAATGCTCCCGGAAGCTGTTTTATGGACAGTTTGGGTGTAGGAGATGATGTTCATATTAACCCGCCGAGAGCCTATAACTATTACGATTCATCAGTAGAGAAGTACGTTATTTTCGGTGATGAAACCTCTTTAGCGCTTGTCTGTTCCTTCTTACCCGTACTGACGCAGCACCAGCATTCCTTCCAATTCTATTTAGAACTGGACGAAGAGAACCACCATATTCCGAATCTTTTACAATTGAAAAATTACGCTGTATTTTCAAAAAATGGCTCATTTAGCAACGAGAACTGGATCAGCGCATTGCCCCTTGTCCAATCGCCCGAATGGCAGCAGGCAAACTTTATTCTAACTGGAAATGCCCAATCGGTACGGACGTTCCGTAAAGTTCTAAAAGGTAAAAGTAAAGGTAAAATCGTTTCGCATGGATATTGGCTACAAGGAAAAAAAGGGTTATAACGATTTCATCTGAGCAAGCACTTTGCCCAATAAAAGGGTTAAATCTTCCAATTCCTTTTTAGAAAGCACCGTACTCGCCTGTTTAGTAACTTGTCCGCGAAAACTTTCCGAAGTATTGATTAAAAGCTTTCCTTTATCGGTTGCTTTTAGATAGAAAATCCGTCGGTCTTCGTCACTTTGTTCCTGATACAGCAAATCATTTTCCAATAAAAACTTTACCTGTTTGGATATGGCCGGAGCGCTGATACCAAAATCGGCTGCCAGCTTCTTTCCTGTTGTCTTACCCTTTCGGTATATATACTCCACTAGATTATAATGCGTTGCCGTGATGCCATTGAAGTCACCTTTGTTCATATTAGCTAATATGTAACATTGAAAATCAGTAAAAACTTCAAAAAATCGCTCCTGTGCTTTTGTCATAAATAAAAAATGATTAACTTAGTTAACTATTAACAAAGTTAATAAAAATATGTCTTCTTTCATTAAAATCATTCATGCACGGCAGAACAACCTTAAAAATATTTCGTTAGAAATCCCTAAGAAAAGTATTACCGTTTTTACGGGAGTATCTGGTTCAGGCAAATCGTCTTTGGTGTTTGAAACAATCGGTGCGGAAGCACAACGGCAGATAAACGAAACGCAGCACAGTTTTATCCGAAATCGCTTGCAGCACTACGGCGTTGCAGATGTAGATCAAATCGAAAACCTCAATGTTCCAGTTATCATCAACCAAAAAAGGTTAGGCGGTAATGCGCGCTCTACTGTTGGTACGGCAACCGATGTATACGCCCCTTTGCGGTTGTTATTTTCCAGAATGGGCAAGCCTTTTGTAGGATATTCCAATGTCTTTTCCTTTAATAATCCTCAGGGAATGTGTCCTCAATGTGAAGGATTAGGTTTTGTCCAGACCATCAATATCCCCGCGCTTATTGATCAAGAAAAGTCACTGAATGAAGGTGCTATTTTGTTTCCAACCTTTCAGCCCGGTGGCTGGCGTTGGACACGTTATGTATATGCCGGATATTTTGATAACGATAAGAAGCTGAAAGATTACACCGAAGACGAGTGGAATACCTTGCTCTATGCTGCTGAGCATAAACCCCCACACCCTGATAAAAATTGGGGTAAAACGGTAAAATATCAAGGCGTGATTCCACGGATTGAAAAAGCATTTTTACGAAAAGATGCCAAAACGTACAAAACACGCAAAAGTGTACTTAAACAAGTGGTTACCACCCAAACCTGTCCTGCATGTAAGGGACAACGGTTAAACAACAAGGTGTTGTCTTGTAAAATAGATGGAAAAAACATCGCAGATTGTACCGCATTAGCTATTGACGAATTGTTGTATTTTATCAACGGTCTGCCATCCGAACCCTATACTATCATTCTACAGGAGATATCAAAAAAATTGCAGCATATTCGTGATATCGGTTTACAATATCTAACGCTGGATAGACGAACAGATACGCTTTCGGGCGGAGAGTCGCAACGGATCAAAATGGTTAAATACCTCGGAAGCAGTTTAGTTGATTTGCTCTATATCTTTGATGAACCCAGTATTGGTTTGCACCCGAAAGACGTACAGCATATTGCTTCGATTATCCATCGGATAAAAGACAAAGGCAATACGGTCTTGATCGTAGAACATGATCCCGATCTGATCAAGATCGCCGACTGGGTGGTAGATATGGGGCCTGCATCGGGTAAAAATGGTGGCGACATCATCTATCAGGGTAAGGTTGCCGGTCTCCAACAATCATCCGGAAAAACGGGACACTATTTTGCACAACGACCTTCTTTCAATACAAATCCACGCTTGGCTAAGGGATATTTAACCATTAAAAACGCTACCAAAAATAATTTAAAAAACGTCTCTGTACGCATACCGAAAGGTGTATTCACAGTGGTTACAGGGGTAGCAGGTTCTGGAAAAAGTACTTTGATCCACGGGGTGCTCCCGAATTTTTATCCTCAAGCTACGATTATCGACCAATCTGCCTTTGTAAGCAGCGCGAGGTCCAATGTATTAACATACCTTCATTTGTCAGATACCGTTAGAAAACTTTTTTCTGAAGCCAATCAAGTATCGGAAAAACTATTTAGCAGGAACAGTGAGGGAGCCTGCAAAAACTGCAAAGGACTGGGAGTTGAAAAAATTGATCTTGCTTTCATAGACGATATCGAACAGCCCTGTGAAGTATGTGGTGGTTCGGGATATGACCCGAAGGTTTTGGAATACACTTATCACAAGCATACCATTGCCGATGTCATGAAGCTCACGATAACTGAAGCCAATTCATTTTTCTCCGAAGCTTCGTTTTCAAAAGCATTCAACTTATTAATCCAATTGGGACTAGAATACCTAACACTCGGGCAACGATTAGATACTTTTTCCGGCGGGGAACGACAACGACTAAAATTAACAAAAGAATTAAATGGTACCGATCACCTCCTTATTTTGGATGAACCCAGCACTGGCCTACATCCAAGCGACATCCAAAAATTATTACATTTTCTGAATCAGCTGGTTGATCAAAACAATACGCTTATTGTGATTGAGCATAACCTTGACATCATTGCCCAGGCCGATTGGATTATTGATATGGGGCCCGGAGCCGGAAAATATGGAGGTGAAATTGTGTTTGAAGGAACCGTGGCACAGCTATTGAAAAATAAAACTCCCGCCACAGCAAGATATCTCAGCGAGTATGTCACACAATAGCTGTGGGTATTCGTTTTTTGGTAGAATACAATGTGAATGGCAAGTTTTTTGTAATTACAAACTATGGATAAGCAAATCAAAGAAGAATATGTGGTTGGATATTTTGCGTTTCATCAGTGGGGGCTCTCTCATGCTACTAGTGCCATATTAAATTTAATGGCCTTCATTTTTTTGATTTTAGCCCTTATGCAAGAAAATGGCTAATCTGTAATTCTTAAAAAACATTTTAAACCTATAAACATTATTTTTAGATTAGTAAACGCTAGGTGATCATCATTGAGATGTCTCGCCGTTGTGTTGAAATTGACTCAACAAACCAATTAATAAGCAGTTAAGATGAATATTATTTCCTATACGTATCCCCCAGACCAGATTAAAACAGGCATTGTTCATATTGGCGTCGGCAACTTCCATCGGGCGCATCAGCAGTATTACATCAATCGATTATTAGCAGATAGCGACCAGCAAACTTGGGGCATATGTGGCATTTGCTTATTGCCATCCGATCAGCAAATTGTCGAAAATCTCCGGTCGCAAGACCTGAAGTATAGTCTTACCGTTTTCGGAAGAGATGGCCAAGATGAATGTTATCACATTGGATCCCTGGGCGCGTTAATTTGGGGCATCGAAGAACCAGCGGCAGTTATCGAAAAAATTGCCGACCCCTCCATTAAAATAATGACGCTGACCATTACTGAAGGTGGTTATAACTTAATTAAAGAAAGTAATCGATTTAACCTCGATGATGAAAAAATCAAACAAGACCTTGCCCATCCGGATCAACCCAGCACCGTATTCGGTTTTGTCGCTGCCGGGCTACGTCAACGTCGGGCCAATAAGCATGGAGGTCTTACCATCCTATCGTGCGACAACCTACAGCATAATGGAAATACAGCAAAAGAAGCTTTTCTGTCCTTTATACAGGCACAAGATCCGCTGCTAGCCCAATGGGTAAGCGCCAACGTCACCTTCCCCAACAGCATGGTAGACCGCATCACACCGGCCACCACGGCCCAAGATGTCAACAAACTGAATAAGTTGAGCGGATTAGACGATAAAGCGCCCGTTTATTGCGAAGATTTTTGCCAATGGGTCATCGAAGATAACTTCGTAGCAGGCAGGCCTGCCTTAGAACGTGTAGGCGTAGCATTTACTAAGGACGTTACGGTCTATGAAAACATGAAGCTAAGCCTTTTAAATGCATCCCATGTGTTACTGTCTTATCCTTCTTTCCTTAAAGGTTATCGCAAAGTAGATGAAGCCATGCAGGATGAAGCTATTGTTCGGTACATCCGTCAATTCATGGATATGGATATCACCCCCTATGTACCTGCACCTCCCCATACCGATCTCGATGCGTATAAACAAACCCTCCTTGAACGTTTTGCCAATAAGTCTGTAAGCGACCAAGTGAGCCGTTTATGTTTTGATGGTATTTCCAAATTTCCGGTATACCTCATGCCCAACCTTGCCAAGATGGTGCGCGACCAAAAAGACCTTAGCCGCGTTGCTTTTTTGTTCGCTTCTTATAGACACTATCTAAAATATCAAATAGATGAAAAGGGAAATTCTTTTGAAATTGCCGAGCCTTGGTTAACGGCAGCCGATAAAAAGTTCATCGCCAGTGACGATCCAATCGATTTTTTGAATCTTTCGGCCTTCCAAAGTGTAGCGCTAAAAACAGCAGCTCACTTTGTCTCTCTATTCACCAGCATGGTAAATAACATAAAAGAAAAAGGCATCACCCTTGCATTGAACGCCATCCTTCATTAATTGCAGACGCAAAACCTGACAACGTATATGACATCAACAACGCAAAAAGTCTCTCTGCTGCCCTTCCTCATCGTTACCTTTATCTATTTTCTCGTCGGCTTCTTAACCACTGTTAACGAACAATTACAGGCACCCTTACAATTTACCTTTTTGCAGCATGCCGGTCAGCTCAAGAACACGTTAACAACCCTCATTTCTTTCTTTTTCTTTTTAGGTTACTTAATTAACGGTACACTTGGCAGTAAATGGGTGAATGCTTTCGGTTATAAAAAGACCATTTTACGCGGCTTATTGTTCATGATTTCCGGTTTGTGTACCTACCTACTGTCGTCGCTAGTTGGCTATCAATATCCCGATATCAGCCTACATCACGGCGATGCAAGTATTCCCGCCGGTTTTTTCATTTTTCTATTGGGATCTTATCTGATGGGAACCGCTGCTGCCGTTATCCAAGTGGTTGTTAATCCCTATGTGGCTTCATACGAACTTTCCGGTACGCAACCCGTACAACGCTTAAACATCACCACGGCCATCAATTCCATCGGAACAACCTCTGCACCATTTTTTGTAACGGCGATTATTTTCAGCGGGATATCCATAGAAAACATACACATTCAGCAGTTGATTATCCCCTTTATGCTCATTATTTGCTGTATAGGTGTGGTGTATTTCATTACCCGCAAACTGCATATACCCGATATTGCTCATACTCGTGCATCAGCGGGAGAAAAGCTGGAAAGAAGCATTTGGTCGTTTCGGCATTTTGCTTTAGGAGTGCTGGCCATCTTTTTCTATGTAGGAACGGAAGTAGCCATTGGTGCCAACATCAACCTACATGCGTTTGAGCTCATGCGTAGTGGCCATCCTATTACCTTTTTCGGAAAAACCGATATGGTATTCGGCAATATCGACCTCGGAATACATGCCTTACTTTCAACGCTTTATTGGGGTGGATTCCTTGTAGGGCGATCCATATCGAGCTTCTTCAGTCATATCTCCGCTCGGGCACAGCTTACCGCCACCACTCTACTGGCCACCGCATTAGCGCTAACCAGTATGATGACACAAAACCTATGGTTTTTGGTGGCCATTGGTCTATTACATTCGTCTATGTGGAGCTGCATTTATTCGCTGGCTATTAAAGGACTTAACCAATATACCTCCAAAGCTTCCGGTGTTTTTATATCCGCTGTTTTCGGTGGAGCGGTCTTCACCCTGATACAAGGTGGACTGGCCGATCTATTGGGGTCTTGGCGCTGGACTTGGATGTTGACGGTTGTGTGTGAGTTATTGATGCTTTATTACGCTTTGTTTGGATCACGGATACGGGAAAAGGATCGGTTAGAACAGGTAGAATGAAACCTGCACCGAAATTCGTATAACATTTTTTATAAATTAAAGTTCCCGAATCGATTTCAGCGTATTGATATTTAAAGTCTATTGCGATGAATGATTTATACCTTATACGATGTTACAGATATAATATGAATCCTTACAGACCATGCTCTTCGTTGAAACGAACGAGGATCGTATGCATTTTGTTATCTTTGTCGAATACTTCCTGGAATAATTGCTGCTTTTCCTTTGACAATTCCAGGATTTTATCTTGTGCCATCCTTACTTTTGCGGTGTCATCGCTATAGGCTATTACTTGTTGTGCAATTTCCGCTCTATCGGCCATATGTAAGGTCTTTAGCGCTTGGTAATAGTTAATAGCTGCTACTTGTAGAGAATCTCCCCATTTCACTCCTTCTACAGGGAGGGACGATGTTTTCTTTATCAAGCTATCAAATTGCCGTTCCTGTTTATCAATCGCTGCCAATGCCCCTTCAAAATCCTTATTTATCAAACAATTTAGTTTCTCTTCTTCTGCACCTCCCTCACTGATCATAATATTTTTCAGCTGTTCGTCATTAGCAGAGATTGCATCCTTCAAATCAATTGCCTGCTGTGATTTACACGACGCGAAAAATATTAATATAGCAATAGCAACGATTCGTTTTATCTTTATCATGGTGTTACTGTTTTGTAATATCCTACAAAACAAACTTACGAAATCTGTTCATCATAACATATGAAGATCGCTTATCTAGTAGAAGACATTGTTAGACGGTATTGCGTTGGCATTAATGAATCGTATTACAACAAGCTCATGCACGGAATCTGACAAAAAACTCCCCTTAGGTTTGTCATCGGCTTGGCAAAGCACTATCTTTAGTGCTAAGCTTACATCAAATTACCATAATGCGAACAATGAATAACCTATTAAAGCTAGAAGAGCTAGGGCAGCTTTTTCTTTCTATATTCCTATTCAGTCAATTAGACTACAGCTGGTGGGTTTTTCCTGCCTGTTTATTGTTGCCTGACCTTTCCATGATAGGGTATTTGGCCAATCCTCAAATAGGCGCCGGGTTCTATAACGCTTTTCATCACAAATTCGTGGCTATTATCATTTTGTTTTTGGGATATTGGTTCAATAACCAAGCACTCGCCTTATCTGGGATTATTTTATTTGGACATTCCGCTATGGACCGGGCTCTTGGTTACGGACTAAAATTTAGTGATGATTTTAAACATACCCATCTGGGTTGGATCGGAAAGAAGAGTTAATAGACTTTTAACGGATATACGATGAATAGACCATGAACATTATTTTTAAACTAAAAATTTAGTTGTATCTTTACTCAAGATCAATACCGTTCATTATGCTCATCAATAGCTTTTCTTTTTTGTTTGTTTTGGCTATACACTGCTACGTACATTCGTGTACGGCACAAACTATCCCCTCAGACAATGTTCCTTTCACGCAGGATTCTATTACCAAATACCTCCAAAAGGCGAACACCGATCCAATGACGCACATTTTAAAGAGCTATGAAGCAAGTAGCCATAATTACCTAGTTCCTTATTACCTAAGTCGGCATACCAAAATTGATTCAACCGATCAGGCATTATATTACGCGAATAGAACCATGCTCACTACCTTTAGTTCTTTTGTAGGAGATGTAAAAGCCAATGAAAGCACTTATATTGATCCCCATCAGGAGGACATCGAAATTCCTGTTGATACGAACTATATTGCGGTAGATGCGATAGAAGAACTAGCTTCCGTTGCCAAAAAGCATCAGGTGATCATGCTGAATGAATCGCATATTGATCCTCGCGGGCGGCTTTTTCTGATGAACTTACTACCTACTCTAAAAGCGGCAGGTTTTACCTACTTATTTATGGAAGGCTTGCGTGAAGACGGTATTAATGAAAGAGGTTTTCCGCTGCAAACTTCGGGATTTTATACCTCCGAACCGATGTATGGCAATCTGATCCGTAAGGCCATTCAGTTAGGGTTTAAACTGGTTCCCTACGATTGCTATCAGGATCCTTGCGATGGCGCACCCTCGCGCGAGCAACACCAGGCAACAGTCATTTACGAAACCTTAAAAAAACATCCGCAGGCGAAAGCCATTGTATATGCCGGACATGGTCATATTACAAAAGATCCCGAAAGAAACTGGATGGCTTATCGGTTTAAAACGTTGAGCGGTATCGATCCCTTTTGCATTAACCAAGCCATCAATAGTGAAACACCAGCACTGTTCCGTCAGCTTAGAAAAACCATAACTAAACCGGTTATCTATAAAAATAGCAGCACAAATACCTATCAAAAATTTAGTCAAACAAAAGTAAAATCGGATGTCACGGTAGTATTTCCTAATACGGAATGGATTGGTGGCCAGTATGCCAGGTGGCTGTTTCACAGTGGCAAAAAACCATATAAGCTAACGCTTAACGGGCAAAAGTATACACAATCGCTTTTATCCATTGTTAAATGCCATGAATTTGATCAATACGGTACATTGACCGTTCCAGTTATGAATATAGTTCTTCAACAAATAGCTCCAACTGAAATTTTTTTAGATAAAGGAAGCTATTATTTGCGGGTAATCGATCTATATGGAAAAGAGTTGCATAAGGAAAAAATTACGTTATGAATTTACCATTACGCCCATGAACAATTGCAGCCAGCTACGTGTTATACTGGTATACGATAAATAAAAAATTACAAGCATGAGTATTTTAAAAGATAAAGTCGCTTATGTGACTGGATCAGGTTCTGGTATTGGGAAAGCAATTGCATTACGTTATGCAAAAGAAGGCGCAAAAGTGGTCATTTCTGATGTAAATGACGAGCACGGCCAAGCTGTGGTAGCAGAAATAACCAATAATGGTGGAGACGCCATCTATGTTCGGGCAGATACTGCCGTACCGGAAGATGTTGAAAACCTCGTAAACAAAACGGTTGCGCAGTACGGTCGACTAGACATTGCCTGTAACAATGCCGGTATTGGAGGAGAAGCCAATCTTGGGGCGGATATGAGCATCGAAGGTTGGAAGAAAATTATTGACATCAACCTCCACGGAGTATTTTACGGTTGCAAATATGCAACGGCCCAAATGCTGAAAAACGGAGGAGGTGCCATTGTCAATGTAGGTTCTATCCATAGCATTACGGCAGTACCACAGTCGGTTGGCTATGCAGCGTCCAAGCATGCCGTTTTAGGGCTTACACGCAACTTCGGGGTGGAATATGCCGCTCAAAATATCCGCGTGAATGCCGTAGGGCCTGGCTATATCGACACACCATTACTTGATCAGTTGGATGCAGAGAAGAAACAAGCTTTAGTAGGTAAGCATCCAATCGGTCGACTTGGAAAAGCAGAAGAAGTAGCCAACCTTGTCTTGTTCTTAAGTGCGGATACGTCGACCTTTATTAACGGAAGTTATTACACCATTGATGGCGGCTATACCGCAATATAAAGATGGGTGAATTGCCGTGATGCTGTTAAAACTTAGCGGTGACGAGCAGTACCCGCACCTGAGCCGGATTAGAAGGACTGAAATTGGCAAGAATTAATCCAATTGTTTTTTAAGGTCCGGCTCTAAATCTAATTTTCTAAATGCAGGTAATCCCACACCTGTAGCCACTACGGTGACTAAGGTCATGCTAGCACCAAAAATCACGGAGGTCACGGTGCCCATCAAGCGTGCTGTGAGGCCACTCTCAAAGGCTCCTAATTCATTGGATGATCCTACAAATATTGCATTTACAGAAGCGACCCTACCCCGCATAGCATCCGGTGTTCGTAGTTGTAAAATCGTATCTCGAATGATCATCGAAATACCGTCTGTTACGCCACTAAAGAACAAAGCCGCAACAGAAAGCCAAAAGTTGGTAGACATGCCAAAAACTAAAATCGATACACCAAAACCAAAAACTACCGATAGTAGCTTCATGCCAGCATTTTTATACAAAGGGAAGTAGGCAGATACCACCATGATCAAGGAGGTACCCACTGCCGGTGCCGCACGTAATATACCGAATCCCTCCGACCCTACTTTTAAAATATCTTGGGCAAAGACCGGCAAAATGGCCACTGCACCACCAAACAATACTGCAATCATATCCAGTGTGATTGCGCCTAAGACGGATTTTTCGCGGAATACAAAGTGTAACCCTTCACTTAAGCTACTCCAAACCGATTGGTCTGTATTCTTATTCACTATCGGTTTTTTACCAATACCGGTTAAGGTAATTAAAGCCAACAGAGAAAAGCCAAATATGACACACATAGACCAGTGAACACCAATTAAGCCAATGGTAAAACCACCTAAAGCAGGGCCTAATACGCGGGCCAATTGTCCTGCAGTACTGTTCCAGGTAGCGCCATTTGGGTACAATCTTCTCGGAAGAATAAATGCCATGAGCGAAAATACGGTAGGCCCTATAAAAGCCCTTACAAAACCTCCCATGAAAACCAATATATAAATACCGATGAGCACCTTATTGGGAGAAAGGTCTGCCACAACCCTTGGCCAAGTCAATAAAAACAATCCCAAACTAACCAGCGAAAAGCCGGTAATGCAGTTCATCAATAATGTTCGATTATCTTTTCTATCCGCTACATGCCCGGCAAAGAGTGCCATAAGCACGGCGGGGATTACCTCTAAGAGTCCGATATACCCTAAGGCCAAAGGAGATTTCGTGATATTATAAACCTCCCATTCAATCACCACGAATTGCATAGACCACGCAAATACGATGGCAAAACGTACGAGGAGAAAGCGATTAAATTCTGGGTATTTAAAAGACGCGTAGGGTTCTGCGTTAGCCATGCTGAAAATTTGTTCAAACCTAGTAAAAATGAAGCATATTTAGTAATTTAATCTCTCTAGTTCACAATAGGATAAAAAAGATCAGCTATATCTATTGAGGAAACCGAGCAGACAAGCTTTAAGTCTGGTTTTACAGGGCTAAACCATTAGGGTCAGCAACCAACTCGCAGTTATCATGCTTAGTGCCGGTAGAGGACAAATGCTTTACAATAACTCCCTTGGTTCAAAGCTTCTGCCGCCTTGCCGATTAGGGTATCGTAGTTTTGAGCAAAAGCTATTTGTACCATCGAAAAAAAATAAATGCACACAGAATCTTCATCGTAGCCTATTTCAAGTAATTTTTATTGCCCGTGCGATATTGGAGATGTTCCATACATTTTCCCGCTAATGTCTTTTCACCCACCTTTTCAAATCCTAAATTCAGATACAGCTTTTTGGCTTTCGGATTATCCTTATCCACCAATAATCCAAGGGTTTCCTTTCTATTAAATACATATTCGTTTATCAGAAATTGGAATATTGTGGAACCAATTCCCTGGCCTTGCCGGTTTGGGTTCACCCCGATACTGTCTATATAATATTCGCCTGCTTGCGTCTCATCTTCGAGATGGAAATCGATGTTAAACATGGATTTAATTTCCCTAATTACCGTTTCCTTAAGTTGGTGCAGTTTAGCTCCGTCATACACGATCACACTTCCTGCAATTCCATTTTCGTCTTCCGCTACCCAACAGTTTTCATATGAATACTGATTGCCTTTTCCCCGTGCCAACTTCTCCAACAATTGAATGGCCCCTTCTTTGGAATCTCCACCTGTAAAATGATACATTAACTCATCCATTGCCAATAAAATATGGGATACAATGATCTTAAATTCTTCAGGCTTTGCTTTTCTGATTACCATTTTCTATGTTGATTATCCATCGTATCTAAATTCATCCATTGTGCCCTCCCCACCTAATCTGTAAGGTTTCCCGCTTTCTTATGAGGTGAACAATCTTTTTCGATTAACAAAGATAATGGAGTTCTTGAAATACGAAAAGGTGATGGACATGAAACTATTACTCTTACAAAATATTCTATTCTAGCTGTCTCTGAATAACCAGGAGCCATCACTGTTCATTATTTTGGATTTACTCAATATATTGAGTAATTTTACTCAACGTATTGAGTAAATTAAAAGTAATGTTCGAAAGACCTTATTTACAGACACTTGAAAAAAGGACAAATGAACCTAGAAGATTCATTCAAGTACTGATGGGCCCCCGCCAGGTTGGTAAAACCACACTGGTTATGCAACTCACAAAAAAAATAACTACACCCTATTTATTTGTTTCAGCCGATGCTGTACCTGCTTCTGATAAGAGCTGGCTTTCAGCGCAATGGGACGCCGCGCGTATACAAATGCAGCGGAAGGAAAGTCCTGATTTTTTGTTGATTATCGATGAAATCCAAAAAATAGACAATTGGAGCGAAACAGTTAAATTACTTTGGGATACAGACACCCGGACAAATACCAATCTAAAAGTTATCTTATTAGGTTCCTCCCGTTTACTTCTCCAACGAGGATTAACCGAATCATTAGCCGGAAGATTTGAAACAAGCTACATGGGGCATTGGTCTTTCACCGAGATGCATCAAGCCTTCGGTTGGACTGCCGATGAATATGCTTGGTATGGTGGTTATCCAGGCTCGGCTAGCTTGATTTCCGATGAAGAACGTTGGAAACAATATGTCGTCGGTTCATTGATTGAAACCAGCATTTCGAAAGACATATTAATGCTTACCCGCGTAGATAAACCCGCACTAATGAAGCGATTATTTGAAATTGGATGCAATTATTCCGGTCAGATACTCTCGTACACCAAAATCATGGGGCAGCTACTAGATGCTGGTAACACTACAACTCTCGCGCATTATCTTACCCTACTCGATACTGCTGGTTTATTGAGTGGATTGGAAAAATTCGATAGCAAACTGATACGCAAACGGTCATCCAGTCCCAAATTTCAAGTGCACAATACCGCTCTTATCAGTGCGCAGCGGGCAGAAACATTTCAAGAAATACGACCTCGTTCCGATGCTTGGGGAAGAATAGTTGAATCGGTCATCGGTGCCTACCTCGTTAATAGCGCTTATGTTTCTGGTTTTCAGGTCTATTATTGGCGTGAAGGAAACCATGAGGTGGATTTCGTTTTGGAATATCGGGGTAAAGTAGTCGGTATAGAGGTAAAGAGTGGACAGGCGCAAACGACCTCTGGAATGCAAGTTTTTCAGAAAACCCAAAAGCCCGATCGGGTTCTGTTAGTAGGCGATAGCAGTTTGCCCTGGCAGGAATTTCTGCAACTTGATATCAGCACCTTGTTTTAGTGTATCCGGCATAAGGTTAGTTGTACAGATTATTTATTGTACTTATCGTATACACTTCGTTAATATCTAAATAATGTGTTTCTCACACACAGCTCATGGTTAATAAAATGAGTGTGCTAAAACAGGTTATCTTGATAACAGCTCCCCAAAGAACTTATCCAAAATTTGGATACCTTTTTCCGGTTCATAAATAAACCCGTGGCCTCCTGTTTCTATTGTTTGAAAATGCCAATCTTTCGCAACTGATTTAGTTGTATTATATATTTCAAGCACCTTATTATATGGATAAACATCATCATCTTTGGCATTAATACTATAAAATGGTTTTCCTTGAGCCAAGTTTTTAAAGCGTATCTCTTCTATTTTCAGCTTTGGTAGCGCAGAAATTGCAAAGAAACCTTTAAACCTATTGATGTTTTGTGAGGCAAACCAAAAAGCAGCGGTACCTCCATTGGACATTCCTCCTAGATAAACGTTCTTTAAGTCAACATTATATACCTGTTCGACTTGGTCAAGTACAGTATAAATATTTTTAAAAGCTTTTTCTTGACCTACCCATCCAAAATCCTTTTTACCAAAAGGATAAACAACAATAGCATTAAATTTCTCTCCAATTGAAAAAATAGGTTCATTTGCAAACTCAGGATCCTTGTGCATAAAGTCATCTAAACTGACCACTCCACCGTGCAAAAAGACAATTGTTTTGGTTGGCGCTAGTCTATTATATGTTTTCGGTACATATACAAGATAAGGCACATGAAGACTATCAACTTTTGTAAAATATAAGGCAAATCCACTATTAGGTTTGTTGAATTTACGATTCCCTTTGGGTTGAATAGCATTTACATAGATGGTATTTAGCCATTCATCAGCTTTTTTGAGCTTTTTTGATTCCTGGTCAGAAAATGACTTTTTCATCTTAGAAATAAATAACAGCCATTCAGTATAGTCATGAAGCTTGAATAAACTGCTATCTTTCTCAATATAAGGAATATCTTCTTTTGCCAGTCCAAGTCCTTTTATCTGTGCCTTGGATAACCACAAAAGTGCTTGTTTATCATCATTACAGTTGGTTGCAGAAATTGCGGCTGCATAATAATCATAAGGTGTTACTTTTGTAGAATCTACTAGAGCGGTTTTAAAAATATCAAATGCTTTACAATAATTCCTTTGGTTCAAAGCTTCTGCTGCCCGGCCAATTAGGGCATCATAGTTTTGAGCAAAAGCTATTTGTACCATCGAGAAAAAAACAAATGCAAACAGAATTTTCATAATAGCTTAAGTCTTAACAGCGATTTATTCCGATAAAATACGGTAAAGCTCTAAATTCAGATAATAGGCACTTCCCGATATCATTCGCTTTTCTAATACGCCAAGCATAGTAAGTTCATCCAAATATTTCCTAGCCGTATTCTCAGCATAATATTGAAGATCTGTAAGATGTCTTACTCGGGTAAAAGGTTGAGTGAAGAGTGCATTTACCAAAAGTTCCGGTCTGTTAATACCCCCATGTTGTACTATAGCTTCCAAAATTGCATCCTTCGCTCCAATAATATCATTAATTTTATTGTAGGTAAGATTTGAAGTAACTTCAACTGTCTTTAACATAAAGAGCAACCAATCCTTCCAGTTACCACGCTGCGTAACGCCCGAGAGTCCAGCATAATATTCATCTTTATGTTCCATAATATAACGGCTCATAAACAGTATTGGATAATCAAGTAAGTCTTTCTTTGTAAGATAGTGAATATTAAAAATACGACCTGTTCGGCCATTCCCATCCCTAAAAGGATGAATTGCTTCAAACTGAAAGTGACCTATAGCCATTTTTAGCAATGGATCTATTTGATAACGGTCATCATCATTTAGAAAATCAATCAGATTTTTTAATTTTGATTCAACAATCCCTTTTCCTCTAGGGGGCGTATAATGAGCTTTACCAGCATTAGGCCCACTCCCTCCTTCTTTGATGTAAATTTGTGCGACAGGCGGCCTGATACCATCATTAAATTGACTTACCACACGGTATATTTTGATGAAATACTCCTCGTCAAATCTGGGTACATCACGAAGATACTCATATCCTGTCCATAATGCTTCACGATAATTTAAAATCTCTTTAGCTGGACCTTGTAGTTGTTTAAATTGCTGTTCACTATAGGCTTTATAAAGTTCATCATCTGTTGTGAATATATTTTCAATAGCACTTGATGCTTTCGCTTCCTGTAAACTAATAGAATTAATTAGCAAACCTTGATTTGGTATAGCAATACTTCGTCCTTGTAAACGTCCTAGTGCAGCCTTCGTATTACCAAGTTGTTCGTATATTTCAATCGATTGGTAAAGTCCGGATGCTATAGGCAGTTCTGGTAAATTGTTCCATGGTTTTGTTCTGTCAGGATTAATTGGATAAGCCATGCAACAAATATAGCAAAAAATCAGTTGATTCACCTTAAAAATCAACAGTTTTTAAGGTGATATAACGATCTCGCCTCAAAATAATCAAGCTTATATCTAGCTACCTCAAAAACAAGTTATTTTTAAGGTCAACATCTATGTTGACCTTAAAATAGTTATCTACCCTATCACATACCTTAAAAAATAACTATTTTTAAGGTATAATGGTAAGAAATCTTTTCTCACATAAAAGTTTTAACAGCGATTTATTTGGATAAAACACGATATGAACATAAATTACCGTTCATGATTTGCAGAATTGTTTCTTTACAGCTGGTAAGCAAATTGAATGGCTTCTAACTCGTTTGAAGGAGCGGTAGATCGATAAAATTCTACGGCATGATGATCTACTTTATCAGCCTGAACAAATACTTCTGCATATTTTTTTGCCCTGCAATATTCGTTCAAGCTTGTTATCAGCGAGCTGCCAATCCCTTGGCGTTGATTACCTCAATAGCACTGATAGAAGCAGAAGACGTTCCGCGTAGTAAATTAGTTAGATCCTTTTGTGAGAGGTAGGTTTGTTTGCCATTGAGGAGTACCGTGACCCCTTGCTTGCCACGTAAGCTCAAATTGCCGTCATTATCAACCATGACACCCGGCGCACGCTCTAAAACTTCCATGGCGGTATTGCCCTCTGCCAGTATACTATTTTCTACATTCATCACAAGGCGGTCGGCTTTTTGTTCTATCAAAGGCTTTTTGGAGGTTATCGTCACCGCCTCTAATAAGGTATTCCTTTCCAACAAAAGCACTTCTCCTAAATCATACGTGCGCTGTTGACTTGTTAAAACGATGGCCTCATGCCGATAGTCTTCATAACCCAAATTACTGATTTGGAGGATATAACTACCTAGAGGAACTTTCAATAGGAAAAAACCGTTTGAATCGGTTACTGCTGTTTTAACCTTTTTGTTGCCTTCATTATCTTCCAATAACAAAATATTGGCGAGTGCCAGGGGCCCGCTGGCGTCTACTACTTTGGCTTTTATTTGTCCGTTTGATTGGGCAAAAAGAGATAGAGTGCTAAAAGATAATAAAAAAACGAGAGTGGCTCTATAGATAAACATAACGATTTATTAAGAATAATTTTAAATAAGGCAAATGTAAGAGAATAAATGCGTGTAAAACAACGCAAGACGGATTATTTTAACCGCGAAAAGCTATCCTTGTATTATTACCTCCGTGGCGGGACTACGGACTTCTCTCTGCTAGATTATTGGAAATACAGATCAGGAATTTGTTTCATTTATTCCTTATTGGAACATGAAATCAAATGCGCCTGTCCGGAGATTAATGTTATACTCGAGATAGGCTTTTAAACAGGCTAGGAAGTTAGCCCACCCCTCTGTTTGGCGCATCATGGTTAATACCCCTTCTTCGTCATGGTTCATCTCGTGTTCCACAATTTTAACGATGGTAGCATCTTTTCCGAATGGCGTTAAGTTGATTTCGACTAGCTGGTTAGCTTTGCCACCGCTCCAATCAAATGAAATATAGGTATGGGGAATAATCTTTTTTCCTGTGACTGGAAATTTATCTGGGAACTCAGGAAAATTCCACTCAACAGTCTTTTCAGTTTCTAGACGCCCTGTAGATGACTTAATAAAATAGTGGTTTATTTTATTAGGATCTACAATAGCTTCAAAAACCTCATTGATGGGTTTCTGAATTTGAATACTCGCTTTGGCGGTTAGTTTTTCCATTCCTTGAAGATTGGGTTATAACAAACTTACATAAATTGTTGTATAATATGCAATTTAACCACAAATTTGTTTTGTTTTGCTTCCCATTCTTCTTTGGATGATTTGACCCAATTCGGTTTCCAGTATTCTTTATCTAGATGGATGATAGGCAGTGCCAGTAACTTTCCCAATTGCTTTGAAAGGGTTGTTTTATCCGCTCCACAGGAGCCTATTATCATAATCCTATTGCCCAAATCCATATTCATTACGCTCATAGTGGCAAATTAATAAATTGACCTTGAATTTANAAAAAAAGGTTATTTGTTTTCTATTGCACGATGTTTTTCTGTTTAATGCCGATAGCATGGTCATGTCTGAAAGATATTTAACTGATTTTGATCTCCCAATGTTAACTTATTCCAGTTTACGTTTGGATTATCCAGGAACTTAAAGAGATTGATGTAAGTTAAAGCGTGGTTCCTGATAAAGGATACCATGTTTGAAAAGGCCCATCTACGTTCTGTCCTTTCTTTAATTACCAGTAGGATGAGCTGTGCGATCAGGGATACCCAGATCTGGATCTCGATGGCATTCTGGGATTCCCCAAGGAAG
>NZ_BAABIQ010000001.1:0-175090 GCF_039542865.1 Olivibacter ginsenosidimutans | reverse complement strand
TGTGATGAACGACCACCAGAAGCGTCGCTTTGCGAACAAGATCATCCGGAAGCTGTACAATACGGTTAACGGGAAGAAGATTGCGTTTTTGGGCTGGGCGTTCAAGAAGGACACGAACGACACGCGTGAGTCGGCAGCAATCTATGTGGCTGACCACCTGCTGTACGAGCAGGCGCAGCTGTCGGTTTACGACCCANGTAAAGGTGGAGGAAGATGCGTACGAGGCTTGCCGGGATGCGCATGCGATAGCGGTACTGACGGAATGGGACGAGTTCAAGGGGTATGACTGGCAGCGGATCTATGATAACATGCTGAAGCCGGCCCATGTGTTCGACGGTCGCAATATCCTAGACAGGAATAAACTGGAAGCCATTGGTTTTAAGGTAAGCGCAATTGGAGTCTAGTCGTTTCTGAAAATCACGCTATAAAGTAATCCTGCTCCCGGTATGCCTTTATCGATTACGCGCTCAGGAAGCACACCGATCTTTACACCATCACCGTTTTTAGCGGCATATTTATATCGGATATAGCGTTTGATATAGAACCTGGCCGGTTCACATTCTAATTCTTCGCCATAAACGGATAGTTGGGTTTTGAAAAAGACATTGCTTTCATATGCTAATTCATACCTTTCAAGTTTTACATTAGGTAGTTCTGCATATTTAGTGAGTGGTTTGGGAGGAGTTGAACCATGGAAAGAAATCTCTAAAGAAGTTTGGAGATTTATACCTTGAATAGCATTTTATTAGCAGGGGTTATTTACTTCATATTATAAATAACCCCAGTGTGCTAGCAATTAAATAAGTGATTATTAATCTTCTAGTTCTATTAATACGGGTTCAGTAAATTTTTGCTGTTCACTAGGCGATAACTGATGATGGCTATTGTCGCCTACCCCCCAAATTTTTCCATCTTTTACAAACAATGAATATCCATCTCCGGCTGAAATCAATGATGCTTTCCCAAAATTTGATGCAATGAACACATTGGTACGCATTGTTGTATCTTCAATTCCCAATTGACCATCAAAATTAAGTCCTGTTACCCACACAGTGCTATCACTTTTAATGACCATACTATGAAATAGGCCAGTAGAAACTTGTAGAATATCTGAAATCACGTAGGTGGACTTTTTCACATCAATTGGAGCATCAGGTCCGAGCCCAAAACATCTGGTGTTATAACCTCTTACCCAAAGCGTATTGTCATTCTTAATCATCATACTTGCTAAGCCATTGGCATATATATTTCGTACATCACGCTCAATTACATAAGGGTGGCTCACAAGTTTGTAGGTATATTCATCCTCATTCACACCTTCTACCAATGTGTCTATTCCCATTTTATAGGTGTCTCCATTGGTTTTGAGAAATAAAGTGTGAGAACCTGAGTTAGAAACGTCACTGACATCCTCACTAATCAAAGCAGGAGTTTTCTTGTTATAAATATCATCTGGAATCCCTAACTGGCCGTAATCATTTCTTCCGGTACCCCATAATTTTCCGTCCTCAGTAAGGAAAAAACTAGTAGATCCACCGGCAGAAATCGTTTTAACATTTTCCACCTTGCTCTTAACTGGTATCAAACTACTGTTAAAATCTGTACCGTCACCAAATTGTCCACTATGATTACTCCCCACACCCCAAACGGTACCATCTTTCTTTAAAATCAATGTGTGGGCAATTCCAGAGGCCACTTCTTTTACATCGCTCATTATTTTAGTGGGCGTAGTGATATCTTCAGTAGAATTATTTCCGAGCTGGCCCGATGAATTTTCCCCAACGGCGTACAAATCACCATTGTCTTTGAGGAAGAAGCTGTTGTATTCCCCGGCAAGGATCTGTACAATCTGATCATCACCCTCACCCTCGTCGTTGGGTGGCAATGGATTTATCTCGTCTGTGCAGGAATACAATATTGTAAAAAAAATCCAAAAGTAAAATGATTTGTTTTTCATGGCTATAATTAATTAGTTATCAAATTAATTAGTTAGATATTTACCGCAACAATCGTGCCCATAGTAGATAACCATCTGTTTGTTTTTATTTTCGATAAAAATGTATATAGAATCCTTACTTGATATTCTTAGTGATATTTTTAGTAAAGTTACGGAAGGTTACGTTTGAGTGCGATTTATACTAGATATGTAACCTTAATTATCAGACTTAGGTCGAGGGAAAGAAAACAGCTAACTAATTCAGATTAATCAAAATTTAAGCGAACTTAAAAAATAAGAAAAGCTTGTAAAGAAAATGATAGCTCATCAACTAACTAAATAAATTCAAAAAATTTTTTAGCGGCTTTTTTGAAATGACGATTTTAATAGCAGAACTCCTTTGTTATTTTCAGAAAGCCTCCAACACTATTGTCCAATAATTCGCCTCGATCTATTGCTATTGCTCCGCCAGCCGAAAACCCATTCTTTAAATGTTTATTGATTTCTAGATAAGTGGAAAATTGGTTTACGGATTTAAATATTCCGTTTACTGGAGAATTGAAACCACTTCCAGTAGAAGATCCAGTTTTACTTGTAGCGAACGTTCCATAGTTTTTAGAGTAACTCATTTTTCCTAAGAACCACCACGATTGATAACTAAATTCTGCTCCACCATGTAGTGCTATAACCCGATTATTAATAAAATACTGGCCAGTACTAACTTGTCCATCTTTAGCAAAATGCCGTGGCGTAATAAATGGTGTCCCCAAGCCTATGTCTTGATAAGACCAACCTTCGGTGTAATAAGCATTGTTATAATAATCCTCATCGCCAGATGCCGTAGGCTTTGACCATTTTTCACCGGCCTGATTTTTGGTGTAGAGAAATTCGAACAGCAACTTCTTCCATTGGAAGCCTTGGTTAGGATCAGTCCGATACATACGGTTCGTAAGGGCAATACCATTTAATCCATCGCGAATATTGGCCAGCTTAGCAAGTGCGCCTACATCGTAAATATTTTGTCGATAAGCTAACAGGCTTACTTGATCAAAGTCATATTGAAAACCAATATCCACGGAACCCAATTGATTACCTATTTTGGTATAGCCTGTGCCACCGCCGAACTTGTATACTTTACCTATAGCTACGTAATAGAACGACTCGATTGGCGATAACCCAAAGTTTTTCCCATAAATCGCTTTTTCATTGCCCCAATAGGCTTCATGATTGATGCCTAAATATACCTTGGCTCTCCAGTCTGCTTTACCAATACGCCCATAAAGAGACGTTTGGTGAAAATAGGTAGGCACACCATCTTCAATATAGGGATTATTCGGATCGGCAAATTGGCTTTTGAGAAAAGGCATTCGCCCAACCCAACCGTGGGCAATGTTTCCTTTAATAGCCAATAAGCCATCAAATATGGGTAATGTATAGTAGTTAGGGATGGACAACTGTACCTTTGGAATACCGAGCGCATTTCCGGAGACGGCAAAATTACCGGAACTTAGTGTAGTATCGCCATTCAGTCCCATAACATCTTTGCTACGACCGACCTTGAGTTCGAACATGGCTAAGCGGACTTTTCCATAGGCTTCTAACAGCAAAAATTGGCCACGGTTACCGCCATTGACACGACCTTCGAAACCGGCTCCCCAATCGAATAGTTTTCCGCCTTGTTGATAATCGCTGGTATATCTCTTGGTTCCGTTAACGATAAAGCTACCCGAAGCGCCATCTAAGGGGACTGATCCAAATTGATTGGATCGGAGCCAAAAAGGAACATGTTGCGTTGAAGTGACACCAGCCTGCGCCTCTAGTTTTACCTGATAAAGCGAGTCTTGAGCGAATGATGAATGGGTTAAAACCAAAAATACACCTGTAACGAAAATGTTTCTTACGATCATGATAGTATAACGAAGTAAAATTTTAAATATTTTACCGAAAATGTTAATGAATTGTTATGTTTTTATTGTTTTTGTTGGTAAATATTTGTATTATGTATATAATAATTCGCAAAATGTGAAATTTTTACACAGTATAAGTTGATTATGCTTATATGGGGGTGATGAAAAACATTTTTTCTATATTATCTCCATATATCAATTGTGATTTCGTGTTCAATTCTTGTGCTCTTGCCGCATAAAAAAAACAATTAATACATGAATAGAATGTTGAATAACTGGATTTGATGGTAAGGACTAGTTAATTTGGTCTCTCGATACTTGTAATAGTAATTACTCACGCATGCACTGCTTCTGAACGTGCCTTTAGCTTGCTCTTTGCGCGTTTAAAAAAAGAATTAACCAGCACTTTTTCATCGCTACATAATCCAAAGAAATAAATACTGAATAGGAATAGCAGTCCGGTAAGTGGGACACTAATTAAAAAGCGGTAGGGATGGTGTACATAGGTTACGAGTAAAAATCCAGTTAAAACAGAAATTGCTGTTGGCAAAAGCTCCCTGCCGATTACCCTGGATAGGTATAGGCGGATAGACAAACCACCCAAGCGTTTGACGAAATATAAACGGAGTACACCGGCTATCAATTCTACACTTGCGTAACTGACAATGACCGAATATACCGGGTATTGGAGACGTAACAAAACGTAAGCGATAGGTAAATTTAACAACAGCATAGAACCAACGACGATCTGATAATATTTAATAGTACCAATGGCTTGCGCCGCGGATTGCAGACCAATGGTCAATTGATTAAAAAGCGTTGCTACTAAAATTAATTGGCAAAAAATAAGTGTGTAAGGTGGAACATTTTTGAGCCATAGTTGTAAGATGGTCTTCATCTCAAAACAGGCTGGTATAGCAACGATGGCTAACAAAAAATAGCCAAATTTACTGGCCATCATAGCCAAGCGCAACATCCGATCCCGGTCATTAGCGCCTTCACTTTTCATGATCTGGGGATTCAGTGCGCGTAGTAAAGTTGCTGAGAAAAAATTAAGCTGGGTAGCTACCTGATTAGCTATACCATAAGCCGCATTAACAACTGCCCCTAAAAAAATATTCAATAATACAGCCATCCCTTGTGATCGGCCTAAGCCGCTTAGTGTACCGAACAGATTCCAGCCAGCAAAGCTAGCCAGCTCCTTTAATAAGGTTCGGTCACGGTTTGCACGAGTACCCGTTAAAGAACAACTATCGTACTTCCGCAAGCAATAGCTGGCATACAATAAAAAGCTCACGACGCTTACCATGGCCATTAAGCCACCATAAACCATTAATTTGTCATAAGCGACTATACTTAACACCAGCGCAATGGCTAATTTTAATAGGGTTTCGATCACATTTACAACAGCCACCCACACCATATTTTCGTGTGCAATCAGCACCCCATTAAAGGGTACCACAACGACGTTAAAAAAAACCGTTACCGCCATAAACTGATACACAAATTGGGTGGCAACTAAGCGATTAGCCGGAATATTCAAAGTGCCTTTAAACAGAAAAAGTCCGGCTACTTCTAAACCCAAGACCAATACCACCGCTATACCCAAGTGCAATAACAAACTGTTACTGAACACTCGTTTTTGCATAGCCAGATCTCCTGTACCTTGTGCAAAGGACAAAAAGCGTTGTGTAGAAGAAGCCATGGTGGTGTTCAAAAAAGAGAGCATCAGCACAATACCTGCTACTAAGTTAAACAACCCATAGTCTGTGCTGCCCAATACGTTTAATACAATACGGGTAGTATAGAGTGTTATCCCCGTTGTAATTAACATTCGTAAGTATAGTACGGAAGTATTAAGAGCTACTCTGTTAGCGGCATGCATGGATATTGTCTATGTATTTTGTGTTGTTTCTTATGCCGCTAATGTATATAAAAATCATGCCGTTATTTTTAATGCATAAGTTGCAATTATCATAATCAATAACTGGTTCAATTGCAACGGATCAACATTCAAAAACTCCGCTACACCCTGAATGATTTCAACGGTTATTTTGTTTTCACCACGTTCGTATTTGCTATAGTTCGCTTCGGTCATGCCCAAGTGTTCGGCCACTTTCAGTAGCATCTTCTCCCTGAACTTGCGATGCTTGGCAAAGTTCCGGCCAATGGTTTTATTTCAAGTACAGTAAATTGGTTTTATTCGTTCGGTTCAGACATCAGTTTAGTGTGCTGTTCATTTTGTTCATGCTCTCCAATAATCCAAAGGAAGTTCTCGCAAAGAGTATCTTTGTAATAAAGACCGAGGCGCGAAACTAAATCTTTATAATACATGACCAAAAAGAAGCCTTCCGTGAGAAGTGTTGATGATCCACTATGGAAATCCATATTGGAACAGACCTTTGCTCATTTCCTCACGTTTTTCTTTCCAGAAGCTGAGGAAGTATTTAGGTTGGATAAGGGTTTTGAATATCTGGATAAGGAATTTGAAACACTTTTTCCACCGGAGCCGAATAATAAGGGCGTTCGATATGTAGATAAGCTTGTCAAGGTACATTTAATGGAGGGAGGCGAGCAGTACGTTCTGTGCCATATCGAGGTACAGTCCAAAAAAGGCAAAGGCGATCTTCCCGTTCGCATGTTTGAATACTTTTACAAGATATACGATAAATACAAGGTGCCGATAACCGCCATCGCTATACTTGCTGATGGGAATAAGAACTATCACCCGGCAACCTATGCACAACATTTTATGGGGACAAGGCTTACCTATGAATTCAATAGCTATAAAATACTTAAGCAGAATGAAGGCCTGTTAAGGGCAGATTCAAATCCCTTTGCCGTGGTGGCACTCACAGCGCTAATGGCCATTAAACATCGGGATAGTAATGACGAACAGTTGAAGAGCATCAAGCTCGACCTTTATAGTGAAATGATGAAACGGAAAATGGAAAGGTCTGTACGACAGGGTATCTATGATTTTCTTGCCTATTATGTGCGATTTGAAAATCCGGATATATTGCGTAAATTTGAAGAGGAAATACAACAAAACCAAGGAAGGAGTACTACAGTGGGAACAAGAGAGTATTTATTGGAAAAAGCAAAAAATGAGGGTGTAATCTTGGGCGTTAAAACCGAACGCGCTAACGCTGAAAGACTGTTAGTTGAAGAACGCAAAAAGATGGAATCTAAAAACTACGAATTTGTCCGTAACCTGATTTTGGATTTTAACTTCACTGACGAACAGGCCGCAAAGGCTTCTCAAACTTCTATTGACTTTGTGCAAAAAGTCCGTGCGGAATTGGCTGGGAAAAAGTAGGAAATAGATTCTTTTTATTTTTTTTGCTTTTTTAATGCCTCTATTTCTTCTTTTAGCCACTGATTCTCTTGGTATTGTTTTGTGTATTCCTCTTTCCAGAAATCACGATCTTTTTTCATTCCTTCAAGCGTATGAATTGGTTGGTTACCTATCGAGTACTCGTTAAGCATTTCTGGAAAGTCGAGTGTAGATTGGAAGGTCTGTATGTTATGCAATCCCGTCGTTTGTAGATTGTTTGATACCGATAACAATTATTTTCAGAAACTTGTTACCTAATTCCCTTAAATCGTTTTCGGAGAGTTCAGCATCATAAAGAAAAGGGACCTCACGCTGTTTTTTGTCATTAAGATATAATTTGATGGTATAATGAGTTGTTGAAAAACTGAGCGTATAAGAAAAGTTGAGCGGTTTTTCACTTTTTGCCCCCTTCAATCCGTAACAGCGGTATTTCCAGGTAATATTACTAACAGGAGAGGTATAGAGGTTCCGGCCAAATACTTTTATATTTTCCGATGATTCCCTGAATCTATTTGTAATAGAAGACATGCCTTCAATTAGGGGATTGCTGAGTGCTTTAGCCAATGGGCTTTTAAGCTCATTATATTCTCGACCGTCGATATAAATCTGCTCTTTTATTTCATCGAATAACTCCTCCACTTCCTGTATCGCTTTAGTAAAAAAAGGCTTTATTTTTTCTTCGAAATAAGTAAATGTCTCTAGGATAATTTTTGGCGACTTCGTGGGATGCTCTTTTTTTAAATGATGTTTTAGCAAGGCCAGTTCCTTCAATGCATCATCTGGATCTTCAATATTTTCCCCTTTTGCACCGGCAATCATAATATCTAAAGAATGGACAAGGTTTTCAGCAATATAGTCTACAAAGACCTTGATGTTACCGGAGTCTGCCTGTTGTAAGGCGGAAAAATAGTTCGCTTTATCGTCGGTTTTGATAATTACGGGCGGGTATCCGGATTTCATCAAGATAAAGTTCATAAGAATACGGGCAGTACGGCCATTTCCATCGTCAAAAGGATGTATAAGGATAAACCGGTAATGGAATTCAGCTGCCAGAATAACGGGATTTACATCTTCCTCTCCGCTTTCTGCTCGGTACCACTCAAGCAGGTCATGCATTTTGGCTGGTGTTTCTTCCGGCGTAGCGAAACGAAACACTTCCCCTGTTTTTGTTAATACATGGTTCGGAGCGGTTTTGTATCGGCCAACAGCAATACGCCGCCTGGTGGGTTGCCCTTCCGGTGTGATCGCATCCACATCGTAAGGTTCTTTAAGAAGTAAGGTATGCAGTTCCCGGATGAAGCTCTCCGTTAGCGGATGATCTCCTTTAACCACATCCGTAACCCATTTTATGGCTTCATCATGGCCGGTAATCTCAAAATGGTCTTTTAATGGTTTGCCCTGAGCGGTAATCCCATGTAGAATAAGCGCTTTTGTCTCGCCAAAGGTTAGTGAATTACCTTCTAGGCTATTGCTGTTGTAATTCCAGTCTAACCTAAATTTTTGCATGATTAGCGCTTCTGCCTCGTTATTAAGAGGCCGTAAGCTATCTAACTCTTGCTTTAATAATATGGCTTGTTCAATGGGCTCCATTTTTGGATGTTATTTTTTGTTCTTTAATGCATCAATGAGTTCTATCCTAGCAGCCTGAAGTTGTCTTTCAAACATCTCGATCATCTCTTTTAACGGATTATGTACGTTTTCAATATTAGCGCTAATATTAGTGGCATTGACACCACAATTTTCATAAAAATTGTTTGTATTGTATAATACGTTTTCTTCGCTAAAATTCTTTAAGCCATCAAATGTAACTTCTAAAGCCTCAGCTATATCCTTAAGCTTTTCATCACTGATATTCACTGATTGTTCCAGTTTTGAAACAGCCTGTTTGGTAATATTTAGCTTTTCTCCTAAAGTAGTTTGTGTCCAACCCCTTAATTTCCTTATTCTTTCAATTTTTCTGCCCTTATGTAAAGAAAGAGTATTAGTTATAGTTTCCATAATAACTCGCTTGGTATTTAGTTATGTTGATTCCTGATGATTTTGAGCTTCTCTTTTTTACTGGCCAGCAGTCACTCATACCATTCAACGACTTTCTCCATAGGATTAAAGACTTGGTGTGATGCCTTTAAGATTTCTTATCTTCTCAATCTTTCTATTTATATGCCTGCTATTGGCGCTTTTTACTTCCACGCTATATTTTTCACAAAGGTATTAAAAGTCAACCTAAAAATAATAAAAATCAACCAAATATTTTTGATCTATATAGTGAAATACCTTTCTAATACAGTTGCTTGGGCTGCTCAGCAAGCAGCGGAAGAAGCTGCTGAACAGAAGAGTTATGAATTTGTTAGTGACCTACTTTTAGCAAATCGTTTTACTATAGCTGAAATTGCAGATTTTGCTAAACTTGACATTACTTTTGTGCAAAAAGTCCGCTCGGAACTGAAGGAAATAAAGTAACCTATAAATCAATGCAACACAGCCATTACTACGGCTTTTATGGCTTTCCGTTCATTTCAATCGGCTTCACCAGTTTGTAGTAATCATTCCTCCTGCTGTTTTATTAAAAGGTTCAGTGACAAAAGCAACAATCAACCCCATACAATAAATATCATGGAAACTTTTCCAATTCTATAACGGAATTATCGGGAGGAACAATCGATATGGGAATCACATATAAAAATACGTATATTGGTGTTTCCAAACTGTAAACTACCTGCAATATGGACGTAACCGATATCAGCATAAGGTTGAAGTATAAAATAAATTATTGGTTTTCATTAAAAGAAGAATTTGATACGTTGACTACTAAAAGGGATAAAACCAAACAGCGGATAATAAAAGAGACGAACAAAATAAAAGAAATCAACAATAAGGATAAAAGTGTTAACATTGAAGTCATTCAGCGATACGTCGACCTAGACAATTTATTAATCGATTTGGACAATAAATTAAACAATATCAATAAAGAGATGTACCATGTTTTCCAGTTGGTATACGATGTTATGTTACGGCTTAGAATCAAAACTATTATTAGCGTCGTAGATGGTAAAAAACATAAAATCTGTCTTGGTAAAGATTTTATGTTTACCAAAGAACCTTTAGCTCCCGTCAAGTGAAAGGCGAGATACCGGCATTTAGTTGTTTAACGGAAAAGTCTACTGAGGGATTAATAACCGGCATTTTGCTGTACAAGCCATGGCCTTTCCGGTCTGGCTTTTAGGAAGTGTGTTCTATAATAGCTTTACCAGAAAGGAAACAGATAGGTTCATGGTGAGCAATACGGTTTCTCAACTCATTGATTTTTCCTAATTGGTTGAATACATAGCTATGATTGTATTGAATAGCTGGTGTAGTGGTGGGTTTTGCAGGAAAAATCTTAAGTAATATTTTTCCACCAGCATGGAATTGTGGTTGGGCAAATAAGTAGCGCCAGAATCCAAAATCCATCTCAGCCAATAGCTTTGCCGGACTGTAGTGGGGTAATAGCCTTCGCATACTTAGAAGGATAATGTTCTTCGTATGCCTGCAATTAGTATTGTCAAATATACCCCCGGCTACAGAAGAATCGCGAAGCCAATCATAACCGTATGCTGTGCTGTATACTTGGTTGATTCTGTTCCTTAAAGCTATCTCGAAACAACTGATTACCGTAAATAGTTCCTGTGACAGCCTAAGGTTTTTACGATACAGTGTCATGGCCTTTCGGCTATTCCCGTCGCACGCATTCAGATACCTTATTATGCGTGGTTGAGAAAGGATATTTTCGAAATCATTGTATAACATCGTGGATTATATTTTGTTATATCAAAAAATAGTGTTAACCTTGTTTAAGATTATTCCCGTTAGCCCCTGAAGTAATTCAAGCTAGCGGGTTTCGTTTTTATATGGTTTGGGTATTATTGCTGCATCATTAATATTGCTTTCAATCAATTTTGCAAAAACAGGAGTAGAACTCACGAAAAATGATCTAGTTGAAAATCTTTCAACTGCGTTGCAAATTTCTTTTGTTTCATTAAATAAAAACATTGGTGATGCACTATGACCTTTCCTTCTCTAAAATACTTTTTGGGCTACTAGGATGTTTAGGGATAGGGCCTCAATTATTTAATTAGATTCAATCACTTTTAAGCTTTTCGTTGTCAATTAGAAGCCATATTTTTCTTCTCTTTTCTTAAAGGCTTCCTTTCCACCTTCAACAATCTCAGCGATATGTTCACGAATACCCATGCTTTTTAAAATTAGCAGCGTTTACAATGGCATTTACTTCCAATTTTGTGATATCGCCTTTTTTAAGTTTCAGAGACACCTAATGTTTAATTTAGTATTCATTATCAATCTTTCTATACTCCGCAGCTTGCTCCCTTAATACATTGTTCTCCCGTTCAATCTCTGCGATAAGTTCTTTCTCTGAAGGTAACTCCAGCAAATACTTGCTCACGAACAATTGTTGGTCGCTATCTGCAATGGCATACTCCACTAAGGCTTTGTTTTGGTTTGTTACCAACAGTAAACCTACAGGAGGATTGTCATCCTTCTGCATGATCTCCTTTTTATAATAGTTTACATATGTTTTTAATTGACCGATATGCTCATGCTTTGCCTCATCTACTTTAAGTTCTACCAGAACATGGCATTTCAATATTCGATGGTAGAAAACCAGATCAATGAAAAAATATTCGCCTCCGATCAGGATACGCTTTTGCTTTGCTTCGAAACAAAAACCGTGGCCCATTTCGAGCAGGAAAGTTTCCAGATGATCTAGAAGTGCTCTTTCGAGGTCGTTTTCATAAACAACATCTTTACTCTTGAATCCGAGAAATTCAAAGGTAAAAGGAGATTTAATGATGTCCTCCACGCTTACATGTTCGGCTTTCTGTTGGACGATTTTAGACAGTTGATCTGGGTTTTTACTTATTCCGCTTCGTTCATAATAAAGTGTGTTGATTTGCCTCTTTAATTCGCTTACACTCCATGCTTGCCTGATGCATTCCCATTCGTAAAAAGTACGTTTTACGGTATCTTGGATGGGAAGCAATTGAACGATATGAGTAAAGGACAGTTTTGAGAGGATTTGTTCCGGAACTACCAATTGTTTGTCGTCGCTTTCGAAGTCAGCAACTTGGTCTTGTTTCAATTCATCAGTCAGCGACTGATGAATTTCATTGTTCTGATTATCAGTTATTTGTAATTGGTCAGTCAGCGACTGACCAATTCTGCCAATCTGAATCCCAAGCTGTTTTAATGTAGCTTTTACAATTGAAAACAAGAGAGGATATGACGTGTAAAACTGTCTACAAAGTCTCAGGTTTGTCTCTGACAGGCCCTTAATTTTAACCGATGAAGCAAGATCGGAGAGCAAATGTTCGCCATATTTTGCCCTTTCTTCACCATGTTGCTCAAATTCAACAATATACAAGCCAATCAGCCAATTACGCACTGTAAGCGATTGGTTCACAGCTTTGAAGGCAGCACGCTGCAGACCATCGTGTGTGTCTTTTATGTTAACTACCAGCTTGTCAAATTTCATCTGTTCTAATGATTCTTCCCCTTATTTCCTCTACTCTTTGCTTCCTCATCTATAATAACAATCTCACGCTTCCGTGTCTAAAAAATTAGATGGTATCTCTTTAAGGCACCCTTTTATATCTAATTCTTTCAAAATTCTGTTGGGAAATGCCTCACAAGGACACAATCCGAAAAATAAAAGTATTTAGTTTGAAAATCTAAAAGTCATTCTTACTCATTTTATATTTTTCAGGATCACCCCAATACGTGTAGCAGTCTGCTATTAAGCTGTTTTCCCAAGCTTTGTCTTGCTTTAAACTTTGCCAATCTTCACCAAAAAGTTCTTCACATAGTTTATAAAAGCCATCTCCCTGCTCTCGTTTCCCATTTTTATGTGTTATTAAACTGCTAAGTGGGGGTCTTCCTTTACTATGTTCATGTATTGATATTTCTCCAAGCCATTCTCCAATACGTTTTCTGTGGTAATCATTATTAAAGTCTAAACCTAACTCTAAATGATTATTGAGCTGACTGTACGTCCAAGTCGTTCTCAACCTTGCAAGTTCGATGAGTTGTAGTCTAATTTCTTTTGTCATAATTTAGATTTGTTGTCGCACATTGTGCTAAAAAGCTCTCAATCTATCAACTATTTTCTGTGCCTTTCTACGGTTTCTCGTAATACGCTCATTATTATATAGAATGGTGTATAAGTTTATTCATTTGTCGATTGATTGATTAATCCTCGTTTTGTTTTGAGATCGCATTTCGCGACCTCGAACCCACTTATTTCATCTGCTTCTATTTTGCTTATTGACTTCTGCCTTTGTTTCTCCGTTTATTACAAAAGCTCCCACGACTATATTTTCAGATATTTGGGAGGGTAATTCATTTAATCTTCTTTTTTTATTAATAATTCCACATCAACCTCTAAGCCCTCTGCTATTTCCATTAATGTCGAAAACATAAAATCCTCCTTGCCATTTTCCATGTCACTAATTTTTGCTCGATCCAACTTGGCACTTTTTTCTGCTAGTTGTTCTTGTGTCAAATTAGCTTCTTTCCGTTGTTTTCGAATATTTTTTCCTATTCTTTTGTAGACACCTTTATGTTTTTCGATCATTTTTCTATAAGCTTTCGCTGTAGCAGTTGATTTTTTTTAAAATATATTTGTGGTTTTATTGCCACATTTATTCTTTATTATTATATTTGTGCAAGCGATTAGAAAATCACGGCAATTTTGCCTTGATGAACGATGTTTTCTCGACCTGTAAAAGACCAAAATGCTATCGAGGGAACCGTGAAATCGCCCCATGCTGTCCTGAAAAAGTTTCGTACTTTTGCAATAAAAGCATGTGGGTGGTCTCGCGTTAAGCTTTAGATAGCAAATCCATGCGTCTCAAGGAGGCGTAGGTGAAAGGGTTGGTCGCCCGCAGGTCTAAAGTGCGAGGCTACCCCTTGTTTATTTAAGGGGAATTATAAGAACTCAAATTAACATCGTTCAAATAAATTGTAAACAATTATGAGAACGATTGACACCAAACCAACAAGCTCTTTAACTCGCAAGTTCCTTGCGACGCAAACTCAACGTTACGGTCAGCCACCGGTATACCCTAGATCTCTTCAAAATCTAATAAAGAACATCATTGCCTCGCCTGAATAGGCGTTCCAGAAGATAAAACAGGCTGCGAATAGGAGAGGGGCTCATATAAAAAAGCCCTTACCCGAAATAGGCCATAAAAAAGCCTACATCTCAGTCTGTTGCCGATCCCAATGCCGTAAGAAAACATGTAGTTTGCTTAGGTTTGGAATAGGTACTTTTCTTTTGGTTATTGCAATTCACCCTAAAGATAGTGGCTTTCTAAAATTTTCACAAATAATCTTGCTTGTTTTCTTCGGCTTGGATGGTCGGTATAATAAATGTTCACTATTTATTTATTGATAATCAACCAAAATGAAGCAACATTTACGCTTAAGGGGAGAGCTATGCTCTTTTCACAACCACTTTAAAAATATACGAACCAAAGCTTTAAAGCTTTCTGCTTTGAGCTTTCCGCTCTTAAAACGGTTTACTTATAACGTACAACTAAAAAGGAGACCTTACACCTCATACCTTATACCTGCAGCTACCGCTGCAATGATTTTGTTCTGTGTTTGTTTGGCGCACGCCCGGCAGCAAGATGCTTACCGTATTACCGGTACGGTAGTGTCTGCTGCCACCGGCGTGGCTTTATCCACAGACTCTATTATTCCACTAAAAATAGGAGATACCATCCCCGAAGCGCTATGGAACCTGCCTTTACAGATAGTGAATCACCCCGAAGGGAAGGATACCATTACACTGAACGACTACCGCGACAGGAAACTGATCATCATTGATTTCTGGGCGAGTTATTGCCATCCGTGTATACGATCAATTGATAAGTTTGATACGATCCGTAGGAAATATACCTCCGAGCAGCTAATGCTGCTCCCGGTTCAGGTGTATGATCTGAAAGAGAAGGCATTGCCGTTCATAAAAAAACATGGCTGGCAGTTACCATCCATTGTTGGCGATACAATAATGAATAAAAAATACTTCAGGCGGTACATAACCGGTTTTGGCCTCGTCTGGATTGCCAATGGCCGCTTATTGGCCGTACCTGATCTGAGAAAAGTGAATGAAAGCCACGTGGAGCGGGCAATTAAACGTAAGAGGCTCGATAACATTAACCGTAAAGAACAACCTATTGATAATCCCTAGACCTTACCGATGAAAAAATTACCACTCATTGTTTTATTGATCATACTGACTGCGTGTAGAATTGCCATTGCGCAGATCCGCCTGACTGGAACCGTCACCGCACTGCAGACCGGCGAACCTCTGGTTGGCGCCAGTTTGCGCTTACAGAAACAAGGTGCCCATACAGCCACGGATGAGGTCGGGCATTTTGAATTGGCGTGGACGGGCCAGCAGGATACCCTGTTGGTTCGTTATCTTGGCCATCAAAGTAAGAAGATTGCCGTGAGCGCCAAAACGCAAACGCCCATGCAGATTGTTCTGGAAACCACCGGCAGTGTGCTGGACGAAGTGATGGTGAGCACGGGCTATTACCAGGTACCCAAAGAACGGGCAACGGGTTCCTTTGTGCACATCGATAACCACTTGCTCAACCGCAGTACGGCACCGAATATACTGCAGAGATTGGAAGGTATCGCCCCAGGGGTGCAGTTTGTCAATGCCAATGGTTCTTCGCCCTCGGATATCCGCGTGCGCGGCGTGGCCACCATAGAATCGGATGCTACACCACTCATTGTGTTAGATGGCTTTCCTTACGATCGCGGGGCGGCTGATAACCTGAACCCCATAAACAATATCAACCCCAACGATATCGAGAGCATTACCATATTGAAGGATGCCGCAGCGGCCAGCATCTGGGGCGCTCGGGCAGGCAATGGCGTTATCGTGATCACCACCAAGCGTGGGCGCTATAACCAGCGCACGCAGGTAAGTGTGAGTAGCAACCTTGTGGTGGGCGAAAGGCCTAACCTTTATTACGATCAGAACTGGCTGCCCAGCGATGCGGTGATGGGCATTGAAAAGGAGCTATTTGAGCGGGGCATGTATGCGGAAGAACCACAAATGGCCATACCCACCTATGTAGAATTGCTCATCAAGCAGCGCGATGGCTTAATCAGCGCGGAAGAGTTCGGTAGGCAGGAAGATCTGATGAAACAGACCGATGTGCGCAAAGAGGTGCTGCGATACCTCTATCAATCGGCATTGAACCAACAGTACGCATTTAATGTGCGGGGCGGGGGAGAGCGATACCATTATTACCTATCGGCAGGTTATGACAACAGTCGTAGCTATACAGTGGGCAATTCCTCCAAACGGCTTAACCTGAATGTACAGAACAGCTTCCAACCGGTAAAGAATATGGAAGTGACGGCCGGCATCTGGTACAGCAGGCAACAGGGCGAAAATAACGGGCTGACATTGAGTAACCTGAGTCCAAAAACTGGCTTCTCGGTATCGCCCTATACCCGTTTGGCAGATGAAAATGGAAATGCCCTTGCCATACCAAAGAACCGGCGCTACATCTATACCGAGGGGGCGGAGGCCGGAGGACTGCTCGATTGGAACTACCGGCCGTTAGATGAGATCGCCTTGGCGGATAATCGTATGCAGGGAAGCGAATATCGGCTCAACGCCAGTGTGAATTACCGTTTCCTAAAAGATTTCCGTTTGCAGGCCACTTATCAGTATGTCCAGGGGAATAGTACTACCGATAATTATTATGCTCCCGAAACCTATTTTGTGCGCAACTTGGTAAACCAGTATACACAGCCGGATGGTACGCAAATCATTCCGTACAATGGTATACTGGATGGCGGCCGTTTGAACGAAGGCATCAGCCAATCTGGCAGGGCGCAGCTAGACTATCACACAACCTTTAACAGCCAGCACGAGATCAGTGGCCTGGTAGGGGCAGAGATCAGGGAAACGGTAAGCAAGAGTGCGCCCGGTTACCGGATATATAATTACGATGAAGACCTGTTAACGGGCACGGCCACCTACAACTATCAAGATGTATATGCCATACAACCGGTGGGTTCAGCACGATTGCCTACACCCAGTACCGGGCAAAGCCGTTATACAGACCGCTACCTCTCTTACTTTGGAAACGCTGCCTATACCTACGGAAAGAAGTATACGCTCTCGGGTAGTCTGCGGTGGGATGGGAGTAACCTCTTCGGCGTTAAGACCAATCAGAAAGGTGTACCACTTTGGTCGCTGGGCGGGGCTTGGACGGCTAGCAAAGAAAGTTTTTATCCAATGGCCGATTGGTCGCCTTATCTGAAGGTAAGAGCCACTTATGGCAGTGCAGGCAATGTGAACAAGGGTATTGGTGTCTTTCCGATAATTTATCATTATACCGATGATAATACAGGTATGCCACAGGCAATCTTAAGGGGGGTAGGAAATCCTTCGCTGCGTTGGGAGCAAGTGAACACGTTGAATTTCGGGGTTGATTTTGCCTCACGTGGAAATAGGTTTTCGGGCAGTGTGGAGTTTTACGAAAAATACGCCAGCGACCTGATCGGTAAAGATTACATGGCGCCATCTACCGGAATATTTGAAGGTGCTGATTATGATTTGAGCAATAAAATCAATTATGCCAACCTGAAAACACACGGTTGGGATGTGCAGCTCAGCAGCCAAAACTTAAAGGGTAATTTCCGTTGGCAAACCGATGTGTTATTCAGTTTTGTGAGCAATAAGGTAACCAAATATAATACAGCAGAAGTAAAAACTATCAGCACTTATTTTACCGTACCCCCTCCGGCTATAGGCCGTTCCCGTGATGTCGTTTATGCGCTGCCATGGGCGGGGTTAGACCATGAGACGGGGATGCCACTGGTAAATTACAATGGTGGGTTAAGTATGGATTATGCTGATTATTACAATGGTTTCTCGGTAGAAAATCTTTTGGTAAAGGGGGTAACAGTGCCGCCGTATTATGGTTCGTTACGTAACACGTTTTCGTGGAAGGGGTTTCAGTTAAGCTTCAATCTAATGTGGAAAGCGGGATATGTGTTTAGGCGCAGTTCGATGGCAACTGGTGAAGAATACTATGGAGCGGTGGAGTTTTACCACATGGATTATTATAAACGCTGGAAAAAGCCAGGCGATGAGGTTTTTACCGATGTGCCGGCTTACGCCGCTGATTTCGATGCCTCTCGAATTTCGGTTTACAATAATTCGGAAGCGCTCATTACCTCGGGTAATCATATCCGTTTAAAAGATGTCACACTGAGCTATACTCTTACCCGGGAGCGTTGGCCACGATTACCTATCCAGAGCGTCGGCTTTAATCTGTATGCCCGTAATCTGGGCATTTTATGGAAGGCCAATAAGTATGGTATTGACCCGGATTATGCAAATGGCGGTTTTCCTGAACCTAAAAGCTGGTCGTTCGGTATTCAAGTAAACCTTTAAGAATAACATATCATGAAAATATTCCGATTTAGAATCTATTTATACTTTGCACTTTGTTGCATCTTGGCCATGTTCTCCTGTGGTAAAAGCTATCTGGATGTTAAGCGTAATCAGAGCGAAGTTGTTCCACATAATATCAGTGATTATCAGGCGCTATTGGATAAATATGATCTGATGAACCTCAAATCATGCTATAATCTTTCCATTGTGGCCGCTGATGAGTATGTTGTGCCTTTGGATAAATGGGAGACTTTGACCCATCCCGATCAAAAAAATGCTCATATCTGGGCAAAGGAGATTTTCGAAGGAAAAAGCTCTGATGATTGGGACGAAGCCTATAACCGGATACTGATAGCCAATATATCCGCAGATGGTGCCGAAAAAATTACACCGAACGAAATGGAGCACGAGGCATGGAGTACCTTGAAAGGGAATGCCTTTTTTTATCGTGCGTTTAACCACTATCAGCTGACCCAGGTATTCTGTAAACCGTATAACGCACAGTCGGCTGATTCGGATTTGGGCATTGTATTGAGAACGGAATCAGATGTCACGATTAGAGCAAAAAGAGCCTCCATTGCCGAAACCTATGCCCAGATCATAAATGATCTAGAAACCGCCAGCGAACTGCTTCCCGTAAAAGCCGTGATCAAGTATCGCCCCTGTAGGGCGGCAGCCTTTGCACTGTTGGCTAGGGTCTATATGCAAATGGATAACTATGGCAAGGCACTGGAATGTGCTGACAGCGCATGGGAATTGAACCATACTCTGATTGATTTTAATGAACTGGATACCGAACTACGTTATTCGTTTACCATTGATTACGAGAGCAACCCGGAAATTCTGTTTATAAGCAGTATTCCGAATCTACAGATTTTTAGTGCAGCAAGGTATAATATATTGCCGCAACTTTATGATTTATATGAGGATGACGATCTACGTAAACAAATCTATTTCTATCAAGATCCAAATAATGGATTATTGTTTAAAGGTTCTTATAAAGGAGGCGCTACGTTTTTTACCGGATTGGCAACAGACGAAATACTTTTAATGCGGGCAGAATGTAATGTGCGCGTGGGAAAGTTATCAACTGCCAGAGAGTGTTTAAACTTGTTGAGAGCATACCGATATACCAAAGAGGCGTATTCTGAGATAACAGAAGATAATAGGGAAAACTTGTTGAAAATAGCATTGGAAGAGAAACGAAAGGAATTGGTTTTCCGTGGCACAAGATGGGAAGATTTGAGAAGACTGAACAAGGATAGCCGGACGGCGGTAACGCTGGAAAGAAACTTGGACAAAACTGTATATAAGATTGAGCCGAACAGCCTCAGGTATGCTTTTCCAATTCCAGATAACGAAATGGATCTTTCGGGTTTAGTACAAAATGAAAGGTAATTAGATGAAAGGAGGTGGCATCTATCCACCTCCTTCTTTGTCTGGCAAACGCCCTTATTCTTCAGGCGCTTGTGCAAAACCTAGAATGGTAACGTTTAGGCTATCATTCTTGGCATCTTGAACAGTGCTAGGAACAGATGTGGCACTGGTTTCGAACTCAAGATGGGCATAACAGCGATCACCAGAATTCCCGCTTTGTGCACATCCGGTTTCGTCCATGCTGGGGGGAGCCTGTCCGGGAGTGTTGCTTAAGTTTTGATTAGACTCTTCCTCAGGGTCGGTACCGCTAATGGTAATTTCATACCATCCATCTGCCGGAGCCCTCCGGCTTTCAATAAATTTAAAAGACATTAACGTGATAGCAAAAGCTACCGCAAACATGCTTACGATATTGCCGTAAGTCATTTTTGATTTTATTTTTTTGAAGACTTTCTTCATGATAGGGTTCTTTTTTTTGCTAAAAAATGGAACCTCAAAAAACGTTGGTTAAGTAATTGGTGCTGTTCTTCATCAGGACTGCCAGCCGCCCGCCATACCTGCTAAACCTGGCTCAGCATCCATGGCCGGTAAATAATGTGCACCGCCTGCGCGGGAACAAGACAAACTTATGGGGGTACTTATGCTTAAACAAACGGGAAAGGGCAAATAGGTTAAAATAGTATAGGGTTTTAAACGGTTCGTCAACTTCGGGCGGTTGCTGTACGCTGAACAAATGGCGTATGGTTGTCTTGCTTGTATAATCGTTTTCGTAGCATAACAGAAAACCCAGTGCAGCTATGGCAGCATATAAATAATTAAAAACCAAGTGCTGCTTGAGCGACAGGTTTTGAATGAGCCCGCCACAGCCGCAGGGTAATTTGCCATAAAAACCCAGTAAACCAAAGGCGATGTATAGGGCAAATACCAGTAACAAGGCACAGGAGAAAAGAAAGCCGTAAATACGCCAGCGCTTCGTGAAAAACAGCAGGGCCAAAGCAGCTTCTGCCGGTGGCAAGAACCAGATGGCCAGTCCTTGCATCCAATGGGGAAGGGGCTGGCGGTGCATGCCCGATACAAAATCGCGATGGTCTGCCAGTTTATAAAAAACCACATATAGCCATAGCCCTAATACGGCCAAACTGAGTACCAAAACTAATTTTTCCCTTTTCTTCATGATCTATCCTTTCTTTTTCCAAACTGGCCATCATTAGCCTTTCAACATCCTTCTCGGCAAAGGGCTGGTATATGGAAATTTCGAATATTCCAAAGGTAAGGGGCATATCGATGAAAGATGCTCCAGAGCTGTTGGAGAAAATCTATCAACCCTTATTTTTGGTGTACATATTTTTGCTTTTGCATATAAAATGTCCCGTTGCTCATTTGAAGAAATATAGCCTGCTGGCGATTATTGGTGTGCTCAGCTATTTCAGCTAAGTTTTTTTGAAAAAAGCAATAACGGTCAAAGTTGTCTTTATATTGAAAAAGCTGTACATACTTGCGTAAGCGGCTAATCTGTTGCTGCTTCAGGATTTGCATGAGTTCGGAAATAGCGGGATAGTGCTGTTGGGCGAAGGCGATACATTCATTTGGAATGAGCAAGATAACGCTTTCTGTCCAAAACTCGATGATAGCCGTGTTCTGACGGGTACTGAAAGGATGTATCGTACCGGTAAAATAGCTGTAGGGAACGGCCAGCCAGCGGACGGTCTCTTTTCCATCGGCTTCTACATGAATGCCGACGGCTAAACCTTCTAAAACAAAACACCAATAGGGCTTTGGATCATCGTTCGGATAACTGAAAATACTGTTGCGCAGGTAATGCTTTACCTGGCAATGGGTGGCCATATAGGCACTCGCTTCTGGTGGCACGTGCATGTAGCGCTGCCAAAAGGTAAGTAATCTGTTCATGTTGTTTGGCGTATAACCCGCTCTGGTAGCAGCAGGGGGCTCCTACCTGCCGCTACCGGAGTGGGATTGTGTTGCTGCCCGCTACTGGTAAGAAATACTGAGGATGAGGGTGCTGTTTTGCCGCACACCGAGCGTTTCACTATAAAGATGCTGGGTGCTGCGGGACAATCCGTAAAGCTTCCCGACACCTTCGCCGGGATCCTCCTCCTCTTTACCCGTTTTGACGAGATTGACCGGCTGCTGCAGCGCAAACGATTCGGCCAGTTCGGCACTTAGCAACTGGGCAAAGGTGTCATCCATATTGGCCAAATCGCGTTGCTGCCTGTCGTTAAGGGTAAAATGGGCTAACACCCACTGCTGTAGGCTAGCCTGTAAGGCGTCAATCTCTACTTGTAGTGCTGCACGGTCCAGTGCATAAAGTTGCTGTAATAAGCGTTGTACGCCTAGGGCGTTGAAAGGTACTTTTTCCATAATGATGCTATTAAATGTGGTTTATCGTGGTGCACATCCGATTTCTCAAACCTAGAATGATGTGTTGGAAAATCGTTAAAAAGCAAGGTGAAATTTTAACGAAACGGCAAAATTTGAGCGTGAAAAAAATGAAATGCCTTTTTTTGCTTGTGAAAAGGAATGTAAAATGATACTTTAGCCGGACAGTTTTTATCGCTACCTATTGGTCCAACCCGGTGAATCCACCAGTTGGCAGACCGTTCAAGCAGGTAATCTTGTTTAATCATTTTCGGATGCTAACGAGTTCTTTTGCTCATGAATCCTATTAGGGTTTAATCATCAAAGGCTCCCTACTTGCGCTAGGTAGGCATCTGACAAAAAAACATAAAACCAGATGAAGTATAAACCTTTATCCCTTCAATCTCCCTCTTGGTATGCTTGGTGTGGCCGAATCGTCATCGCCATCTTTGCTGCGGCTTATGTCGTGTTGGTTCGTCAAACAGATCCCTTCCGCTTCTTTGCTAAACCTCAATTCTGGATCATGTTACTGGCCAGCACCATACTGGCCTTGGTAAGTATGGTGATCATTGAAATAACCAGTGTCTACCTCAATGAAGTACTGCCCTGGAAAGGCAAAAAATGGTATTTAACCTGCTTGCGCTTACTCTTGCAACTCATTTTGGCCTTTGAAATACCGCGTTTGCTGATCTTGTTTTCGGTAAAAGCGCTTTTAGGTACTCGTTTTTCGGATAGTGGCTACATGCAGTCAGAATATTACATGATGGTGTGGATGCTCATCGTATATAATTTTATTGTTGCTGGCATATTGATCGTTCTGGAAGATGATCGGGTATACCGGAAATACGGTCGATGGTCCATGTGGAAAAAAAGCAGGAATGATTGGTTGGAGGAACTGGAGCTAGCCGATGGTTTTACCCGGCGGATCATGCCACTGGAAGAGATAGTGGTGCTGCATAAACGAAAAGGGCTCAGTATGGCCTGTACGGCAGATGGAAACCAGTACACATTCTTTGAAACATTGGATAGGCTAGCAGAGTGCCTGAATCCGGAAAATTTTATACGCATTAACCGATGGACTATCGTGCACATGAAATGGGTTGATGGCCTAGAGCTGAAGGCGGCCCCTACTGTGCTATTTACGCAAGAGATTGCCGATCATTTTCCGGAGTCGGTAACAACAAGCCTGGAAATATCGGATACCTACCGCAAACGCTTTATGGAAACCTATCGAAAAAGAGTGGGTAAGGCTTAGGTTTCGCTTCTTATGGTTGTTCATTTTGTTCATTGTATATAATGAGATTCTTTTTTTAGCCTATAGCATGTATTTTAACGGATTATTAACCCTTCCACAGAGAAGTTAATAAACCTGCTCCTGTTCACGTGATGTAGCAATGGCTGGCTTATTGGGCTCCGACTGATCGTGGTGCCAACACACAGTACGTGAAACAAGATGAACTGATGGTCAGCCTCTTGCAGGCAATTTACGGCCAATTGAAAACCAATTATAACCAACAGGAAGCCCATAAAGAACAAGTGCAGGAACTCTGCCAACTATTGCGTATCTACCTTGAACGTGGAGCAGATCGGCAGGGCGAACTGCCCAGATGGTATTCTAAAGACGAAGCGATGCGCTACCTGCGGATAGAAAAGAGTACCTATTACCGGTGGATTGCTGAAGGGAAGCTCAAGCCCCGTGATAACGGCGGGCAGGATTGCTTCCTGGAAGAAGACTTAGTGCCCGTGCGGGAAAAACGGAAGTACCGCGAGCGGGGTTAGGTAAGGGTATCATTTCCTATTTCCCTTCGGGAGTGTTTCGGTCATCTGCTCATGAAGCATATTACCCGGTCATTACCTGCTACCTACTTGCTTCGAGAATCCTTCGACGGTTTTCCCACTGCCCTTCGACAGCGCTTCGACAAGATAGCGGAGGTTTGTCGAAGCGCTGTCGAACAGGTGTCGAACAACTATGGGAGAGGTGTGGGCGCGGGTAATGGGCGGGTATCCAAAATGGAGCGACAGCAGTGGGAAACTGGAGGGAAAGCTGCGGGCGAGGGGGCTATTACTTTCCCAAAATGTCCCCATCCGTCCGATCTTGCCCCAATTTGTCCCGTTAATTTTTTGGCGAGTATCGGTGTGCGATGTTTGCACCGTAGATACAGGATGATACCGGTTAAAAACTGTGTTTGCTTAACAAATGGTTTAACGTTTAAAATTAACATTATGGCAACGTATGCACAAGGCGTAAATGGCGCCTTCAGGGGAAAAGCAGGTAGTGTGGTAGGCAGTAACTGGCGCAGTATTGGTTATCTACGCGGTCTGGCGCGCTTCAAATCAAAATCGAATTCGCCCAAGCAGGCAGCGCAGCGCGCCCGCTTCGGTATGGCGGTAAGCTTTCTGCGCCCGATGAAAAATGTACTGAACCTAGGTTTTCGTGACAAGAAGAGCAATAAGAGTACGGGCTACAACCAGGGAATGCAGCGCTTCATGAAAAATGCCATCATTGGGGAGTATCCCGATCTGCAAATTAACTACTCGGGGATCGAGGTGAGCAGTGGTGGTTTAGGTAAATTATTGGGCTTATCCGCTTCGTCGAACACGCCAAATACGGTGAGCATGAGCTGGATGGACAACAGTCTGCTAAGTGGTGATACGCATGGTGACGATGAGGTGATCGTACTGCTGTACGATGAAACGGAGGATACCTTTGCGACCTTCAAAAATGTATTGCGACAGGACGAAGCCGCTGAGCTGGAACTCCCAGCGCTATTCTCGGGACATACCATCCACGTATATGCTTTTGCCATGGATCGGGATGGCTTAGATGCCTCCAATAGCCAGTACGCTGGAGAAATTACCTTGGCTTAACGCGTAATGATTGGTGTAGTAGCTTGGCTGCTGCTACACCATTTTTTGCCACGAGATCATCTACAATTAAAATAAAAAATGAGTGTTGAGTATTTAAAAAGTAATAGTAAAGAAAAAATGAATTTATCACATAACACCGAGCTGATGATGCTACTAGGTACAATTATCAGCATTTTACTCTCCATTATCGCCTACTTTTTAAAACAATTGCATAGCAATTTCAGAAAGATGGAGCAAGATATGGGCTTCATGAAGGCCAGCATCCAGTTGATGAAAGCCGAACTAAAATCAAATTACAACTTATTGAGGCAGCGTATGGAGTTTTTGGAAGATAGGAATAGATAAATAGAACACGGACAACGAGACATCTCGCTATTGGATATCGATGTCTTGATACTAAATTAAAAAAATGATCAAACTACTAAGAATCGCCGAAGGGATTAACACGACCCTTGGCCACTTATACATCAACGGGCTTTTTGCCTGCTACATTTTGGAAGATAAAATCCGAACGGAAAAAATTCCGGGAATGACCGCAATTCCGGAGGGAACCTATACGTTGGGGTTGAACGGTATAGCAGCGATGAATGCAAGGTACCACAGTTATTATCCCCAGGTGCATCGGGGCATGGTGGAGGTCCAAGGCATTCCGCATTTTGATCTGGTATTTTTCCATATCGGCAACTACCACACCGACACCAGGGGTTGCCTGCTGACAGGCAGCTATTATCAGCTTATCGATGGTGATTACCGGGTACTGCATTCGGCTGCGGCCTACAAACGGGTCTATCCCTTATTGGCAGTGGCTGCGGAGGAAGGGTGTGCGCTACAAGTTGCCAGTTGTGCGTTGCGCGATGTTGGCTATAGAGACATATAGCCCAAAAGTCTTACTATTAAAAGAATAAGAAAATGAAACAAATAAAAGAAAGAATCCAATCCCCAACCCCAAAGTTCTTTAAAACGATCAGAACCATTGGTTTAGTCTTGGGCGCCATCGGTGGGGCGCTGTTAACCGCTCCTATTGCCTTGCCGACTACGGTCGTAACGATAGGGGGCTATCTGGCTACAGCGGGTGTTGTTGCTTCGGCTGTGGCCACAGCAACGAAAGAATAATGCTTTCCAAGTAAACGGGTGGTCGAAATTCATCATTTTGGCCACCCGCTTTTTTACACTGAAAATTTAATCATCGTTCCGTAGATGTAAGCTCCGGAGAAAAATGTGCAAGCTAACATACTAAGTTTTTTAACAAGAGATTAGATTTCAATAAATATAATGTTTTTTGAATAATTTCTTACCACTAGTGTTAAGTTCTCCATAATGGAAAAAGCGGATTTTTTTTCTTAGGATGTTTGTTGTCTGCGAACGCTAGCATGGTCATGTTTAACCTCTCCCTAATGTTAATACATCATTCCGAATTGCTACAGTGAGATGGTGTTCAGAAAAACAGTTTCTATGTTGTCTTTTACTACAAAGGCTTTCTCGATGCCTTGTAGTTGTTGCTGAACTTTTGTTTTTCCTCCTATTCAAAGGTCATATCATCGATCTGAAAATCGGAAATTGTTGAAGCCCTGACCGTATGTTTTACACGTAGCTGATTGGTTTTGGTTGAAATCTTTTATATTGTAGGCTATTTGTAGCCATAATTCAAAAAGGAACTTTATAATGGGTATAGGATGTGAAACCTAAAAAGGTATTACCCGGTGTTGGCCCATATATGCGGTTTCGCGCTGCGAAGTTATTCATTGTTGGAGAAGTGTGGTGAAATTTTGCGGCTACTTCAATAGTTGGAAAAGCGACATAGGTGGAGCAGTTTTGGCAGGTAACTAAACCAGCGAAAGCATCAACCGGGTCCATTATCTTCTTTCTTTGTCGTATCTTTCACATAAATTTGACGATAAAATCTATCAATTATGAAAAAACTAATTATTTATTGGCTGTAATAGCAATAGTAGGTTAACCTGGATGAAGGTAATTTGATTTTTGGTTCAGGGTATGAGTCGTCTACTAAAATTGTTCAAGAAGCAGCAGCCAGGCATAGATTACACCATTTTTAATTACAAGTCAAAATCGCTTTATTTGAATAAATTAATAAGGAAGGTGTACATGAAGGCTAAACTAAAGAACATACCTCGACATCTGGTTTCAGAACGCATAAATCCTGCTCTCCAGAGGAAATATGGGCGGCAGGCGGAACTACAGCTTTTGGTAAAAAAATGGGGCAGAGCAATAAAAGAATGATAGATGCGCTAAAAAACTCCCGAAATTGAACCTTTTACGGATGAGGAGTGGAAGGCAACGCTGAAAATGTTAAAAGAAAGTAAATAACCTGTATCGCCTAAACCTCCAATGAATTTATTGTTTGATACAAATATCCTTTTGGCTATTGTAAGATCTAAGGATTATGATGGTATTATCAACTTTTTAAATCCTGATAATAGATTGATATATGTGAGTGTAGTCTCTGAGGCGGAAATAGAACCCCACGAAACATGGGTAAGAATGATATCTGGATCGCCTCTCTTGCCGCTCTATTGGGTTTAAAACTTGTTACCACGGACGCAGATTTCGATCACCTTAATAAAGTGTTTTTTGAGGTTGAGAAAACAAAAATGGAAGACTTTATACCATTTCTATAAAAAAGATTTCGATTATTTACGTTCCCCTTACAGGATGGGCTGTAGTTATAATTGAACCCCCACCCAACTACTCCTTTTTTATGACACAAAACAGACCCAACAGCCATAAAGGGTTGCTAACTTGGATTATACATAAAAACCGCAGATTATGATACTTAATTCAATAGCCGAAAACGACTCCCCTACTTGCTTCGTACCTGTTATGGCGATGATATGTCTCGTTGATGGCCGTTTAATGGCCTGTTGACTCGGTAAAAGTTAGAGAGATGAACAAGCCGTGACAAAGGGTATTAAACGGTAATTACAAAAAGAGGGGATATTGATTATTTTTATAGGGTTTATGTAGATTTTTATGAAAAGATATATATTATTCCTATTGCTTCTACCAGCCTTTTTGCAGGTTGCAGCACAGGGCCTTAATCCGAGCGTACGAAAAATAGTACAACCACCAACGGATAAAACCAAATTTCATCTGTTTTTATTGGTGGGCCAATCCAATATGGCTGGCCGTGGATACCCCGAAGCTGTTGATACGATAGCCCATGCCAGCGTGCTGCGGTTAAATCAGGAAAGTGAATGGGAGGAAGCTAAAGATCCACTCCACTTTGATAAACCGGTTGCAGGTGTTGGTCCGGGCTTTGAATTTGGTAAGGCCATGGCCGATGCAGATACCTCGGCAGTTATTGGCTTGATACCCTGTGCTTGCCATTCGGAACCAATATAACAATATAAAAATATACAAGCTAAAAGTTTTTGCTAAAAAAATTAGTTTTATGGTGAATTTTTGTTTATATTGTATTGATTTATGATTTAACCATTAGACTATTATGGCAAAAAAGCGAAATTTTTTAGGCAAGTACGTGGATATGTGTACAGACTTCGGGATGAAGCGCTACTTCGGCCCCGAGGTGGGGAAACAGAATCTGATCAATTTTCTCAACGGTCTCTTCCAGGGAGAGAAAGTAATCGTGGACTTGGACTACCAGCAGACTGAGCGTAACAGGGAGCGGGAACATGACCGGAAGGTCATCTTTGATCTGTACTGTACCTGCGATGACGGCAGCCATATTATTATTGAGATGCAGCAGCTGTCGCAGGAATTCATCAAAGACCGTGCGGTCTATTACACTTCCCGGATAATCAATACCTTGGTGCCGCGCGGTTTTAAAGGGAACACCTACGAACTCCCGGAAGTCTACTTTATCGGGATCCTGGACTTTGTATTGGATATGCCGGGCACTGAAAGATACTATTATGACATCGCTTTGTGTGACAGGGAAAGCGGCGATCAGTTTTACAGCAAGCTGGGTTATAAGTTCTTGGTGCTGCCGAACTTTAACAGGCCGATCATGGCCATCAAAGGGATTATGGATATGTGGCTGTATGTGTTCAGGCATATGAGTGAGCTGGAGGAAATCCCGAAATTTTTGGATAAACGGGTATTTCAGCTTATCTTTGACATAGGTGAGGTCACCAATTTAAATCCGTCGGATATGAATGCGTATGAATTAAGCTTAAAGGATAAGCGCGATGCAGAAGCCATCCGGCTGAGCATTATTAGACAATTGGAGCGTGCTGAGAAAAAGGGACTTGCACAGGGTATGGAAAAAGGTATGGAAAAAGGTATAGAAAAAGGTATAGAAAAAGGTATAGCAAAGGGTATAGCAAAAGAACGTGCCAGGGTTATTGCTGAAAAAAGAGAATTAGCTAAGGAAATGAAGAAAGACGGCCTCCCTATTGCACAAATTGTCAAGTTTACCAAACTTAGTGCAGAAGAAATAGAAAAGCTGAAATAGCTTTTAAAATCGCTACATATAGGATAAGCGTTTTCTGATAAAGGGGCCTGTTTTTTTATCGGCGGCAACCGCCTCGGCAAGGAAAGCAGGGATACCGCCCATTAGGCCTACCCCGAGCATTCCCAGACCACTTGCTTTTAAAAATCCTCTTCTATCGAGCATAACGTTAATTTTTTATGGTTAACGCCGTTGGTATTCCGGCGAACCGATAATAATACCCACTACTTGGGCCAGCATATTTTTTACCAGGGGTGGATCGTCAACTTTTCCCTCTTGTTGTGCCACCCGACGACTTACCTTTTGAGCCAAAGACGGGTCATTAATCATGGGAGTAAGTCTTTCCGTGGTTTTTTCCAGATTTCTGCCGGGCATCATCAGCCTACTGTACGTGTTTAGGGCCGCAACGGTGCTTTCCGGTTCATGGTAACCATTTAGGGCATCTAGATCAACAGCGATACCGGGGATACGTCCTGAGGCGATGGCCAAACCGAAATTCATGCGGTTCAGCAGGGCGCCGGTATTTACCCAGTATTGGGCACGGTCAGGGAAGCCGGTAGGTGCCTGATAGTAATATATTTTTTCGCCCATCTTACTGATCTGTTGATAAAGGGGATAAGGGTCTGCTATTTGGGCGTCTAGGTTGCGAACCGCCCCGACGGCCAGCTCGAAAGGTGATTTGGTTTGGGGCCAAATGGCTTACCTAATACCGTCTTTTTTCCTTTGTCATGCCTAGCAGCGACGAAAAGAAAGTCTCCTTCACGGATATTACCATTCTTGGGGGAATATTGGGCTTTCCCGTTTAGGGGGAAGACGGTCCATCCCGTAAGTACCCGAGCGGCTTCGGTTACGTCTTGCTGACGGTAACCGCCGTCAACCCCAAGCGTGTGCAGCTCCATTACTTCGCGTGCATAGTTTTCGTTAATGCCTTTCGCCCGTTTTTTGGTTTGAGAAAGGACCTTATTTTGATGTGCTGCTGTACTGCTGAAATTGTCGAGGTAAAAGAGCATCGCGGGAGATTTGGCGGTGGCCAGCAACAGGTCACTGAAATTTCCCAGGGCGTTAGGTCGGATCACGTCTCGTTCATAAGCGGGAACAAAGCGAGCACATGAGTTCTTGCTGAGGGATACATTGAAATGGTTGAACCAGAAAGCGGTCATGACTTCCAAGAGTTGGTTATGACTATAGGCTGCCCGGTAGATTCGCTGGTCGATCAGTTGTTTGAAAAGCTCCTGTTGCGGCCGGAGCTGATGGTTTTGCCTATAGCTTTCGAGCTCCTGGCGATGGGCTTTTCGATCGATCGCTCCCGAATCGGCCTTTATGCCCCCATCCTTAATGGCACTTCGCAGCACCTGTCCGGCTGAAGGAAATATTTGAGCTACCTGCTCGTTGCTGAGTTGAAGTGCATCGAGGTTCGCTAGCAAGGTGTTAAGGGTATCTTCGGGCATGTTGGCATCCAATTGCCGCAGAAACCATGTTTCCAGTCCTTCACTGGCGACAGCTTCGACCTCACCTGGTCTTGCTCCGTAGCTGAACCTATCGAGTAAGTGGGCAGCAGCCTGTTCGGCAGTCAGCCCTGCCTGCCGGTAAGGAAACCGGAGGGAGCCTTTTGGTTTTTCCTGCCCTACCGCTAGGTGGCAATTGCCCGTTAGGGCACCAAGAATCAGCAATAGGACAATACTGCTTTTTATGATTGTCTTCATACCACTATTTTCTATATAAACGATGGGTATCTTCTTTTATTAGACAATCGATGAGTAAAAGGTTTAACCAATCAGGGATAGACGAAATATAGACGAATCGATTTTAGCCCATTTTAAGGCCCTGTGAGCAACTTTGCATAAAATATAACCTACGGTTATATCTTTTATAACCACAGGTTATGAAAATTATAACCCAGGGTTATGAAAATTATAACCTTCCGTTAGCAGGTTATTCAATCCCTATGGTTTCTTTTGTAATTATAAAAGTTAAACCTCAGATAACCCAGAAAAATGGAAACATCAACTCTAAAATCGTGTAACTTCAGGCGTAGGATCTTTTTCCTGATCACGTTACTGTTATCGGCCATTGGCGGTGTCCGTGCACAGTCTAATTCCTTTCCGTCTAACGGCGACGCCCTTGTCGGCGGCTTTAATTATTTCACTACCGGTGGCCGGGTATACATGCAGTACCCGGGGAAAGCAGAAAATAACTGGTCCAGAGGGATCATTTCCCAGGGGATACACTGGGATGTAACCAACGGCAATTGGTCGGTAGCGGGTTCAAGCACCACATCCGATTTTAGCCTGTTACGTTTCGAGAATGTGGGTGCCATCGGCTTTTTCAGTAGGAGCTCTACTGGTAGCAGTTACACATTGGATGACAGTCAACTGGAAACGTATCGGCGGATGACTATCCTGACCAATGGCAACGTAGGGATTGGTATCCGTACACCTGCCGAGAAACTGGCCGTAAACGGTACGATCCGTGCCAAAGAGATCAAAGTGGAAGCGGCCAACTGGGCAGACTACGTATTTGAAGAAGGCTATGCCCTGCCCACACTGACCGAGATGGAGAGGTATGTCAGGGAACATCGGCACCTACCCGGTATACCGGATAAAGATGAGGTGGCAGCCAATGGTGTGAACCTTGGAGAGATGAACAGAAAGCTATTGGAGAAGGTGGAGGAGCTGACGCTGCACTTGATAGAAAAGGATAAAGAAGTAAAAGCGCTCCATAACACGCAACAATTATTGGTGCAGAAATATCAACAAATAGAAACTTTATTGAACCAGAATAAACCAAAGCAATGAGAATAATTTATTTACTCGTTATAATGTTCGCAGCATCGAGCATGATGGCGCAGACCAATGTATTTCCAAGCAGCGGAAATGTGGGGATTGGTAGGACCAGCCCAATGGAAACATTGCACGTTAAAGGAAATGTGCGACTAGAAAGGTCGGATGCTGGAACCAATCATTTTTTAATACATGCCACTAGTGGTGGAAATTATATCACCAGTGATGATGGCGGAACGAACCAGAAGAACTTCTATATACGAGTGGCTCCAACCGATAGCAATGCTACCGACAGGCATTTGGTGTTCCAGACTGGAAAAGTGAACGGAGCTTTTCAATCACGCATGATTGTTTTGGGCAACGGTAATGTAGGTATCGGCACCACCAATCCCTCAGCCAAACTGGCCGTGAACGGCAATATCCTGGCCAAGGAGATCAAGGTCAAAACCGATATTACCGTACCGGATTATGTGTTCGAAAAGGATTACCAGTTGCCTTCTTTAACCGAAGTGGAGGCTTATGTTAAGGAACACAAACACCTGCCGGAAATCCCTTCGGCCAGGGAGATAGGTGAGGAAGGATTGGATGTGGCGAAGATGAATTTACTCTTGTTGAAGAAGGTGGAGGAGTTGACGTTGCAGCTGATAGAAAAAAGTAATAAGCTGACAGATATGGAATGCCGGCTCAGAAAGTTGGAAAGTGCTCAATAAACGCAATAAAAAAAATATGAGAGAAATTAAAATTTTAGTATTTCTTGTCTTACTCGTGAGTCTGGTAAAAGGTCAGGATATGCAACCTCTTAACCCAACTCTTAGTCAGGTAATAGGGCCATCACCTAATGCTTCTGCGCTGACAAAATTTGGGAATATCCCTGTTGGCCCTTCGACGGGTATTCCGGAAATAAATATACCAATCTACAGTTACAATAATTCTTCGAACAATTTGCAACTGAGTATATCCCTTGATTATCATGCCGGAGGGGTTAAATTGGAAGAAATAGCATCAAGCGTTGGTTTAGGCTGGGCCCTAAATGCAGGTGGCGTGATCACTAGGGTAGTAAGAGGCATATACGATGAAGAACCGGCGTATGGTTTCCTTAATGATTCCCCGTTACCTAAAGATGAAGATGAAGGCAATTCGCCGTTGGATGTCAGCTTTAGGCCATTCAATAAGATATACGCGGGTGTAAGAGACGGACAGAGTGATATCTTCATTTTTAACTTTTGTGGTAAGTCCGGCAAGTTCATGTTTGGGAAAAATGGAGATTTCCTGATGCTAAAACAAGGAAAATTAAAGGTAACCAAAAAAATCGGCAGGTTAAAGAACCGGGATATGATCACGGAATTTACAATAGTAGACGAAAAGGGTTTTACCTATATTTTTGGTGCACCTGAAGTTACCACAACGCTCGGATCTGTTTGGACAGGCAGCAGTACCTTTTCATCTTCATGGTACCTGACGCAGATTATAGACCCTACCGGAACTAATAAAATAACGCTGCAATATGATGCCTATGGGATTGGTAACTATAGTGTAGGAAGCAGTGAAAGCCGTTTCCAAGCCTTTGCAGGGCCAGCAAAGGAACTGTCGGGATCCAGTTCTTCATCATTTGCCCAGAATATAGAAGCACAGCGTCTCCGGAAGATCAGCTTCCCAAATGGAGTTTCCGCAGATTTTCTTTATGATGAGGCAGAACGGAGCGATCTTCCAGGTGATCGCCTACTCAAAAAAATCACTGTAAAGGATGGGTTCAATAAAATAGGCTATGAGCTGAAACAGGACTATTCGCTGAATCGTGCTACCTTAAAAGAGGTTATTGCTTTATCGGGTATAAACGAGGTGAAGGACCGGCCATATGAAATGTTTTACTATACATCGTATGGTGTTTTTCCGAATAGGAATACCGAGAAGCCGGATCATTGGGGATATTATAAGGGAAAAGGCGTGGGAAGCTGGATTCCGCGGGAAATTTTTCCCTTTGGGATAGGTCTCCAGCAGGTGGAAGGTGGTTCCGTAAGACCGATGTACGAACTGCCCGGCTCCAATAGGAATACAGATCCGAATTATATGAAGACGGGTTCACTTATAAAAATGAATTACCCCACTGGTGGTTACACAACGTTTGATATGGAAGCGAACCAAGCGGTTGACGACTGGCTCAACCAGGAATTTACCATAACCATACCAAATCCTCCATATATTGAACGAAGTGCATCCTGTTATGTAAACAGCTCAGATCCTTATAAGTCGGATTATCGGGATATTACTTATAATGGAGAGAACAATACCGTAACAACGTTTAAGATAACCCTTAGTTCCGGACATCATCCTGATTGCTACGGGAATTGTTCGGTTACCGCAGAATTCTACGATTCCACGAACCCATCAACCATGCATATCATGGCAAGCGGCACGGTTCCTTTCTCTAGCAACGGGGCATCGACTTCTTTTTCCGTGTCAAATTTGATAAAAGGAAAATCCTACCGCATTGTTATGTATGCAAACGGAATGGACAATTTCGCTGCGAATATAGGTATTTCGTGGAGAGAAAAAGGTGAGGAGGGATCTTCAACACAAACGTATAGTAATAAGCAACCTTATGTTGGTGGTTTGCGAGTTGCTGCTATACAAGACTATGATGGAGTGTCGCAGAATCCAGTGCGTTCTCGGGAATTTGAATATACCTTAGATGATGGAAATACTTCTTCTGGCACGCTAGGTGTATATCCCATTTATTCATTTCAGGTGTTTTATGATTACATAGACTGGAACGCCATACCGAATTATATCCATAGTTCACCAAACTATATTATCCGGAACAGTTCCACGAATATCGATCTGATTAATGTCAACGGAAGTCCGGTAACCTATAGCCGGGTAGTGGAAAAAATAACAAACAACGGTATAACCAACGGTAAGATTGTCCGTTATTTTACTTCGTTCGACGAGTATGTGCCCCGTATAAACGCTTTTCCATTTACCCCTGCAGATTATAGTGATTGGCACTATGGCCTACTGAAAGAAGAGCAGCTTTATGACAGCAAGAATACGCTTGTATCAAAAACAGTCAATCAATATGATATGGTGCAGGACGGATATTGGAGAGATGAAAATAGGTATAATAATTTCAGATCCATTTCCGTAGCGCCGGTGGTTTTTTTCGATGCCAACCAGAAAATAAACCCGAGAGGTGAACCAAAGTATTTTGTCATGCGTGAATTTTCTCCGAGAGCAGGGCGTGCCGATCTGGTAAAAAGTACAACGACTACTTACGATGGTGGTTCGGGTGTTACCGTGATAAGGGGCTATGGTTATGATCAAGACAATTACCTCTTGAAGTATGATACCCTAACCAATAGCGCGGGAATCCGGGAGATGAAGCGGTATCAATACGCTTTTGATATGGTTAAAGAAGGGAATGATCCAAATGGTATTTATTCAGGCATGCTAAGTAAGAATATGATCAATTATAAATTACATGAAGTGACTAAGAATAGCTCAAAATCCAATGATCTGTACAGTATAAAGGTGAATTATTTTAAGCCCCTTAGCGCTTCTGATTTTTATGCACCCCAAACTATAACAACCAATAAACTTAATGCCCGTGAAGAGGTAAGGGTGCGTCATCATGCTTATGACAAACAGGGAAATATCTTAACCTCATCGCTAGAAGATGGTACACTAATCAGCTACTTATGGAGCTATAATGGCCAATATCCAGTTGCTGAAGTGAAGAATGCTGGACAGTCGGAGATCGCCTATGCGGGATTTGAGGCTGAGGGGAAGGGGAATTGGAGTTACAGCGGAGCAACGGTTGGGGATGATACAGCACCGGCAGGCAGGAAAGTGTATAGCCTTGGTGGAGGGAATCTGTCTAAGGTGGGTCTGTCAACAGCAAAACGGTATGTGCTGAGCTATTGGGCCAAGAGTGCTACCGCTACTGGTATCAGCGGAGGCACGGCCACGGCACTCGGCAGCCGCAATGGTTGGACACTATACCGACGTACAGTTACGGGAGTTTCAGCAGTAAGCCTGACTGGTTCGGTGTATGTAGATGAGGTGAGGATCTATCCAGAGAGTGCCCAGATAACGACGTACACCTACGATCCGTTGGTAGGCATGACGAGCAGTACGGATGCTTCCGGCCGGACGACGTACTACGAATATGACGGCTTCGGTCGTTTGCAGCAGGTGAAGGACACACAGGGCAAACCGATTTCCAGTTATGACTACCATTACCAGAACCAATAAAGCGAGAGCCATGAAAAGATATAACAAAAACACCGTACAGCGATTGCTTGCATGTATACTGCTGCTGTTCTTCCCGGTAGGGGTATGGGCCCAGCTGGTGCTGAACACACCCACCACAGGTGAGAAGACCGATCCGGTGAGCATCACGCTGAAGCCGGGTTTCAGCACGACGAGCTTCCACGCCTATATCACCAGTCTGTTGCAGCCGGTGGCACTGGGGAGTGCCCCGAGCGCGGACCGGAACTACATCCGCACGCGGACGTACCTGAAGGATGCGGTCTCGGCCTCGCCGCAGACCGATGAGCTCATGGAGGACGTGGCGTACTTTGACGGGCTCGGCAGGCCAGTGCAGAGGGTGGGTACCAAGGCGGGTGCGGCCTACCAGGATATCGTAAGCCAGCAGAGCTACGATGCCTTCGGACGGGAAGACAAGAGCTACCTTCCCTATGCTACATCCACGGCGGGCAACGGGAGCTACAAGGGGGATGCGGTTACGGCACAGGCGTCCTTTTACAACAGCGGTACGGCCAATGGGGTGGTAACGATCCCCAAGCCTTCGGGGAAGAACACGCCTTCCTTCAGCCGCCCGGTGTACGAGGCCAGCCCGTTGAACCGGGTACTGGAGCAGGGTTTTGCAGGTTCGGCGTGGCAGCCGGCAGCGGACGGCTATAGCGGAGGGGGCCACAGCGTGCGCACGGAATATACGACCAATAACAACGAACTGCTGAGTGCGGTGGAGAAGACGCGCAAGGTGATGCTGTACCGGGTGGGCTACGAAAGCAATGGAAGGCCGAAGCTGGAGCTGACGGCCAGCCAGTCGTACGGATCGAACCAGCTGTACGTTACGGTGAGCAGGAACGAGAACTGGGCCGGGGGTACCCCGGGCACCTTTGCCTACCGTCTGAACACGACGGAGGAGTACAAGGACAAGCAGGGGCGTGTGGTACTGAAAAGGACCTTTAATGCCAAGGACGGCAGTACGCAGGAGATGCTGAGCACGTACTATGTGTACGATGATTTCGGGAACCTGTGCTACGTGCTGACCCCTGGGGGCACGCCCGACCGGGCGACGCTGCCCACGGGCACGGCACTGCAGGCCTGGCTGGACCGCTATGCCTACCAGTACCAGTACGATGGAAGGAACCGGATGAAGCGGCGGCACGTTCCGGGCAGGAGCCGATGGGAGAGCTTCAACTATAACCGGATGGACCAATTGATCCTGCATGAAAATGCCAGGGACTCCACGGAAAGCTATAGCGGATTCACAGGCGGGCGCTACCACCATTTCTACAAGTATGATGGGCAGGGCAGGATGATCATGACGGGCTGGGAGCGTGGTCGCACGGCCACACAGGAGGAGATCGAGGGCTATGTCAATGAACCGGGGAGGGCGAACACCCAGTGGGAGGAGCGTTCCACGGCCAGCGGGAACCTGCACGGCTATACGAACGTGAGCATCCCGACGGGCAGTGAGCATTTCGATGTGCTGGAGGTGAACTATTACGACCGTTATGCGGGTATCCCGGACCTGCCATCGAATCTGGACAAATCCTCGGATGCGGCCTATTCGAAGATGACACAGGGGCTTCCGGTGGCCAAGAAGACCAAGGTGCTGGGCACAACAGACACCTACCTGTGGACGGTGTACTACTACGATGAACGGGGCGACAATGTACGCACGCTCAGCCAGCACTACAAGGGCGGTGCTTACAACACGAACAACTATGACGATATTAAGAACGAATACACCTTTACCCATCAGCTGAAGAAGAGCACCCGGGAACACCATGCAGGCAGTGCAACGGCCTCGCTGGTTATCACCACAGAATACAGCTATGACCACCGGGACCGTCCGGTGGATACATGGAAGACAGTGAAGAGTGGCACGGTACAGGGAACCAGGACACTGGTTGCCCGGAACGAATACAACGGCATCGGACAGCTGAAGGCAAAGCAGCTGCACAGTACGGATGGCAATACCTTTGGCCAGCGCATCGCCTATAGCTACAACGAGCGGGGCTGGCTGCGCACGGCAAACGCGGCACTGTTCAGCCAGGAGCTGCGCTATAATACGGGCACACAGCAATACTACAACGGGAACATCGCCTACCAGCTCTACAGCCGGAAGGCCGGAGGCACGGTAACGGTTCGGGACACGTTCAGCTATACTTATGATAACCTGGATCGGTTGCGGACGGCGGCACTGCCGAATAACCGGGCGCGGGAGGGGATGCTGTACGACAAATTGGGGAACCTGGAGGTACTGAACCGTCGGAACCAGTCGGGCACGGAGGTGGATGCGCTGAGCTACACGTACAATGCCAAGGGGCAGCTGTCCTCGGTCACCGATGCCCGCACGGCCAGCGGCACGGGTACCCCGTACCTGCCAGGGGGCACGACGAGCTACAGCTACGATGCCAATGGGAACCAGCTGACGCGGGTGAACAGCGGCAGTGCGGCGACCAACATCACGGCCACGGTGTACAATTACCTGGACCTTCCGCAGCGCATAACGGTGGGAGGGACAACGACAACGTATGTCTACGATGGTACGGGCAGGAAGCTGCGGAGCGTGAACGCGGTTAACGGGGAGGCCCGGGATTATATCGATGGGATTGAGTATGCGGCCGGTACACTGGACTTTGTACAGATGGAGGAGGGACGGTTGGTGAACAAGGGGAGCAACAATTACGGTTATGAATATTTCCTGAAAGACCACCTGGGGAACACCAGGTCGGGATTTGCGGGCACGGCACCGACCATGCCAACCTTTGGTTCGGATTACTATGCCTTCGGGTTGCAGGTACAGCAGAACCTGCTTGCGGATAACCCGAAGAACAGTTACCTTTACAACGGGAAGGAGTTGCAGGACAGGTTAGGCATGTACGATTACGGGGCAAGGTTCTATGACCCGGTAATCGGCAGGTGGGGCAGTGTGGATCCGTTGACGGAGAAATATTATTCGTATTCCCCTTATGGGTATGCTATTAACAATCCGTTATTGTATATTGATGTTGACGGTAGAGATATTTTCATACCAATCACTAAAGGAGATTATTCTTCAAAAGCATTTTCACAATTACAAAGTTTAACATCGGAAAGATTAGTTTTACTAAATACGGGACAAGTAGTTCCCTATTCAAGTATTAACCCTGTTACTGACGTTCTAAATGTTAATGAAATGGGACAGTTGAGCAATACCCCTGTCAATAAAGAATTTGGGACTGAGTTAGTTCAGGGATTGATCAATGCGGATTTCAAAGTTAACATTGTAGATGATGAAGGTTGGGGAAACCATACGACGTCAAATGTAAAAAAAGGCGAAGTAAAAATACTGCATGATGTTAAGGAGAATAAAAGTCTTAAGAATGAAGATGGGACGAAAGGGGCAAAGGCGCAGAGTGCTTTAGGTCACGAACTGATACATGCTAGAAATAGGATGGGGGGTAAATCCGATGATACCAAGGTTAAGGTTAAAGACCCTGATACTGGAGGTAAGGTGAATATGACTAAGGAGGAGATAAATACTCGTATGGATGAGAATAAAATCAGGCAGGAACAATTGGATAAAAATAGGGCTCAACCAGAAAGGATCAATTAAATATGGATTATAGAATCATAATATTTGTACTTTCCTTGTGCTGTTTTTCTTTTTGTAGCAACCCTGTTTCGCAAACGAACTATCATGTTATTGGCGAGGATATCGATTCTCTTTTAAGTGGGACAAACGATAGTCTGTTTCATGAAAGTAAGTTTGTTGAGCTTATGGATACATTGCGGTACCCAGGAAAAGATTATCCTGTACAAATGTCATTGGTAGAATATTATGGAACAACAGGTTATACTGTGTCCAATATAAAATGTTTATTAATGCAGTACCAGACTAGAGGTGTGTTGAGTATGTTTCGTTATGATTATAGCTCATCTAGTTGGGAGAGGGTTAAATCGGGGGAGATGGATCTTCAGAATCTTAAAGATATAGTGCGACAAATCTATAACAGTCCTTATTGGACTTCAAACGGAATTGATGGAGAGATTATGAAAGGGGATGTGCTTAGTTATCGCTCCATTGTCCTTGGGAAAGACGATTTAATAAATAAGTTGAGTATAGATCCAGATGAAAAGCTGTTTGACCAAATCGTTGAATTGACTAGATTGAATAAATAAAATCTCTTTGTGATGAGAAAGCCCCGGCGTTTCGCCGAGGCTTTTTTATTGGGCATAGGCCTTGCCGGTCTTGGCATCCCTGATGACAGCGTTGGCAAGGAACAGCAACTTATCCTTTACGGAAGGTTCCAGCTCCTCGATATCATCGATCAGTTTGAGGGTCTGTTTATCCATACTGGCCTTGCTGGTTGATCCGGCAAGGTAATCCAGTGACACGTCCAATCCCTCGGCGATCTTTCTTGCCACCTCGATGGAAGGCGAAGCTTCGCCCCGTTCATATCTTCCTATGATCTCTCTTGACACGCCTGCGATCTTGGCAAGGTCGGTCTGTGACATCTTTTTGCCTTCCTAAGAGCTGTTATCCTGTCTCCTGTGTTCATGGTAATGCACATAATACTGTCTGTAATCTCAAAAACTGCGCACGGTAACTTCAGTTATACCTATGATAACCTGGATCGGCTGCGGACGGCCTCGCTACCGGATAACCGGGCGCGGGAGGGGATGCTGTACGACAAATTGGGGAACCTGGAGGTACTGAACCGTCGGAACCGGGTAGTGTAACGCGAACGGTGTCATCCGGATCAACCTAAACCTAAAAACTATTCTGATCCAGCCGCAACCGTTCGCCAAATTTAATATACAATTGGGAGATGGTCAAGCTCCAATTCTGCAAAGGCATCGGCCAGTTTGGATGCAACTTCCACCGAAGGGGTTACCTCATCCCGTTCGTAGCGTCCTACAATTTGAGTTGATATAGTAGTAATTCCAGTAATTCAGGATTACGCTGTAGTACAACCTTTTTTAAGCAGTTATTGGATTAATCTGTATCTGTCCACCAACAGCCTTTAATACCTTCATAATTGTTCCAAATTGAGGTTTCGAGCCATTGGATAATGCTTTATATAGACTTGGTCTGCTTAGTCCAGTTTCTTCTGCGATTTTAGTCATGCCGATTGCTTTTGCTATATGTCCAATTGCAGCTATTATTTCAGAATCATTACCATCTTCCAAAACTGTATTAAGATATTCAGCAATCATCTCATTACTGTCTAAATAATCTGCTATATCAAATTTTGATGTTTCCATTTTTTTATCTTTTTAGTTTATTCGAAATTTACTTGCCGCTTTTTTGCTTTTTAATGGTATTTGTGATTTGCTTCGCTAATTCTTTCGCTTTTTGAATATCCTTTTGCTGAGAGGATTTATCTCCTCCGCTTAATAACAAAATGATTTTCCCGTCAGCTTCTTTAAAATAGATTCTATACCCTTTTGCATAGTTAATTCTCAATTCACTAATTCCATCACCCACGGGTTTGCAATCTCCGAAGTGTTCTTCGGTTTCTAATTTTTGGATTCGGAACAATATTTTAGCCTTTGCTCTCAAATCTTTCAATTTTCTAAACCATTTGTCAAATTCTATCGTCTTTTCAATAAAGTACATCTTTTGTGTGTATTCATTTGGATACAAAAATGAATAAAAAAATAGAATTCCACAATTTTATGGAGATTTCGGATCTTTAGATCACCTGATTCCGTCGCGGATTGACCATCGGACAAAAAAAGGGTAATTCGATAAAGGAGTTAGTTTATGAGCATTGCAGTCAACATTTTTGATGGTCAAAAAATCCCGAACTACTTGGTCATGGGTTTCTAAAATTGCATGGTCAATGGTGCTGAAATATCCACTCTGACCAAGCATCTGAAAAAGTTTACTTCTATTGGCTTATCCCGATCATGGAAGAAGAAGTTGATTTCAAGAAAAAATATGGAATTGAAAGATTGGAAGAAATTTTTGAAGCAAACCGTTTTGATTACATAGACCCGTTTAGAAAAAGTGTTGTTTAAACGCAAAGAGTGCTCCATATTCTGGAGAGGGAACTCAGGATACTTCAAATCAACAACAATGATGAGGAGTTTGTAAGCAAAAGAGGATGTCCGACCTTTTTGGAAGCATTGCATTTCGGACATCCTCTCTTTCATAATATTATACCGAATCGGCGGTGCCTATTGCCAAATTTGGATTAAAAACGGTAACTGAAACTCAACCGAAAATTGCGCGGCAGATCGGCCTGCCAGGAATAAACTTCTGAAGAGGCGAAATAATCGGTATAATAAGAACCGCCCAGTAAGAGGTAACGATCGAGTAGGTTCTGCACGTTCAACGTTGCTGTAAAGCGATCATGATGGTAACCCAAACCCGCATCGAAACGCCAATAATCTTCGATATTCCATTCCGGATGTTCATTGGAATAAAATTGGGTAGCCCGATCGATATAGGTGGTCACTCCGGCACGAAGACTTAAGCCTTGAAGGCTTCCCTTTAATAAGGTGTAGTCTAACCAAAGGTTGGCAATATGCTTGTCTGCTCCATCCAGACGTTGACCCACATAGAAATCTTCTACACCCTCATTAATCTTGGTAATTTTCCCATCGGTATACGCATAGTTGGCAATCGCATTGAAGCCGGGTAAGATTTGGCCCCGCAAATCAAACTCGATACCTTTTACTTTTTTCTGGCCGATCTCGACACTCATATCGGGTTTGGGTCCATACGAAGTAATCTCGTTATTCTTGAGAATCTGATAAGCGCTGATGGAAGTATTCAGTCGGCCACCAAACCAATCCCGTTTGAGTCCAAACTCGGTGATATCGCCGGTAATGGGTTTTACTTCCGCTCCATTAAATAAGAATCCGTTTTGAGGGAGGAAAGATTGGTCATAAAGCCCGTATACAGATGTACGTTTGTCTATCGAGTAGGATAACCCAACACGTGGTGTAACTTTTTTACTTTCAATAGGAGAACTGCCCCATGAGGCTTGAGACATGTTTGTAAACCGGGCTGCAAGCGTAAGGCGTAGCGCATTTTCAAAGAAACCAAGTTCATCTTGCAGGTAAACGGACGTATAATGGGAAGCAATGGTTCCTCCTCCTTCAGCGGCTCGTGTTTTGATAGGGATAGAACGGTCAAAAGGCTGGTAAGGAAAATCAAAGGTATAGTCGCGATTAGGGTCTAATGGATCAAATTCACCTCCGCCAACGGAATCTAGAACGAAGGAGGTATTCCAGTCGGCATAATACTTCTTATCGCCCATATCTAATCCGGCAAGAATTTTATGCTGAACAGTACCGGTGCTTACGTTTCCGTTGATAAATAGCTGGCCCATGGTCATCGTGCTCTGCGCATCCCAGATATCGCTTTTCCGAATCACTTGACCATTTGCATAGACGTCTTGTGGCCAGCTGCTCGCGCCAATCTGGTCATAGTAAAAGTAAGCGCCTTGGGCGGTTAGCTTCCAGTTTTTGGAGAATTGGTGTTCTACGGTCAGAAAAGTGCTGTGCTCATTCACGTCCAAAGGTTCTAGTCCCTCGGAAGAGAAGGTCATGTCGCGCGGTAATGTTTTATAGCCAAAAGGAGACATCACATAGCTCGATCCGATATCGGACATCTTGGCCTTTTGATAGGTATATTCAAATGTGGCTTTTGTCTTGTCATCCAATTGGTAAGATAAAACCGGCGCTAATACCAAGCGTTTGTTATCCTCGAATGGCCGAAAGGAGCCTTTCGTATCAGCCGCAATATTGAGGCGGTATAGCAACTTCCGATCTTTAGACAAAATACCGTCTAGATCTAAGGTACTTCGATAGCTGGAGAAGCTGCCTAAGGCAAATGTTACCTCACCTTTTTCGATACCGGTTGGTTTTTTGGTAACCACATTGTAAATCCCTGCCGGATCACCGCTAGACATCATGAAACCAGCTGGCCCTTTAACGAACTCTACGCGATCGACTACAGCCATATCCTCAGAAAGCGGGCTCCAAAAGGAAGATACGATGTTCATCCCGTTTCGAAAGGCTTGAATTTGCGAACCACGCATGTGGATATTGACATATAGATCATTCCAATGTGCTAATCGGCTCACGCCGCTCACATTTCGAATTAGGCCATCAGCTAGGTTGAAAACCTGTTGCTTCGCTAATACTTCGGCATTGACAATCTGTACGTTTTGGGGTAATTCGAGCACGGGTGTCTCCACGCGTAAACTGCTGGAAACATTTGGTTCAACGATTGGCTTAAAGCCTTCGACCACCACTTCCTGTAGCGTATGGTTATCAACGGCTAAGTTAAAGTCGAACTGAAGTGCTTCACCGGCTTTTAAAAAAAGCGTATCGCTTTCTGATTGTAAACCAACATGCGTCGTGGTAATGATATATTTCCCCGGGGCTAGGTTTTTAAACAGATAAGTGCCATTATTGGAAACTTTCGCGTGGAGACTATCGTTCAGGCTGACGGTTAGATCGGTAGCGTAATACTGATCACTTGTCTTTACCGTACCACCGATAGAGCCGTTTTGAGCATAGGCTGCAACGCACATCGTTGTAAAACAAATCAATAAGCTGGTTTTTGTTTTTTTCATCGTGTTCTTATTTATCTTGTTATTTAGAACAAAAATAAATAAAAACACGAGAAGCCCTTAATAAATGCAATAAACGTAAAAAAAATCAGCTACCATCTTCTACCTTTACAAGTGAAATTTCATCTAAAGCGATGACTGGTTTTCGGTTTCGTGTTCCCGTAAACCAAGTTAGGTAGTATTTTCGGGCTGTCTTATCAACTCCTGATATTTTTAAACCAATCTTTAAACTTATTTACCTGCTCGGCCAAAAAAGATTCATGTTCCTCTTCTGTTTCTTCCTTGCCTGGAAGGATATGCTCAAAGTAAGTGCCTTTGAGTACTTTTCGCAACAGGCCCTCTCCCAAAAACGGCTTATCATCATTTAAGGTCTTAGCCGCTTTCAGTAGGTGACGGATATCGTACTGCAAAGGATTGATATCGGGCACCTGCTTATTAAGGTTCAATAGTTTGTATACGGCAATCCTGGCTGTTCTTACGGAGCTTTCCATGGTGAACACCACATCGTTATTGGTTTCTACAAACTGTCCGATCAATCCCAGATTTTTGCATCCTTCGGGTACCACCCTTGGCCGATCGCCTTTTGCCCGTGGCATAAACATGGACGTAATGTAAGGCATGAAAGCGGTGCGGACTAGGGTATTTTCCAGCACATTGTCGAGCTGGTCAATAATGCCCATATGGTAGCACAGTTCCGTAAGCACCTCATCGCCTGTACATTGTGGCATTGTTTTTTTAATATAGTTTCCTTCTTTGTCCATGAAAAGACTATATACCCATATCACCAGCACATCATCAGGTTGGTTCGGAAAATGCGGTTGCCGGTTACAGGTAAAGCTCATGAGCCAATTGGAATCGGTAATGGATATAATACCCCCGGTAACGGTCTTTCCAGAATAGGGGTCATTTACCGAATATTCTTTTAGCTTTTCGACAAGAGCGGAGGGTTTGCAGGTAAGCGTTACCGACTCCCAGGATGACTTTTCAATATTGGAGCAGAATTTTTCGGGCTTACCGAAAACTGGTGATTTTGCCGCTAGGTTTTTCCAGAGTTTCCATCCGGAACTTTGTCCACTGGTACTATTGTCCAGTGTAATGATGGGAGCTGTTTTATTGTCGCCATAAAAGGTATCTTCCGTCATCGAACCGGTGGTGACAATCACATAGTCTTCTTTTCCAATGGGAATTTTCGCTGCTGTTCCCTTTCGTTCGATGATAAGCCCTTCCACCCATTTACCCTCGGTATTGCTGTGCATATCCAGGTCTTTTAGCAGCGTATGGAATTCAATCTTGACGCCTTTGCTTTGCAGAAATTTGCGTAGCGGGGTTACAAAAGTATCGTACTGGTTATATTTGGGAAATACGAGAGAAGATAGGTCGTTAAGCCCATCGATGGCATGTAGAAAACGGTGCATGTATAATTTCAGTTCCAACAGGCTGTGCCAGTTTTCAAAGGCAAACATGGTACGCCAGAACATCCAGAAATTACTTTCCAGAAAGGAAGTGCTGAAATAGTCTTCAATGGTCAGATCATCAAGGTCTTCCTTTTTTTTCAGCAACAGCTTGATGATGGCTAGTTGATCCTTTTTACTAAGTCCGAATGTACTGAAATCTTTTACCTCGCCTCTATTGTGGATCAATCGGGCTTTGGAATAGTTGGAATCATTGTCGTTGATCAGCCGGTATTCATCCAAGACACTGTAAGGTGCGGGCATTTCGAGCGCTGGTATATCCTGAAACATGTCCCAAAGGTTTTCGTAGGTCATATCCATTTCCCGGCCACCGCGGATAATATACCCATCCGTTGGGTTTCCGGCGCCATCTAACGATCCGCCTTCAATGTGTAGCTGTTCTAAAAAGGTGATGTTGGCTGCCGGAATGTGGCCATCGCGGATAAAGTAATAGGCCGTGGCCATACCGCCGATGCCACTCCCTACGATATAGACCTTGCTGTTTTCAAAAGATTTGGGTGGAATGCCTTTGTTCCGTTGGTAGTTGCCAATCTGATCGGAGAAAGGCATGGACTTTTTAGGGGTATTGCGCTGTACCTCTTTACTGGAATCGGGTTCGTGATTAACCTTTCCGTAAGAGGTGGAAGCTTGCAATACCTTTTCGAATTTAGAAGTGATTTCTTTCATCTGTTTATTTTTTGGTTTGGTGGTTCTTACCATTTTAACCTTAACGCATTGGTTTTGTATTGGTCGTAATGGTATAGAATTACCTTTGTTTTTTTGAGATGGAGCTGTTAATCATGTTGGGTTCAACATAATAACCATTCATCTTAAACAACAACGCTACCGATCAAAAAGTTTTCTCTTCAATTTGTTCAGGTATTAATAGCCATGCGATAGATCACCTGAAGCCTCATTTTCGTCACCTAAATCGCTTTCCACATCATCTCGACCTCTCCCAATGTTATTGTGCTTTGATGCTGTTACAAAACAATTTCGCTATTTATTTTCTTGTTAAAAGAATGAATAAACAATAATGAAAATCAACGATTATTATGGGAAATGTATGCTGCACCATCGCTCTAGTACTGGCTGGTTTTATGACCCAAGTCGACGGCCAAACGCTACCGAAATTTACAAAAAGGATACTTGCAAAAGGATTGGATAATCCTTGGACAATCATTTATGGTCCTGATCATTTTTTGTGGATTACCGAGGCGAAGGGCTACCGGGTATTGCATATGGACCCCGAAACTGGGAAGGTTGATACACTGTTGAATGCTACAGATATGCGTAACTTTCCACGCTATGGCAGTCTAAAACAGGGAAAGGATAAAGATAAACCTTGGCCGCAGGGCGGAATGATGGGTATGGCCCTTCATCCTGGCCTGATGAAGGGTGAGCCTTTCGTTTTTTTAGCTTTTATTTATGACTTCGAAGGAAAGGACCGTGAGGGTGATGGGCATCATCCGCAAGATGGCGGCTTTTATTTTAAAACAAAACTGGTTCGCTTTACATATGACGCTGTAGCACACCGATTGCAGGATCCGCAAACGATCTGTGATACGATTCCGCAAAGTAATGACCACAATGGGGGCAGAATGCTCCTAGCAGAAATGCATGGGAAGTCCTTTTTGTTCTACAGCGTTGGCGATATGGGAGCCGGGCAGTTTAAAAATGCGGGGAGACCTAATCATGCACAGGATCCGCACGTTTATGAAGGGAAAATCTTACGCTTTAATACGGCTCCTGATGGCGATCGCGATGAAGGGGATGCTTGGGTGCCAAATGACAATCCCTTCAATACCAAAAATGCACAAAGCGCTGTATGGACGATAGGTCACCGTAATCCACAAGGCTTGGCGAAATTAACCATTCATGGAAAGCAGCTCATCTATGCTGCGGAACATGGTCCCTTCTCTGATGATGAACTGAATAGTATTCAAAAAGGCAAAAATTACGGACACCCGTTAATTATCGGTTATCCCGATGGTAATTATAACGGACTGGCGGCAGGTGTGACCGATAGCAGTGAGCTTCCGGGTTATTGGAACAGTACCTACCCGCTTATTAAAAATGAACAAAAAATGGCGACCACTTTAAACGATTATAAGCCACCTATGTTTAGTTTCTATCCAACAGCAAACGATACATTGCGCAATATTCTTGCTTCTATACGTGCAGGAAAATCCCGGGATTGGGTCTCTTTAGCACCTTCCGGTATCGACGTTTATTCGTATGATGCTATTCCGGGTTGGAAGAATTCATTACTGGTGGCATCGCTTAAGCAAGGAAAGATCATCCAGTTAAAATTAAACGATGCCGGAGATCGCGTTTTAGCGCGGCACGATTACTTTAAGGCAGAAGCGCGGTATCGGGCTATTGCCGTGTCATCCGACGGAACAAAGATTTTTGCCGTTACGGATAATGCGGAAGTAACTTCCGGCCCAAGCGCTGAACACCATGAAGCGGTTGACGAGAAAGGCGCGGTTATCGAATGGACTTATACACCCTAAACCGCTAGAATAACAAAAACCAAACGCTTAAGCCTATCAGCCGTATGGTAATGCGGTTTAGGAGGTAACTGAAAATGAATTAATCTTATACCATTTCAGGAAAAGGCGAGTTCAAGAAAAATGCCTATTTTTCAATCCTCAAATATCCTAATATATGAATACTCAAAAGTTAACGACACCCTGCCTTCCCCGCCTGTTTTATGCCGGAATCTTATGGCTTGTTTTCGCTATCGCGCTAACGATTAGCCCGGTTCAGGCGGATACCATTCCGAAACTGGATAACCCGATAACAACAGCCTATCTCAAGGAACACTTGCAGAAATCGAAACCACGACTGGTATTGAATAAAGACAAGGAGCAACTGCTTCGCAAACGATTGAAAAGTGATCCCGTGGTGCAGCAGGTTTATCAGGCAATTAAACGGGATGCCGCCGCGATACGGAATGAACCGCTATTGGAATACAAGAAAATTGGACGGAGATTGCTTTCCGTTTCCCGGGAAATGCTTAGACGCATGAATATGCTGGGTATGGTATATCGGATAGAAAAAGATCCGGCTACCTTGAAACGTATCAATGAAGAGGTACTGGCGGTATGTCGCTTTTCTGATTGGAATCCTTCCCATTACCTCGATATTGGCGAGATGGCTATGGCGGTGGCAATCGCATTAGATTGGACGGCGGGCGACCTTCCGAAAGCGACAATTGAGGAGGCGGAGCAGGCACTGATTGAAAAGGGCATTCAACCGAGTTGGCCTAGTGATCAAAAAAATGCTTGGTGGACGTATGGCAATAATAACTGGAACCAAGTATGCAATGGTGGTATGGTTGCTGCTGCTATCGTTGTTGCGGAACGTGACCCACAATTGGCCGCAAAAACTATTCACCGTGCACTGGATGGCTTGCCTCATGCCCTGCATGAATACATGCCAAATGGGGTATACCCTGAAGGTTCTACCTACTGGGATTATGGAACAGGTTTTTCCGTAGTCACCATAGCGATGCTGGAAAGTGCATTTGGTACAGATTTCGGCTATGGGGACTTTCCAGGCTTTCAGGAAAGTGCGGTCTTCCGTTTACTGGCTAATGCGCCGTCAGGGATGTATTATAATTTTGCGGATTGTGGCGATAGGCGCGGAAAAGAGGGAGATGTGGTGTTGGCATGGTTTGCAGCGAGAACAGGTAATGAGGCTTTTTTTGAAAAAGATCGTTTCTTGCAATCTGCTGAGGTAGGAAAACTTTCCCGGTTGACTGGTGTTGGCTTGGTATGGATTGCCCAGTTTGAGCCAAAAAAGCAAGGAGATATACCGCACGCTTGGAAAGGAGGGGGTGCTAACCCTATCGTTATTTTTACAGGTGATAATCAGGACCCCCATGGATATTATTTTGGTGGCAAGGGTGGCCGCGGTACGGTAAACCATGGAAATATGGATGCAGGATCGTTCGTATTCGAATTAAACGGTGTGCGCTGGGTAATCGATCCAGGGAATCAGGATTACGAGGACCTGGAAAAGACCGGATTTGATCTTTGGGGAAAATGCCAAAATTGTGAGCGCTGGACGCTGTTGACAAAGAATAATTTTGGACACAGTACGCTTACGGTAAACGGACAATTGCACCGAGTGGATGGAATGGCGGAGATAGTAGCCTTCAATAAGGGTCCAAAACCTTCGGCAACCATCGACCTTACTGCTGCTTTTGGTGGACTGCTCCAATCGGCTAAACGCCAATTTATCAAAGATAGTCCTACTTCCTTAACAATTGTGGACGATGTTGTACCGACAGACTCAACTCATGAAGTGGTTTGGCAGCTGATGACAACGGCCGATGTTGATCTGCAAAAGGGCGGAGTGCTGTTGAAAAAAGATGGAAAAACGTTGAAAGTGCAAAACGTATCGCACCCGAACATCCTTTTTTCGGTGGTATCCTTGGATCCTACTCCCCTGGAATTGGATCGTCATATCGACGGACTAAAACGTATCGAACTACGGATACCGAAGTGGACGATGCAAAGCAAGAAACAGCAGATAAAAGTGAGGCTCTCTGGAGAATAAGCGGTTTTGCTTACTCATCATGTTTATTGAACTTTAAAAGTAGCCATTACTGGTAAATGGTCGGAAGCATAAGTTTCGTTAATGACCTGATGTGTACTGACTTTGATTTGATCTGGCTGCCGATAAAGCAGGTAGTCAATGGTGCGGTTTGGATTGATAGTGGGAATGGTAAAGGCATGAGCAGGATCACTGTTGGTGAAGCTTTGCAGTAACTGTGCTAAGGCTTCACTTTCAGGAAGCGAATTAAAGTCGCCACATAAAATGCTGGGTATTTCTTCCTGCGCAAAAAGCTCTTTGATCTTCACCGCTTGTAGATAGGCATTTTCTTTTTTTAAATCTAAGTGGGTACAAGCAAATTTTAACTGCTTTCCTTTTTTCAATTGTACGGTAATAACCGCTAAGCCTCTGGGTTCACCATTAATGCTTGCTTTCATGGGGAGTTGGTAGGAAGCGCTATCAACAATGCGAAATTTGCTTAATACAGCAATACCATAAGCACCTCCTTCATAATCAATGGTTTTAACGAAATAATAATGCATGCCTGCCGCTTTAGCTAGCTCCTCGGCTTCATTGATGCTTTTTCCCGAGCGTTCGGTATGCACGTCGACTTCTTGTAAGGCTACCAGATCAGCAGCTGAAGAACGGATAACCTTGGCGATGGCTGGTATATCAATTACGTCGGGTTTTGAAGGAGGGTTGCAGTGATGGATGTTATAAGTTAGAACCTTAATTTTAATGCCTTTTCCTTGAGCATTGGAGAGGCTAGTGTTCATAAAAGCTATTAAAAGCGTATAAAACAGTGATTTAATAATAAAACGTGTCATTTGCATCTGTAAGAGAAATATATGTTGCCATTGATGGGCGTCTACCAATCAAAACTAATAATAGATTATTAAATTTTTTTAAAAAAGATCAGCTTTAATAAAAATTAATACCATTATGGTATACCAAAAGCCAAAATAGTAAGCATCATCTTCTCGGATATTAGAATAGTAGCTATCCGCTTATTAAAAATGAGTTTTGTTTCTATCAATTTTTGTAGCGTACCGATGATCGTCATTATACCGTCTTTCCGAATGGCCTAAGGGAAATGATATAGGCAAGTATTTTCTTAAACCATATTTGCATGACAGAAAGCAATCGTTGACCGAAACCAAATCGCTTATTCATGCTATTTCTATCTTGTATGGTATTTTTTAGTATGATTTTTATAAATAAGACATATATTTTATGTTTAATAGGCTATTTTAGGTCATTTATTTTGAAATGTGTCGCTTATTTTTATGTTATTTTACGTTTTTTATGAATTAATATAATTTAATTAGCTATTACGTGATATTTTTATAAATAAAATGGCTTATATATTAAAATGAATTCACATAAAATGTATTTTTATTATGTTTTATGTAGATATTTAACGATTCGTTAACAAGTTGTTAGGCTTCTATTAACAAATAAACCTGCTTAAAGCTCTTATTTTTACTCCGTATTACAACCAAACACTTTCTAATGTTAAAAATCAACAAAATGATCAGCTAATCTTAAAAATTTACGGAGAAAAAAATGTCGAAAAAAAGTTTACTTCAACCAAAGGGCGCAATAATGGCAGGGATCCTGTTATTGTGCCTTACTTTTTTAAACCTTTCTGCTCAAGAACAGAAGGGTCAGATCCAAATAACGGGTACCGTGAAAGACGGGTTAAACAGCCCACTAACCGGAGTAAGTGTTCAAAACCTGCAGACCAAGACAGGAACAACTACCGACCAGGACGGAAAATTCGCGATTTTGTCGAGTCGGGGTGATTCGCTGCGTTTTACCAATGTGGGCTACGAAACATTTACCACAGCGATTGGCGATTTGATTAATCTAAACATCACCTTATTTGCCGCAGAAAACACCTTGAATGAGATCGTTGTCGTTGGATACGGACAACAGAAAAAAATCAATATGGTGGGTTCACAAGCTACTGTAAAGGTAGAAGACCTAAAGCAGCCGGTTGCTAATCTAAGTGCGAGCTTGGCTGGCCGTATCGCGGGCTTAGTAGGGGTACAGCGTTCAGGGTTGCCAGGAAGTAATTCGGCCGATGTCTGGATACGGGGTATTTCTACGTTCAACTCACAAAATAGTGCGTCGCCATTGATTGTGGTGGATGGCGTGCAAGGACGTGATTTAAATGCCTTTGATCCGGAAGATATTGCTTCATTGACTATCCTGAAAGATGCTTCAGCAACAGCGGTTTATGGTGCGCAGGGTGCCAATGGTGTTATTCTCATTACCACCAAGAAAGGCCGGAGTGGTAAACCTACCTTAATGTTCAATTACAACGAAGGCGTGGTTAATTTTACCAAATTACCAGAATTAACCAATGCTGAACAATACATGCACCTACGTAATGAAGCCATGGTATCATCAGGCTTAAGCCCAGAATACAGCGAGGAGTATATACAGAACACGCTGAATGGTACAGACCCACTGTTGTATCCCAATGTCAATTGGATGGATGAGCTGTTTAAATCGACTTCCCGGAACCGTCGGGCAAATTTTAGCGCTCGTGGGGGGACAGATAATACGCAGTTTTATACTTCTGTTGCCTATTACGACGAAACGAGTATGCTCAATACCGATGCACTGCAAAGTTATAAGGCCGACTCCCGTTTTCGCCGGTATAACTTTACGTCCAATATTGATATGAATTGGACGAAGACAACCAAATTCACCCTGGGAGTACAGGGCTATATTACCAATACCAATTTTCCCAATGCGCAGACGGATATTAACTCTTCAGATGCCAACTCTAGAAATCCAGTGGTTGGTGTACAGTCAATCTTTAGCCGGGTGATGCAAACCAATCCGGTGCTTTATCCGCTGATGTATCCGGGTAACTTAGTACCTGCCGTCAACCAGTCGTCAGATGCCCAACCTAACCCTTATGCGCTGGCTACCCAAACGGGTTATATTAACCAGTTTGCCAGTCAAATTTATTCGAACGCGCGCTTGTCACAGGAACTGAATTTTGTTACGCCGGGTTTATCATCGTATGCCATGTTTTCATTTGATACCTATAATGCGCATAGCATTTCCAGAAGTCGCACACGCTCAACCTATACGATCGATCAGTCTAACCCTTACAACGAAGATGGTTCACCAAATCTGGTCCTCCTATCCAATGGTTCCGATAACCTGGATTATAAGCGAAGCAATAGTGGCGATCGTCAGTTCTATTTTGAAGGGGGGTTCAATTACAATCAACAATTCGATAAACATACTGTTACGGGGTTGCTGCTTTATACTCAAACCGATGAGATTTCTGCCTTTGCTAGTGACCTTACAGGTTCCCTTCCTTACCGTACACAGCGGGTGGTTGGTCGTGCAAATTACCTGTATGACGATCGCTATGCAGCCGAATTCAACTTTGCTTACGATGGATCGGAGAATTTTATCCCTAGTCGTCGCTTTGGTTTTTTCCCTTCTTTTGGGGTGGGTTGGATCTTGTCTAACGAGAAATTCTTTGAACCGCTTAAAAATACCTTACAGCTGGTAAAACTTCGTTATTCTAATGGTATTACGGGTTCTGGTGGGGGTGGCCGCCGTTTTGGTTTCATGACTATCGTAAGAACCGATGCTACTGGATATTCGTTCTATAATGGCTCTGGGAATAACTCTTATAATGGTTTGGCCATTTCTGACTATGGTTATGATGTAACTTGGGCCGAATCGCATAAGCAGGACGTTGGACTGGAATTGACCACGCTCAATAACCATTTAAATATTACGGTTGATTGGTTTAAGGAGCACCGTACCGGTGTATTCCTACAACGGGGGAGCTTACCGAATTATCTGGGCTTACAGAACCAGCCTTACGGAAATCTAGGAATCATTGATAATCAGGGCTTTGATGGAACGGTGGCGCTGGAAGGTTATCAGATTGGCCAAACCACTTGGTCATTCAACGGTACTTTTTCTTATAATAAAGATCAGGTAATCGATAACGACAACCCAAAACAGCTCTATCCTTACTTAGAACGGCGGGGCCGGAATTATTTGGCAACCTATGGCTATGTGGCCGACGGGCTTTTTCAAAGTCAGGCAGAAATTGATAACCATGCCGATCAGTCGGCACTGGGATCACAGCGGGTAGGCGATATCCGTTATAAAGACCTGAATGGCGATGGGGTGATTAATACCTACGACCAAACCAAGATCGGTAATGGCGATGTTCCGAACCTGGTCTATGGCTTTGGTTTTAATGTGAGCTATAAACAATTCTACTTGGGCGCATTCTTTCAAGGGGTAGATGGGGCTACCAGAACCCTGTCTGGCGATGGTATTATCCCCTTTAATAACAGCACCGGACCGGAAAGAAGTAACCTTTTTGCAGCAGCAGAATCGCGTTGGACGGAAGATAATCCCTCAGAAGACGTGCTATACCCACGCTTAGGTTATGGAAATTCAGTCAATAAAAATAATGCGGTAACGTCTACTTGGTGGGTAAAGGATATTGATTTCATCCGGTTGAAAACCGTGGATTTTGGTTATTACTTACCTAAACCCTGGATGGATGGTTTAGGAGTCAAAAACGCACGGGTCTATTTTCAGGGAGTGAATCTACTCTACTGGAGTAAGTTTAAATTGTGGGATCCAGAACTGAACAGTGGTAACGGTTCGGCTTATCCCAATACGCGTACTTTCTCTTTAGGTATCCAAGCTAATTTTTAACGGTTGCAATTGAAATGATAAAAAAAATGAGAACGAAAATATTAACGATACTGGTTGCAAGTGGACTCATCCTTTCCGCTGCTTCCTGCTCTAAATTCTTAGACCAAATTCCGGATGATGTATTGACCGTCGACGACATCTTCCAATCAAAAACCTATGTTGATAATTACCTGGCCCAGATTTATGCCAATATACCGAACGAATTATCGCAGCGTCTTGGTGAGCAATTTTCCGGCCCATGGACAGCCGGTTCTGATGAGGCAAAGTATAATTGGGATTTTAACTATGCCAATAACCTCAATAAAAGTACCTGGGCTACGACTGATGGTACGGTGTCCAATTTTTGGGATAATTTTTATAAATCCATCCGTAATGCCACGGATTTTATCGATAAAATTGACGGCGCCAATGAACAAGAAGTAACCCCTGCTATGAAAACACGTTACAAGGCAGAGGCTAGAGCCCTACGAGCGATGTATTATTTTTGGCTGGTTCGCATTTATGGCCCGGTACCGTTGATCCAAACAGTATTGCCCGTAGATGCCCCTTTAGATGAGGTGCTCTTACCTCGAAATAGTTTTGATGAATGTGTGCAGTATATTGTCAGTGAATTGGATCAAGCCTACATTGATCTGCCGTTGACGCCGGTGAATAACGAGTATGGTCGGATTACGAAAGGAATGGTCAAAGCCTTTAAAGTAGAAGTATTGATGCTCAGTGCCAGCCCCTTGTTTAACGGTAACCCAGACTATGCAGGTGTAACCAATAAGGATGGTACTGCACTTTTTAACGCTACATATGACGAAAACAAGTGGAAATTGGCGGCTGATGCGGCAAAGGCTTTTTTGGATGAATTTGTTCCTACAACGTACGATTTATTTGTGCAAAGCAATGCCGATCCTTTTATGCAAGCATATCTATCAACCAAAAATGTCATGTTTACGGAATGGAATAAGGAGTGGATATTTGCCCGGCCAAATTCGATGAACCGTTCACAGTATGACAAAACACCTAAACATGTGGGCTACACAACAGATGTACAGGGTGCAGGTGCCTTAGGAGTAACGCAGAAAATGGTGGATGCCTACTTTATGAAAAATGGACTTCCCATATCCAGCAACGGATCAGGTTATCAACAATCGGGCTTTTCAGAATTTCAAGCACCTTTTGATGTGAAGGCTAGAAGTACATATAACCAATGGATTAACCGTGAACCACGTTTCTATGTAGGCGTAACCTATAATGGTAGTTACTGGTTAAATCAGTCGAATAATACCAAAGAGGTTATCTCGATATTTGAACTTTCTGGAAACTCAGGTCGCAAACAGAGCACATCCGATGTCTCGCCTACAGGATATGTGGTGCGGAAGAATGTCGTGACGAATAGCGACAACCGAGGATCAGTGCAGTTGCGCTTAGCGCAGATCTATCTGGATTATGCAGAGGCCTTAAATGAATACAACCCTAATAGTTCGGATATTCTCAAGTATCTAAACCTGATTCGGGAACGGGCAGGTATCCCTGTTTATGGATCGGCACAGATTCCCGCGCCTTCAGGTCAAGCGGCTATGCGCACAGCTATCCGCAAAGAAAGGCAGATTGAACTGGCTTTTGAAAACACACGCTATTTTGACTGTCGCCGCTGGAAAACAGCAGCAACAGAATTTGCGGGAGAAGTATATGGCATGAACATGTTCGTGGACGGCAATGCTTTCTATGAAAAAACACTGATCGAAAACCGGGTGTTCCGTCAACGCGATTACTTATGGCCCATCCCGAATGCAGAGATTCTAAAAAATGAATTTATGGTACAGAATCCAGGTTGGTAAGGTAAAATAAAAGGACAAAAAAATTATGCTAATGAAATATCTAACACAATATTTAGCTAAACATGCCACACATTATATCACTTGTTGCATAGCTGGAATGGGCATTTTGGTAGGCTGTACTAAAGATGTGGAGTATACGGTGGATAATGAAGGAACCATCTATATGGCGCAGGCTTATGAGAATAAAGCGGCTGTCATCCTATATGCGATTGACTCCGTTCAGGATATTAATTTTGGGGCTTCTTATGGAGGGCTAAACTACCCTTCAGCAGATATACCAGTAACTTTTGAGGTAGATAAATCTTTGATATCGACGTATAATGAACAACACGGAACGCATTTTATCTCCTTTCCGGAATCGGCCTATACGATTTCTGGCCTAAATAGTTCTATTCGGTCGGGAAAGGTAGATTCGGATCCCTTGAAAATTGCGGTATCAGCCAATGAATTGGAGCTGGGGCAGGGCTATATGCTTCCAATTAAACTAACAGCAGCGGGTAGCAGTACTATTGATTCCAGTCTATCTATTGCCTATTTCCGTATAGATTCCTTAGTAAGGCGAGAACGTGATGTTACTCAGCTGGCAACCTTATCCGTCAGTAATGAAAATAATGGTGGATCTGGCGCGGCAGAAGGTTCGCCTAAGTTGGTTGACGGAGACCTGGACACAAAATACCTGACACAAACGTATGCGTCGGGTATGTGGTTTCGACTGAAGTTCGCTTCGCCACATGTATTGGGAGCTTATACCTTTACTTCAGGGAATGATGCGGATGCACGAGACCCTAAAACTTGGCGCCTGGAAGCATCAAACGATGGCAATACTTGGACAACCCTGGATACGCGTACGGACGAAAGCTTTACGGCCAGAACGCTAACCCGCAGGTTTGAATTTGAGAATACAGAGGCATATACGTATTATCGGATTGTACTACTGGAGAATAATGGCGATTCGCTATTCCAAATGAGTGAATGGCGGCTGATTGAATATTATTAATCGTTGAAGAACCACCAACGTCAAGGGGCCGACAGGATATAGCTGTATGGCCCCTTAAACACTTACGCACAAGTTAGTGGAATTTTTTCGCAGACAGTACCGGACAGTTTTGAGAAAAAAAATATTCAGTGGTCCACAAATCGGGGCACTTAACAACGACTAGTAAGGGGTGGTCTTGCTATCGTTGGTAACCGGTTGGTAATAAGGTATGTAATGGTAAGAATAGTATAATGATCGACTTTATTCGTTGCCATAATACTTTTCTCCCAGCTTGATTTTCGCTCGACCATTTTTTGTTCGCCATTGATTGGTATCTCTTAGGGAGTAAGCACAGCCGCAATATTCCTGCATGTAAAATTTTTCCTGTTTGCTAATCTCCAACATACGCGCAGAGCCACCCTTCTTTCGCCAGTTATAGGTCCAATAGCTAATGCCCTCATAATGATTAGCTGCCCGGGTACCACTGGCATTAATCTGTTCCATATTCTTCCAACGAGAAATACCAAGCGAACTGCAAATCGTATCAAAACCGTTTTCAAAAGCATACAATGCTGTGCGTTCAAAACGCATATCAAAACACATGGTACAGCGTATACCGCGTTCCGGCTCCCATTCCATTCCCTTCGCGCGCGAAAACCAATTGTCGACATCATAGTCAGCATCAACAAAAGGAATATGATGCTTTTCTGCAAAACGGATATTTTCCTCCTTTCGGATATCGTATTCCTTTTTGGGATGAATATTCGGATTATAGAAGAAGATTGTAAATTCGATTCCCGAAGCGATAATGGCTTCCATTACCTCTCCTGAGCATGGCGCACAGCACGAATGCAATAATAATTTTTTGCCACCTGCTGGCAATGCTAATTTTTCTCTTTCAAACATTAAATGGTATCTCCCTATTTTACGCTCCAAATAGCTTAATAATTTATTTTCGCCACCTTATTAAGACAAAAGAAAGTATTTTTTAGACAAACTAATTGCCATTAAAAGGACTGCAGGTTATCGTTGAGATTTACCCTGCAGTCCTTATGGATTAAATTACGTCTGCTACTTTGATCTGTTGGCGCGCTTGTTTCGCGGCGGCCACCATATTTTCCAGAGCAGCTTTGGTTTCAGGCCATTTACGGGTTTTCAGTCCACAGTCCGGATTTACCCACAGGTTACGGGCAGGCAATAATTCGGCGGCTTTGGCCAAGAGAGCTACCATTTCTTCCGTACTGGGCACACGTGGTGAGTGAATATCATATACCCCAGGTCCGATCTCATTCGGGTATTCGAAATGGCTAAACGCTTGCAATAATTCCATCTGTGAGCGTGACGTTTCGATGGTGATCACATCGGCGTCCATAGCGGCAATATGTTCAATGATATCGTTAAATTCGCTGTAACACATGTGTGTGTGGATCTGCGTTTGATCTTGAACACCACTCGCTGAAATGCGGAAAGCTTTTACTGCCCAGTCTAAGTAGTGAGGGCGTTTGGCTTTACGTAGGGGGAGGCCTTCACGGATAGCAGGTTCATCGATCTGTACCACTCCAATCCCCGCTTGTTCAAGTGCTACTACTTCATCGCGTATGGCCAAGGCAATTTGGTTCGTGGTGATTTCACGTGATTGATCATCACGTACGAATGACCATTGCAAAATGGTAACGGGGCCTGTCAGCATCCCTTTCATTGGTCGGTCGGTTTGTGCTGCGGCAAAACGGCTCCAACGAACGGTCATATCGTTCGGTCGACTCACATCTCCATAAATAACCGGAGGTTTTACGCAACGGCTACCATAGCTTTGTACCCATCCATTTTTGGTAAACAGAAAACCATCCAGTTGCTCACCAAAATATTCGACCATATCGTTTCGCTCAAATTCACCGTGTACCAATACATCAATATCGATCTCTTCCTGCCAGCGTATGGCATCGATAGTGGCCTGTTCAATAGCCTTTTCATATTGTTCGACATTCAGTTCGCCCTTCTTGAATTTTGCACGTAATTGACGGATATCATCCGTTTGAGGGAAAGAACCAATGGTTGTTGTTGGAAATACGGGTAGCTGAAAACGTTCATGCTGCACTTGCTGGCGTACCGGGAAGGGATTTTTCCGAGTAGCATCTGCATCGGTAATGGCTGCAATACGGTCTTTTACGGCGTGCTGGTGTACTTTTGACGAAGCGCGTCGACTTTCAATGGCCTGTTTGTTGGCTTCTAAAAGGTGATTATCTCCTTCAGCTAGCTGTTTTAATTCGGCGATCTCTTGTAGTTTTTGTTTGGCAAAGGCCATCCAGTTTTTAATTTCCGGATCGAGGGCCGTTTCCTGATCAAGGTCGATCGGGCTATGCAACAATGAGCAAGAGGGTGCGATGATTACGCGATCGGCACCTAATGCAGTTACCGCTTTATTCAGGATGTTCAGTGAGTTTTCATAATCGTTCTTCCATACATTACGTCCGTCAACTACACCTAGGGAAAGTTGGAGGTGCTGGGGAATTAAGGCCAATACTTCATCCAATTGTTCAGGGGCACGTACCAGATCGACATGTAAGGCGGTAACCGGTAGGTTCACGGCTAATTGGGTATTGTCTAATAAAGCATCAAAATAGGTAGCAATTAAAAGGTTAACACCACTTACACGGTTGGCAATACTTCGGTAAGCAAAGTCAAATGCTTCTTTTTCCTTTTTGGAGAGATCAAGTGCGAGGCAAGGTTCATCTAACTGTATCCATACTGCACCCTGTTGCTTAAGTCGGTTAATGATCTCCACATAAATCGGAACCAGCTTTTTGATGAGATCGATGCGCTCAAAGCCCGTTTCTTTTTCTTTACCTAACAAAAGATAGCTTACCGGCCCTAATAATACAGGTTTTGCCTTTTCGCTAAGCAATTGTTTCGCGGCATGGTGTTCGCCAAATACATTTTCATAAAAGAGACGGAACTCCTGATTAGCCGTGAATTCAGGTACAATATAATGATAGTTCGTGTCTAGCCATTTGGTCATTTCCATGGCGGTAATATCCAGTCCATCTTTTTGGTAACCACGGGCCATGGCGAAATAAAGGTCGATTTCCTTATTCGCTTTTACTTCAGATAATACCGGTGCGTAGCGCTGTGGGATAACGCCCAGCAGCAGGCTCATGTCTAGCACTTGGTCATAAAAACTGAAATCATTGCAAGGAATAAGATCAATCCCCGCATCCAATTGTGTTTGCCAATTCTCTTCCTTGATCTTGCGGGCAACCTTATTTAGTTCGCTCAAGTCAATTTTGCCTGCCCAATACTGTTCACAAGCTTTCTTTAGTTGTCTTTGGCCGCCAATTCGCGGGTAGCCTAAGTTTTGCGTTAGCATTTCTTTTATGAATTTAATAAAACGATTAACATTGTCTTTGCTAAACTTTGCAACACTTTGTTGGGAAAAGGGCATACCAATTCTTATGAGCAGACAACTAGCCAGCCAAGGAGATATCAGATCAGACCATTTGCTTTATTCCGCGAAAGCATTGTCTATTCGGTAAAAGGCAGGTCTCCTGACTTACAACCTAAATTCAAATTATTTTTGCATAATCAAATTCAGGTTTTAACATTTCAGCCGCCCTTCCCATCTGGCAAGCCAGACAGTGGGCATTGTTGGCAGAAACTTTTGATGTTACTTACAGTTGCGCGACAGTTCATGATTTTCACATGATTCCCTTTTCACCTGGATGTTGCGTTGGCTCGTGAGCTAATGCAGCTTCTAGGTTTAATTTCGATTTTCATCGAAAACCTTTTCCGATCGATTAAGTAAAGAAAAGAACGACTATTTATGAATTTGTCTAAGGACGAAATTCTGGACAAATTTAAAGATAAAGTTTTACTTGCTAGATTTTAAGGTGTATTTCCGAATAAAAATCTATTTTTGTTTACTTTTTTAGAATATTACACTTAAGTAGTGTTCTAAACAATGTCCTAAAAGGAAATTATTCTATGGAAGAACTAGATCAGACTGATTTACAGTTGCTCAGGTTGTTAGGAGAAGACTCCAAAGTGACCATTAAAGAATTAGCGGCTAAGGTAAACCTTTCGCCGTCACCTGTTTTTGAACGCGTAAAACGATTGGAAACAAGCGGCTATATAAAGAAGTACATTGCCTTGATTGATGCCGAAAAGCTCCATTACGGATTGATTATTTTTTGCAATATCAAACTTAAACAGCATGATAAAAGCATCGGGCGAGAGTTTGTGACTGACATTATGCGGTTGAATGAAGTGGTAGAATGCTATAATATCTCCGGCGATTATGATTTTCTGTTGAAAGTTTATGCGAAAGATATGAAGCATTATCAAGATTTTGTATTTAACAAATTAGGTTCGGTAAAAAGTATTGGCAGCACATACAGTACATTTGTGATGCATGAAAACAAGAATTCCTATAATATTATTTTTTAAAATCCCTTTTCCATCACTACCGGCTTATCCCGCTCATCTCAATTTTCGTTAATCGATACTTGAATAGCCGAACTTCCACAGTTTGGTAGCGTATTGCCTAGGAATGGATTTCATATATTTTGAGTGTTAATGCAATAATTTGTTATAAACACGTAAGTAATGGCATTAATTTTGCTTTTTCATGCCACATTAGCGTGATGTAATATCGCCAATTGTAAATGGTTTTCCTATTTATAATACTAAAATTATGCTTTTTTATATCCGTAAATGGATTCCTCCATAATACGATCATCCAGTATGTTTGTTTATGCCAGATATAAGCTGAAATCAATGTGAAACCTGCTTATACATGAAATCGGTTCCATCACTATAAACATGAGGTGCCTATCGAATCAGCAGCTGATGTTTTCGATTTCATAACAAACACTTAATAATTAATCCATATTAAAACACTTTTTTTTGCCACCAAATAAAAATCTATCGAAAAATGAATTATTTTTAAGTAATTTTTATTTCATTATTATACCAAATTTGTAATCACCAGTAATATCTATTTATATCGGAAATAGGTATATTTGTCTACGTAAAAACACCAATTTATCTAAATAAAGAACTTACTTTATTTAGATAAATTCAAAAGCCAGTATAATGGCACAAGCATTTCTGAAAGTACGAAAGTTTTGTAATCCATAATAATGATTTTACAGCTGACCTAGATTTAAATGAACATAGAAACAAAAACTATAAAACTGAGTAACATATTTTTGAATTTTTTTTTAATAAAACTGCACTAAATATGAAATATAAGAGCAATGTGAAAATGTGAATAAAAAATATTTCAGAAAAAAGAAAGGTGATCGAAGTGGAAGTATTCAAGTTGTTAGTCCTGTTTCGGCTTTATCAACTAAGACTAAAATGATAACTCCATTCATTAGGGTACAAAAATTCATAAATCATGATTTAAACATTATGAAAAATTTAAAAAAGCTCAATCTGTTTAACATCGATCAATTGTTAACCAGGGAACAATTAAAACAAGTTTATGGTGGTTCTGGTGGTAGTGGAGGAAGTGGTGCTACTATAAAATGCGAAAATGATGTGTTGGGTGTTTATGAATGCTGGGGTACTATGGCTCAATGTGTTGAGGCGTGTTCTCATTTTAATTATTGTGGAGGGTGTTGGCAATTTCAGTAAAAAGCAAAAAGGGAATATTGCTTAATCAATGTTCCCTTTTATTTTAAAATGTCCACCTAATTAGATAGTAGAATGAACTGATTCTTACGTATCTTATTTTTAAACCACTAAATATGCCTCGATTTATTTTTATATGGATGTTTCTAGCATTATTATCCTGCAAAGATCAACAACATGCCGACGATTTATGGTTCTCTCCTATATTGGTTAATCACATTGAACAAAAAAACTATAAGGGTTATACAAAAGCCCTCGAATCGTTCACGCATAACTATCTTAAAATTATTGATTCGATAAACCGTCAGTATCCTATTGTGGTGGTTGATACGAATAAATACGACGACACCCAGAACATGTACACTATGGAGATAGGAATAAAAAAAAATTTGGATAGGAGAATAAAAGCTGCTGAAAAGTATTATGTAAAATATATTAGAAATGTAACTAAAAAACAGAATCAGCATATGATGGTGGAGAATGGATTCCAAGACATTGCTGTTTATCCTAAGGATATTCAAAGAGTATATAATTACAAGGAAATTCAATTTCTAGTCAATGTAGGCCGACTTAAAAACTTAACTTACGTTGGAGAATTACTCCCACCTTTACCTGATACTTCAGCGAATGTAAACGTGTCAATTGATACAGTAACGATCTCTGGGGCCTTTGATGATGCAGAGATTTGTTATTTAAAGCGACTGATAAATAACTCAGGAGTCTTATGGCAAAAAGATTGGTTGGAAAGAGACGAAAAAAGTAAGATTAACTTTGTGCCTAATTTTTTAAAAGACCATCCCTTAAAAACTGACTATTTTATGAATATAAAAGTTTCTAAAGATGAAGAAGGTAAACTAGTGTTTCTATTTGACTACGGTGCTATGGCGGGCGAAGTGAACACGTTAATACCCCAAAGGTTATCCAAAAAACTTGTTTTATCGAACGAATTCGATCAGCAAATAAAGCCTTTGGAAATCAACAGAGAAATAGGTCTGTCCATCAAACAATTTATCGATAACCAACTTTTTATTACTAACAAATAGGTTCAACAACCAGCATGCAAAGGTAAAGGTGTTATGATAAACCGATCTCTAATTGTCATTCTATTCCACGTCATTTGGATGTTTGTAGTTGCCGATGGACAATATGCATCAGCGCAAACTATACCATCTAGTCTTATTACATCCAACGAAAGACAAATCACTAAAAAGGAAATGGAATCCAAAATTGTGGTTTTGAATTTTTGGTTTATGACATGTGGGCCTTGTCTTCGAGAAATGAGCGATCTGAAAAGCTTGCAGGAGAGATATGGGAAAAACAATCACATTATTTTTATAGCCATTTCATCGATGGATGATAGTGAACAATTAGAGATGTTTCGAAAATATAAAGATTTTGGTTATGAATTAATTCCGAAAAACTCTAACTGGATCAATTATTATAAAATAAAATTGTATCCAACAAATATGATCCTTGATAAAGGACAGGTCGTCTTTAAACAAGAAGGTTATAATGAGAAAAAGAAGTTGGTTGATTTGGAAAAAAAAATAACTACTCTAGTTTTAAAGCAGGACGTAAATTAAATAGTTCAAAAACAATCTATAAAAATTATTAGAACTCTGGATTGGTGACGCACAACCGGTAGCACCAAATTTTGGTAATAGTGTCACCGGCTATCAGTTGATCAAATTTGTGGGCGATGTTAAATACGATAACTATAATCGCTCAGAAAATGATATGCCAATTTTCCGTTATGCTGAGGTATTGTTGAACTATGCCGAGGCCAAGGCCGAGTTGGGCACCTTATCACAGGCAGATATCGATATATCCATCAAGCTTTTACGCGATCGAGTAGAGATGCCCAACCTGAATTTTCAGGAAGCTAAGGCCAAACCTGACCCGTATTTAGCAAAGGATTATACCAATGTATCCGGCGATAACAAAGGGATCATTTTAGAAATCCGTAGGGAACGGCGCATCGAATTGGTTATGGAATCTTTTCGCTGGGATGATATCCTCCGTTGGAAAGCTGGCCAATTGGTTACCCGTCAATTCAAAGGCATGTATTTTCCTGGAACAGGAAAATTTGACTTGGATGGCGATGGCAAAGACGATATTTGGATTTATGAAGGCACAAAACCAACTGCTCCTGGTCTACAGATACTGAAACTAGGTTCGGAAATTTTACTTGAAAATGGCAAAAGCGGCAATGTGATTGTCAATCCGAATATTAACAAAGTGTTTGACGAATCTAGAGACTATCTATATCCATTACCTGTTCAAGAGTTAGAGCTCAACCCTAATTTGGAGCAGAATCCAAATTGGAAATAACTAATTAGCCCTCTGCAACTACTCCAAGATGCGGAGGGCTTTGATTTCGTTTACCGATAAAAAGGGGGTGGCTACCGATTTTTTAGGAATAGCTACCGAATCGTAGATGGTAGCCGTAATAATAGATGCTATTTTTGATACAGGTAACCTATTATACCGTAAGATCATGAAGGAAAAAGATGAAGACATCGTAGCGATTCAAGACGCCAACAGGGAGCTTTATCAAGCTTTTGAAACGCTAGACTTTAAATCAGCAGGAGCACATCTTACAGAAGATTGTGATTATATCACGTTTAATGGCATGCACCTGGTGGGACGAGCGGCGTATATCCGATCTCATAAGGAATTAATGAATAATTTTATGTTCAGAGGAGCGACCTTGGAAGGAAATATTACAGATATCCGTTTTGCTAATGAAAAAACAGCCATTGTTATTGCCCGTGGTGCAATTAAATTTCGCTGGCAAAAGAGAGCTCCTAAAAGTCGACAGTCCATCAATACATCGGTATGGGTAAAAGATATAAAGGGTGTTTGGAAAATGACCTCTTTTCATAATTGCCGAATTAAACCTTTAGGATGGTTTGCAAAATGGCTATTAAAGAAGAAATAGGCTATTTTTCAAAAACCAAAGCTTCAGGTTTCGCACCCAACGCTTTTAACGCCTCCAGCGTGGATGAAGTGAACGCATCCGGACCGCAGACATAAAATGGTTGATCGAAATGATCGATATGCTGTTGCAGGAAACTTTTATCAATTCTACCCTGGTAAAAACCGGGTGCCGGTTCGTCTGTGATCAAGTTGAAGAAATTTTCACCTAGCATTTTTTTAAATTCGGCCTCCCCTATGATATCCTTGGTTGTTCGGTTGGAAAAAAACAATCGGTTGCCACCAATTTTACCTTGTGCATATAAATTCCGAAGAATGGCAATAAAAGGTGTTACCCCGGCTCCCCCAGCCAAAAAAACACCTATCCCTTCATAGGCAATGGCTCCCCAAGCATCGCTGATTTCCAACAAATCGCCCGGTTTAAGGAAGGCTAACTGATTGGTTACACCGTCATGATCAGTATAAGATTTTATAGTGAATTCAAGTGTTTCATTTTCAGGAAGTGAAGTGAAGGTAAAAGGACGTTTTTCTGCTTTCCATCCCTCTTTCCAGATTGAGAGATCAGTTGCTTGTCCCGGTACATAGGAAAATCCAGCCGGCTTATCAACGGTAAATGCATGTACATTATGCGTCACTGGTTCGATCTTGCGTATTTTTACTCGGTAGTTAGCCATAGCACATGGTTAAAGGATTTAACATTAATGGTAGTTTATACTCGTTAGACAATCGAGTGTTGATTTAGTTTTGCTTAGGGATAAAACAGGGAATTTTAACTTCATAAACAGGCATGCCGGGTTGGCCTTAAGCCTGACAACCTCACAGATGCCTTATATTACAATGGATGGGTCACCGTTAACCGGAATCCGCCCCGTAGTTTCATGGCCAATTTTACCTTGAAATTTTAGTGATAGGGATTAGGAAGATTGCTGGTACGTTTCAATCAAGGGGGGCTAAAAAGTTGTCATTTCGATCGGAATAATGGTAGTATGCTTTTTAGACATCCAGGGGTATAAAAATCCGCTATTTTTTCCTTTACCAAATAGTCTTGTGTACTTTTCTTACATTTACAAGCGAACAGACAAATGATGAATACAGCTATGGTGAGCCGTTGGTTGTATGTAAATACGGAGGCAAATTTTAGATAGCAGGCGGTTGATTGATGGCTATAAAAAGGAAAATCAAATATGAACAACAATAACAGGGTATTTTTTACGATTTTCTGTCTATTTTGGGCAACTATAATCAACGCTCAACCAACACGAGAAGGGTTGAAAAAATGGGAGGATGAACGATACAATATGTTCATCCATTGGGGAGGGATCTATTCCGTTTTGGGGGGTGTTTGGGAGGGGAAGCACATCGATAAAGGACTTAGCGAGCAAATTCAATCTCATGCGGGTATTTATAGCGATTCGTACGCTGCAGTGGCTAGGCACTTTAACCCTGAAAAGTGGAATGCCGATTCGATTGCTGCATTGGCTGTGCGGGCTGGGATGAAGGCAATTGTTTTCACTTCCAAACATCACGACGGTTTTTGTATGTGGGATACCAAAACAACAAATTTCAACGTGGTGAAAGCGACTCCCTTTAAAAGGGATGTAGTGAAAGAGTTAGCAGACGCTTGTAAGCGCCGGGGATTGAAGTTCGGGTTATACTTTTCCAATATCGATTGGCATTTTCCAGAGGCTTCGCCTATATCGAGTCACAATTCTGATTCCATACCCCCACTACATCACGCGTATAACATGGCACAGATCAAAGAACTTTTGACCAATTATGGTGAGATTACGGAGCTATGGTTTGATATGGGATCTAATACACTCCAGCAGAGTAAAGAGATGCGTGAATTGGTTCACCGTTTACAGCCACATTGTATGATTGGAAGTAGGTTAGGTAACGATATGGGGGATTTTACGGTCATGTCAGACAACCAGCAGCCCGACTACGAGATTGGTGTTCCTTGGCAGTCGCCTGCCTCATTCTTCGATGAAACCTGGGGTTATCGATCTTGGCAGCAACATGTGCCCAAGGAAGAGAAGTTCAGGGAAAAATTGACCAGTCTGATCAAAGTTGCCGCCCGGGGAGGGAAGTACTTGCTCAACATTGGCCCCAAGGGAGACGGCTCTGTTGTGTCTTATGAGCGCGACATCCTGATCCAAATAGGAGATTGGCTTGCGATCAATCACGAGGCTATATACGGTACTGCACCCGATCCGTTTCGCGAAGACTTTCCTTGGGGTGCAGTAACGGCTACCGATAAAGAAATATACCTTATTTTAACGGCTAAGCCTGAGGGGAATCGTATTACGCTTCCGAGGATCACCGGCAAGGTAGCGGAAATCGACGTATTAGGTAGTCCGAATATCCGGCTAAAGACAGCGGTAATTGGAAATGAGCTGCAGGTGCATCTGCCGGCTACTTTTAACTGGTCTGATGGATTTAAGGTTATTGCATTACGCTTTAAAGAGGCTTATACCATAACACCTTCCCGATTGATACAGATCGCCAATCAGCAAGTGGTATTGAATCACAGCAATGCATTCCACTATTTTAGTAATTCAGGGATCGATTACAATAGCCGTTTCAAGAGCACGGTGAAGGAGTCTTGGAATCTCTTAGCGGCCGCTTCTCAAAAGTACCGCCCAGTATTATGGTATTCAGATCAGGAAAAAGGAAAGAAGATCGATATGCAGATCAATGATGTACCACTTACTGTGAGCTTAGATCAGGGGCAGGAAATGGCGTTGAATAATGAACAAGCAAATATAAAATGGGAGTCCCCTTACATCAGCGAGCCTTTCTGGAGCGGCATCGACGAATTTACCCAAGAAGTGAATCTTGAGGCCAATGAGCGTAATTATCGGAAAGTTACAACTAGCAATGAGTTTATCGCTCTTCGGGTGCCGATGGAGAGAAGACAGGCTTTTGTTTATGCGCAAACGATCATATCCCAGGAAGCTGCAAAAGTGCTTATAAAAGTAACTTCTGGAGACGGTATTTCGCTAGCCCTAAATGGTAATACACTGCTGCTGCATAATAATCCCGAAAGGGGAGGAACAAAGACGGATTATGTGCTGCTACCCCTTCATAAAGGAGAGAACCGGCTGTTGGTCAAAACAAACAATCTTTTTGGAGATGCTGCCGTGTTGAAAGTTGAACGGGATATTCCCCAGCGGGTTTACTGCAAAAAATTAGCAGATATGAGCCTGAAAAAGGGACAGGTGACCACAATAAGCTGGAAGTTGCATGCACCCACTACGATACATGAGACGATGAATATGCCAAATTTGGCTTTAGCAATAAAATAAAAGAAGGTGCCTGCTATTTTTTGAGCTATTCTTTACGTATCTTTGGCGCAGACTGATTTAGATAAACAGGTTTTGAGACGCGTTTGTACATATATTCTACTAATTGCCCTGACACTGCAATCTTTTTATCGCAGTATCATGACAATGGAATACCAAATACATTTACCTGATTATTTAGCAAAATGCATCAACAAAGATCGGCCCCAACTTCATTGTAATGGGCAGTGTGTGTTGATGAAGAAAATAAGGGAAAGTGAAGAGCGGGAGCAAAAGAAAAATCTGGCGGCTTATGAATACAGCTCCCTTTACGTGCACAGGGAATACACTACCTTCTCCATGTGTCAGCAGTATGAAGAAAACCGCGAAGATCTGGTTTTACCTTATTTCATCCATTATACTTTTACCTACCACACCTCACCATTTCATCCGCCCAATGTAATCCTCACCTGTAAAGCGTGATTTAACGCTAACGGAAGATTTAGTGGATTATACGATCACCTTTGATAGCCAAATTGGACAAGGCTTAAATGAATGACCGTGCATAGCATAGCTTTCCGGGAAGTTTGTCTTATACTGTTTGGGTATCGGTGTGCTATTCTTAATTTTTTACCACACATTCATCGATAATGAAAAAAGTACTGTTTTTTCTGATAGCAGTGTGCTTTTCAGTTGTGTCTTGTACAAAGGATAAAACAGATTACGAAGCAGAAATCAGCACTGTTGTTCCGGAACACTATGAATTTAAGGAAGCTATTGCCATTAGTATTGGAGTTTACAACATTAGTATTGAAGCATTGAATGGAACGTTCTACAAAGGTTACAATGAAATCCGATTGAAAGTGATGGATAATCAGACCAATGAAAACGTAAGGGCTTCTGCGGCAACATTTTTACCGATCCTAACTAAGGAAAAGGGAGATAAAATTTCCTGTCCGCATCGCTATGATTTAGTTTACCAGCAGGATGACAACTATTTCTCAGGATATGCTGTATTTACCGATGAAAGTGATAAGGGAAACTGGAAAATTTACCTCGGCTTTACTGTTAACGGCCAGCGATATACGGTAACGCAAGGCATCACCGTTGAAGAACAAACCAACAAAAACCTGAATATGACCTCATTTACTGGAAAAGATGATGAGCAATACATCATTGCACTAGTATCCCCGCAAAGGCCGAAAGTTGCCGAGAACGATTTGGTTGCTGGAATTTATCAGTACTATAAACCAACCAAGCCTGCCGGAACCTTTCCCGATCCTGCGCAGTTTTCCTATTCCGAGGTAAACGACTATACCTTACAATTAGATCCGCGGATGCCCGAACCTTCTATGGGAAATCATTCATCTATCAACAACAAAGATTTAATACAGGGAGATGATGGCCTATACCATGGGGTAGTTAACTATACGATGACGGGAAACTGGACGCTGAATTTTATTCTATTGGACCAAAAGGGCAAAATAGTGAAGGGAACGGAGGTGCCTACCGATTTTACGCCGGGTGTAGAGGGCGCGAAAAGTGAACTTTACATTGATATTCTATTCTGATATGCGGAAACTGTTAACCATACCCATACTTTGTTTAGGAATATTTGTTCATGCCCAGAATATGCTCTTGCAACGTGACAGCACCAAAACCTTGGATGAGGTAAATGTAATTGGAGTGCTCAACAAAAAGATTGAAACCGACATGAAAATGGCGGTTTCTGTGGATGAGTTCCTGGCGTCTTCAGACCATATCAGTTTTATTAAACGCGGTGCCTATGCGTGGGAACCATTGCTCAATAATATGAGTACTGAGCGATCTACCGTGACGATAGACGGCATGCACATTTTTGGGGCGTGTACAGACAAAATGGATCCGGTTACGTCGTATGTAGAAAGTAACAACCTCTCCACCATCGATATCAAATCGGGTCAGGAAGGTAGCTTACATGGTGCCACAGTTGCCGGAAGTATTGATCTGAAAAGGAGAACTACGCCCTTCGGCCTTGGAAAAAAATGGAGCGGCGCTTACCAAACTGGTTTTGAGTTTAATAACCAACAATTTTTTAACTTGGGAAATGTGTCCTATTCAGGCGATAAGTTTGTTGTAGACGGAAGTATTTCCTTCCGGAAAGCGGGTAATTACACTGATGGCAATAATAATGAGGTAAAGCATTCGCAGTATAACAAATTCAATACCTCCCTGGCTATGGCCTATAAAACAAGCCCCTTATCTTCAGTAAGGGTGGATGCCCTATTCGATATGGCTAAGGATGTCGGTTTTCCGGCGCTACCAATGGATTTATGGCTCTCACGGGCTATCATCACATCGGCTGCCTATAAACAATTATTTGAAGACGGTTTGATGAGGGTCTGGGATACAAAAATATATTTCAATGCTATAGAACATTATATGGATGATACCAAGCGGCCTGAAAACTTGGTTCATATGGATATGCCGGGGTGGAGCACCACTTACGGACTGGTTTCTGAAGTAAACCTGAAAAAAGATAATTACACTTCCGAAATCCAACTGAATGCTTATAACAATGTATCCATTGCCGAAATGCGGATGTATCCACAGGATCGGGGCAAGCGAACCATGTTTGCCTATAGCTGGCCTTGGGTTACCACCCGCTTCGCGGGACTTTCCATGAATAACTTCTGGGACATTTCAGAAAGAAGCCAAGTAAATCTGGGCGGATCATTAGGTTTGAACTACAATCATTCCAAATATGTAGAGTTCAACTGGATTTTTCATCCCGGAGCGCCGCAGGAAAAAACCAGAATTCTGCCTAGTCTGCATGCGGGTTACCAACTGAACATTCAATCGTTTAATTTTTCTGGTGGAATCGGTTATGGGCACCGTGCGCCTTCTGTTTCGGAGGGTTACGGATATTATATCTACAATAGTTTTGACCGGTATGATTATATTGGAAATCCCGATCTGAAGAATGAAATCTCTTATGAAGTCAATGCAAGTGCAGGATTTACAAATGATCAGATGGGAATAGCCGCCAAAGTAAACTATTTCTATATACAGAACTACATCATCGGTAGGATTTTGAGCTTAGGAAGTCCGATGAATTATCAGTCGGTAGGTGTAAAAGGTTATACCTCTTTAGATCATGCCCAGATTTTCAATCTATCTTTAAATGCCCATTATCATATCCTACCACAATTACATTGGGAGGGTATGTTCACTTATGCCCGGGCAACGGATGATCATGATGGGAACCTGCCATTTATCCGGCCATTCAGCTATCAAACATCCCTTCATTTTGTGCATGAGAAAATCGGTTTTCAGACTTCGCTGAATGGAGATTTCGCACAGATCAATTACAGTCCGCAGTATGGGGAAGACCAAACACCTGCCTATACCATTTGGAATATCTCTGCGGATTATACATGCAACTTCAAAAAGGTAAAAGCCGTTTTGCAGGTTGGTGCAGAGAACGTATTGAATGCATATTACAGCACTTATGCAGATTGGGGCAATATCCCGAGGATGGGACGTAATATATTCACGTCTGTAAAAATCAATTTTTAGCATAAATCAAACGTCAACATTAAAAAATAAAAAAATGAAAAAGTTAACCAACTATCTATTACTATCAGCCTTTTCTGTGGCTTTGATGTCTTGTAGCAAGAGCGATGACAATCCTGTTGCTAACGATATCACCTTACATTTTAATAACACCTTTAAAAATACTACCATCATTCTGGGAGACGCCACTTCATCTAAAGCTACGGTAAACACTTCTGCCGAAGGACAGGTTCATCATTTTTCAGAACTAAAATACGTCATCAGCAATATCCGGCTTATAAAAGCGGATGGCAGCGAATTTCCCTACAATGTGAATGATCTGGATAAGGGAGCTACAGTGGTAGACCAGTCAAAAAGCCAGACCTTAGACTTTCTGCTAACCAATATCCCTGTCGGCGATTACAAGCAGCTGAAATTTGGTCTGGGTGTTAAAGAGGAGCTGAACAACTTGGATCAGGTGAAGTTCCCAGCCTTTTATGCGGCTGCCGGTGCCAATGATACCGAAATGATGTGGGAATGGGGTTCAGGATATCGTTTTACCAAACTGGAAGGATTTTACGATAGCGATAACAAGGAACTGTCCATTCACACGGGAAGTACTGTAGCGGGAAGTGCAGATGTCCCTACGCAAGGCGTGGATGCTTATCGGGATATTACTTTAGATCTTTCTACGCATGCTATGGTTGGTAGCCATGCTCCTAAGATTACCATCAATGCAGACTTTGACAAGCTGTTAAGTGGCAAAACCAATACCATTACGTTGTCAACAGGAGATGGTATGAATGACAATGCTACACCAAATATTCACACGGCCGATCAGATGGTAAAGTTTGTTGATAATTTAGGTGGAAATGGCTCAAGCGACCTAACTGGCATGTTTGCTATCGGTAGTGTAGAAAACTAAACGCCTAGAAGGGCTGCCGGAAATCCACAGATCATGGCAGCTCTTTTTAAAATATGCTTCCTATATGTTTGAGATGAAACCTATATGAGATGCCATAAGAAAATATTCAGAATTTTTGCTGTCATGCTGCTGTTCTTGTCTTGTAAAAGAGATGACGTTATCGAGCCCATTGCTGCTGTTGACAATCCGGAAGTTCCTTTACTTATTCCGCCGGGTTTTCCGGCAATGAACAGTTCAGTAAATGCGAATAAACCTACGTTGTATGGCGTGGCATTAGGAGAAAAATTGTTTAATGAAGAAAGGTTTAGTGAAGATAACACCATTTCGTGTGCCAGTTGCCATCAACCATCTCATGCTTTTGCCGATCAGCATACAAAGGCTGTAGGGGTCTATGGTCGGGTTGGGCTTCGGAATGTGCCTCCCATCCAGAATATGGCTTTCATGACCTTTTATAATTGGGACGGCAATATCCTGCAGTTGGAGAAACAACCATTGGTACCCATTATCACCCATGAAGAAATGAACTCTTCCATTTTGGAGGTAGTAGGCAAAATAGGTGGTGATGCCGATTATAAAGAGCTCTTTACTAAAGCGTTTGGCGATGAGCAAATTACGCCAGACCGGATATACAAGAGTATTACACAATACGCATATACCTTAGTTTCTGCCAATAGTAAGTATGATCGCGTAAAACGAAATGAAGGCGAAAGTTTCTCAGCAATCGAAGCTGAAGGTTATCAAATCTTCCAAGAGAAATGTGCAAGCTGTCATGCCACAGCACTATTTACTGACCAAAGTTTCAGAAACGTCGGTTTTCCGTTAAACCCCAATCGCGATGAAGTTGGGCGAGCTCGGGTGACCGGAGATCCTGACGATTATATGCGCTTTCGTGTTCCGTCTTTACGTAACATTGAATATACCGCTCCCTATGGAAGTTTCGGCCAGTTTCCAACACTGAAAGCCGTTTTAGATTATTTTGACAAGGGCGTTTTAGCTGCTGATAACCTGGACCCTATGTTAAAAGAAAATGAAAATCGGATATCATTAACCGAACAGGAAAAACAAGCCATTATTACCTTTCTTAATACGTTAAGTGACCATACGTTTGTTGGAAAGTAAATTTTGCAATAAATTAGTATGTTAAATAAGTTATAAGCTATATTTTAAACAAAATTTAATATACTTGTAGTATCAACCAAGTGTCAACGTTCATGTCCGGCAAGGTAGAATATAACGAACAGGAGCTGCTGCTACGGCTGCGGGATGGAGACACGTTGGCATTTGAGGAATTGTACAACCAATACAAGATCAGGCTCACGGCAAATCTATTGCGTATCGTAAAATCTTCAGAGTTGGTAGAAGATGTGTTACAGGATGTTTTTCTGGGCATTTGGGAAAATCGACATCATATCGATCCGGAACGATCAATCAAACCTTATCTTTTTCAAAGTGTCGCCAATAAAGCTAAAAATATTTTTCGGAAAGCAGCCAGTGAACAAAAGTTTAGAAACTATTTATTGCCGCACTGGAAGGAAGATTACAACCCTATCGAACAATTATTAACGCAGCAGAATGATAAACAATTGCTTGATGCACTGTTGAATAAACTGTCTCCACAACAATGCACCGTCTACACTTTATGCAAGTTGGATGGTAGAAGTTATAAGGAAATTGCCAAACTCTTGGGCATTAGCGAAACAACCGTCAATACCCATATTCGTAATTCCAATCAAATACTACGGGAGTTAGCTCAGAAAGACTTGAAGCTTCTTTGGGTTGTTATAGGAACCTTTATTTGCAGCAACGGCTGCGTGCGTTTACTTTTCTCTTAAAAGAAAAGTAACAAAAGTTCAAGGCCGTTCCACCATCCCACAAACCCATGGGACTTATGCTACTCATGCTATGCGTGCTACTATCAGCATAATGCATAAGCCATTCCGAAACACGAAAATGGCCTCATGAGATAAGCGTTAAGATCATGCAGCCTTGATTATTCACTATTGTTTGTTTCAAAGGTGTTCATGAACTCATCGCTCCGCTCTTCGGTTTTGCTCAACTTTTATCAAGAAAAGTTGATTAAGAAAAAGGTTCTATTTACTTGACAGTCAGCAATAAAATAAAGATGACGATGAGTTATCTCATAGAATTTGCTCCATTAGATGTTTTCAGTTTATAAAAAAAACTAAAAAATATTTAATTGTATATCAGTGTTTTGTGATTTTTTTCAAAATTTCCTACTTACTTTTTCCATATGGCGTGTACTAGCAGTTAAACACCCTTATATGGACCAACAGGCGAACATACAGGCTCTTTTCCAAAAATACCTCGCAGGGGAATATACCGAAGAGGAATTGGAGGCTTTATTGGCCTATTTTCAATTGCCTGCAGCATCTGAATTATTGACAGATCTTATTCTACAGCATTTGGACCAGGATGTCGATGTCGTGCAGCACCCGGAGGTTCAGCAACTGGCGGATACAATAGGGACGCGCTTGCTCCAAAAGATCGAACGGCCTATAGCGACAAAACGATTAAGGATATTCCGCCGGATAGCTGCGGCAGTACTCTTATTATTGTTGACAGGAGGAGCGATTTATTACTATGTTGCACGGCAGGAAACGACCGGGACGGTGCAACTCAGTAAATATGGAAACGATGTATTGCCTGGGGGCAATCGTGCGACGATTACCTTAGACGATGGCACGAGCATTGCGCTCAGCGAAGACAAAGAAGGAGTCGTGGTATCCGATGGACTGGCTTATAACGATGGCACATCCATCGAGACAAACCCTTCATCCTTTGCTACGCTGCATACACCCAATGGCGGACAGTATCGCCTCACTTTGCCCGACAGTACAGAAGTATGGTTGAACGCTGCCTCATCCCTTCGTTATCCGACCGTATTTCAAGGTGATACACGTGAAGTGGAACTGACAGGTGAAGCGTATTTCGAGGTGAAGCATCAAGGGGATAAACCCTTTGTCGTATCGTCGGCAGGTCAGAAAGTCAAGGTATTGGGAACGGAGTTTAATATTAACCATTATGCCGGACAAGCCGTCGGGATTACCACGTTAATACACGGCCGGGTGGAAGTGGAGAATACCTATACGCGTCAAACCCAGCGATTGGATCCGGGCCAGCAATCCTTGGTGTCTGCGGCAAAGACATCCATCCGTACAGTAACGGATGTGGAGGATGTTGTGGCTTGGAAAAACGGCTATATTATCATGACTGGAGCTACGTTGCAGGAGGTCGTGCCGCAATTGGAGCGTTGGTATGACGTCCGCTTCGAGATCAGGGCGAAACCGTTAATCAAAGCATATATTGCGTTAAATAGAGAAGCCAACTTGTCGGAGGTATTAGACGCGCTAGCTTCAAACTATCAAGTCAATTTTAAAATAGAAGGAAGGAGGGTACTTGTTATAGAATAAGGATATTTACGTTCGTTTTTTTTGTCATTCAATTTTTTAACCTAGCAATACAACCTTAGGCAAAATATTGCACAACCGATAATCATAATTTATGCATATAGATAACGATGCCTACGCAAAGGAAAGCACACAAAATACCCTTCGGCGTATAGGTAGGGTTTCATTGAAAACAATCTTCCTGATGAAGTTAATTTTCTTTTTGACCGTGTTTTTTACTTGGAGTGCCTTTGCAGCCGTATTGGCCCAAGAGGTCAGCCTCCGTGTACAAAACACCTCTTTTAAGTCCGTCGTGCAACAAGTGCAACGGCAGACGGGCTATTCCTTTATCATCCGAGATGAGCTATTCAAGCAGGCGAAACCGGTAACCTTGGATATTCAAAATCGTGAGGTGTTGGATGTACTTCCTTTGCTGTTTCACGACCAACCCTTTGGCTATTCCGTTAGCGGGAAAATCATATCGGCCACAGCGTTGGCAACCCAAACCTCATCAATGGAAAATCAGCGGTCCAATGCGAAAGTGCAGCAGGCTATCCGAGGACGAGTGGTCAATGCACAAGGCGAACCTTTGAGCGGTGTGACCATTCATGTTTTGGATGGAACCGGGAAGCCTATGGCGGCCGTTGTGACGACAACAGATGCTGGTACCTTCACGATTAACGCAAACAAAGGCGATCAATTGCTATTTTCCCATGTGGCTTATTTTTCCAAAACAGTTACCACCGGATCAGAAAGTTCCTTAACCATTGTGCTGCAGGAGAAAGAAAATCTGATTGATGAGGTTGTCGTAACCGGTTATACCGATTATGTAAGAAGTAAAAGTCCCAGTGCTACAGCACAGGTCAATGCAAAAGATATTAACCGTGTACCCATGAGCTCGCTAGACCAAATATTGCAAGGGAAAGTACCGGGTATGAACGTTATTTCTAGTTCGGGGCAACCTGGACAAAGCGCATCGGTCGTTATCAGGGGTATAGGGTCTGTCAATGGAACGACTGCTCCGCTGTATGTGATGGACGGTGTTCCGATCGAAGGGGCTTATTTCCAAACCATCAATCCGGAAGACATAGAAACGGTCAATGTATTGAAAGATGCATCCGCTAAAGCCCTTTACGGTTCGAGAGGTTCTAACGGGGTTATTGTCATTACCACGAAAAAAGGTAAAAAGGGCCGGTTAAATGTCAATTATAGCTCACAATATGGTTTTTCAACATTGACACAACCCACATTTGAGATGATGGATTCGCGTGAACGCTTACGCTTTGAAGAAGAGGTCGGCCTGGAAACCGGACGTGATATTGGTCCAGGCTGGGCACTTTCACCTAAAAACCCTAACTACGCAAACCAATCGACCGCATGGCAACAAAATGCCGACCATGTGTTAGATAGTTTGAGCGGTATGAATACGGATTGGCGTGACCTCTTCTTCCAAGACGGACGTTTTATGGAGCAACAGCTGAGCTTAAGTGGCGGAAACGAAAATGTACAGACCTACAATGCCATCAGCTTATGGAATGAAGATGGTATTGTCAAGGAGACGGGATTGAACAGGTATTCTCTCCGTAGTAATACCAACATGAACTATGGCAAATTCACAGCGGGCATTAACCTCAATTTGGGTTATTCCAATTCGAGATTTACCTATAATGAAGGCGGTACAGGGGTTGGTTCGCCTATGGCTTCGGTTTATTATGCCCTGCCTTACGAATATCCCTATACCGCAGACGGTGCTTTCCACGCCACAGATGCAGATATGCCTTTCTATGATACCCGGGAAGGAAGCCGGGGTATTGATGTATTATATGGTACGTCCGACAAAACCGAGCAGTTTAAAACGATACTGGGATTAAACATGGCCTATGAGATCTTGGATGGATTAAAAATCACCACCCGTGCCGGAATAGATTTTAGGAATTCCGTCGATCAGGTGTTTATCAATCCGCTTTCGTATATCGGACAAAATCAGTCGGGTAAAAAGGGATCATTCGAAGAAGGTTATAGGCGAAATTACAACCTGATTTCTACGTCGGGTATCACCTACAACAAAACCATTGATAAGCACGAACTGGAAGTGTCCGGATTCTTTGAGTACCTGCAAAGCAATTATAAAGCCTTTAGCTACAGAGGATACGGTTTGGATGACAGGCTTCCCGAAAACCCAAATGCCATTACCGTGAGCGGCGATTACCTCCCCAGTTTGGCTGGTAGCCGTTCAGCAAGTGCCATGCTATCTTATATGGGTATCGGTCGTTATACATACGATAATAAATATACGGCTACAGCAAGCTACCGATACGATGGGGCTTCCTTGTCGTCTGTGCCGACCAAGAACCGTTGGCACGGGTTTTACTCTTTCGGTGCCGCTTGGGATGCCAAGCAGGAAGATTTTCTAAAGTCGGTTGATCTTGTTTCCGTCTTGCGGCTGCGCGCCAGCTATGGGCAAACAGCGAGCCCGATTGGTAGCAGCTTCACGCACCTGTCCTTATACGCCGTCAACACCACCTATAATGGTCAGCCGGCCATTCGGCCCAGCAACTTGGTTAATCCCGACTATGATTGGGAATATGTGGATGAATTCAATATCGGAGTCGACCTCTCGCTGTTCCATACTCAACGCATCAAACTGGTAGCGGATTGGTACAACAAGGTTACCATGAATATGTTCTTAGACCAGACACCTTCTGCAACAGCTGGAGGCGGATCTGGGGGTACCATTCCGTTAAGCACCGGAAAAATGGGTAATAAGGGTATTGAATTTAGTCTGAGTGGCGACATTATTCAAAATCGGGATTTTAACTGGAATGTCGGTATCAATGGTGCGTACAATCAAAATAAAATTCTACGTGTCAATGATATTACGGATGAACTGGCCGATGGGGATACCCGGATCATCAAAGTGGGCCTTCCTTACGGTACCTACTATGGACCGGTATGGGCAGGTGTCAATCCGGATAATGGTGATGCGCTGTATTACAACCGGGATGGATCGATCACGAATGTGTACAATGCGGAGGAACAGTCTGTCCCACTTTCGGCAAATATGTATCCTAAGTTTACCGGCGGTATCAGCAGTTCGTGGCGTTGGAAAGACCTTACCTTAAGTGCCCTGTTTTCTTTCGTGACCGATGTACAGCGCTGGAACAACATCGATTTTTATATCGAGACCGAACGGTACATGACCAGTAATCAAAGCAAAAGAATGCTGTATGATCGTTGGAAAAAACCGGGTGATGTAGCGCTTTTGCAACGCATTGATGTACCCAGAAACTATACGTCCAAAGATATTCAGGATGCTTCTTTTCTACGTTTGCGAAACGTACAGCTCAATTATAGTATTCCTACGGCTTGGCTTAGAAAGACATTTCTTAAAACCGCCAATATTTTTGTGCAAGGGCAAAATCTGTTAACCTGGACAAGCTGGAGAGGCCTTGATCCAGAAAACAACCGCCAGTATGGTCGGTTTGAGTATCCGAATGCGCGGAAGTATACGGCAGGTATACAAGTTGATTTTTAACCGCTCACCTCGATAATTTTGAACGTTATGAACATAAAGAAAATAGGAGTTTTATGTGCCTTTATCGGCTTCACGTTGCACGCTTGTAAGCAATTGGATTTGCCACCATCGGATGCGATCGATGCAACCAAGGCATTCCGTAACCTGGAAGATGTGAATATGGGGGTATTGGGCGCCTATGCACCGATGACCACGAGCGTGATAGAAGCTGCGGCCATTGTATCAGACGAAGTCATGCTCCCAACCGAAAATACGGTATCCAATACGTCGAGCCACCGCTGGTTGTATAACTCTTCTTCTGGGTCGGTAACAGCTGCTTTTTATGAGTACTATGTGACCATAGATCGTGCCAATCAAGTGTTGGCGGCGATTCCGAATATTCCGACTGATGGTAGTATGCAACCTTCGATGAACCAGTATGAAGGCGAGCTGTTGGCCTTGCGCGCCTATTGCCATTTCGAACTATTGCGGGCCTATGCCTCATCGTATGAGCCCGATGGTATGGGTGTGCCGTACATGAAAGAACATGCCGTTATCTATCCGGCAAGACCGACGGTACAGTCCAATTTTGATGAGATCAATGCCGATCTGAACGCAGCAAAAGAGCTGATTCCCGACGGCTTCAATGACAATACCCGTATTACCAAAACCGCTGTATCGGCTATTCAAGCAAGGGTAGCGCTATATGCAAAAAAGTGGGACGATGCCATTACCTACGCATCAGAAGTAATCGCTGCGGAACCCTTGGCACCTAAAAATGATTTCGCGAAAATATGGGCAGATGAAAGTGAGGCAGAGGTTGTTTGGAAACTTGCCAGAGTGGCCGGTGATTCCCGTATTGGCGCGGCTTTCTTCCGAGAAACCGGCGAGATTGTATTGTATGCACCGGCATTCAAGCTGATTGACGGGTTTGGTACAACCACACAACGAGATGATGATGTCCGTTTTGCGAGCTATATTAAGTATGACCCGGCACGGGGTGCAAGTGGTGCAAAATCGGCCTATCTAGTCAACAAATATGCGCACGGCATTGTTCCAAACGCTCCCGGACTGACATCAGTTAAATTATTCCGTACGGGCGAAATGTATCTCATCCGGGCAGAAGCATCTTTAGAGAAAGATAATAGTGCGGGTATCACTGCAGCTACGCAAGATTTGAATGCCTTGAGAACAGCACGGATATACAATTATGTAAACGTGGCATTTCCCGATAAGCAAACGTTGATCAACGCGATCCTGAACGAACGCTATAAAGAGCTCGCCTTTGAAGGACATCGCTTCTTCGATCTTAAACGTAGAAATTTACCGGTAGAACGATGGACGCAGGATGCTATCAATACATCCGGGGCTGTGAAGTTAGAAACAACGGCTGCCCAATATTGCTTTCCGATTCCGGAAGATGAACTATTTGTCAATAAAAATATGGATCAAAATCCACATTACGGAGCGGAACAAAAATGAGTATTTTTATGAAGCGATTTTGCGCCTTGTTGCTTGCGGCCGTCTTCGTCGCTTCTTGTAGCAAGAACGAGACACCCAACCCATTTGATCCCAATGCACCCAAACCAACGGGGCCGGCAAGCCGTTCGGCTTCTATTGGGATCGTTGGCGATACAACCGATGTACAGACAAGCACGAAAGGCGGACTGGTCATTATGGGTGGTGGAACAGATGTAGATGCGGCGTTTCGATGGATGATCGCGCGGAGTGGTGGCGGTGATGTGGTCATCATCCGGGCAACGGGTACAGATGCTTACAACCCTTATGTAAACGGATTGGGGACAGTCAATTCCGTGGAGACCTTGAAAATAGATTCCCGTAAATTGGCAGATGATGAGGGTGTTGCCCAAATTATCCGGAATGCAGAAATGCTGTTCATCGCTGGTGGCGACCAAGCCGATTATGTCGGTTATTGGAAAGATACGAAAGTGATGGCTGCCATTAATTATTTGCTGACCGAAAAGAAAGTGCCGGTAGGCGGTACCAGTGCCGGGGCGGCCATTTTGGGCAACTATTATTTTAGTGCCGAAAGAGGCGGGGTAGACTCACCCGAAGCGCTTGCCAATCCCTATGCACAAGCCGTGGTATTAGGTAAAGACGATTTTCTAAAAGCACCTTTCCTGCAAAATGTCATCACCGATCAGCATTTTTCCCAACGGGAGCGGCAGGGTCGTACAGCTGTTTTTTTGGGTAGAATCATGCAGGATTGGAATAAAACACCTTATGGTATTGCTGTGGACGAAAAGACCGCCGTGTGTATCGATGAAGCCGGCATGGCAGAGGTCGTTGGCACCAACAAGGCCTTTTTCATCAAAACAGATGCCACTAAGAAACCGGAAACCTTCGAAGCGAATAAAGCCGTTACCTGGAACCGGGAAGGCAAAGCCATACAGGTTTCGGCCATCACAGCCGGAAGTAACAACAAATTTAATATAAACACCTTTGAACCCGAAAATACCACTGGATTGGAGAAATTTTGGTGGTCCATTATTTCCGGAAACTGGGGCCAGGGTGTTCGTCTATAGTATGAATGGCTAGGGAATAACTATTCGTTAATCTAAATTCAGCAATAGGCAATAAGCCATATGCGGTAAGCTATTTGCAATTTAGAAGGCCATAAAATCGGCAAATGCTTATTGCTTAAAGCCTAAAGCGTCATGCGGATTAACGAAAATTAAAAATAACGGTTTTAGGTATTAAAGCAGATAATCATAATAAATTTAAAATAGATGAAAACCATTGTTAAAATGCTCATGTTAGCGTTGAGCTGCAGTGTCCTTTTTTCCTGCAATAATCAGCCTGCGGATAGCAATACGCCGAAATATGTCATGGTCATCCATGGCGGTGCCGGCACCATCGAAAAGCAATTTATGACGCCTGAAAAAGAGAAGGCCTATACCGAAGCATTGGCAGAGGCTCTTCAAAAAGGCTATGATCAGCTTCAAGCAGGTAAATCTTCCATAGATGCGGTGCAAGCCGCTATCAATGTGCTGGAAGACTCTCCCTTGTTCAATGCCGGAAAAGGCGCTGTGTTTACCCACGACGGTAAAAATGAATTGGACGCCTCCATCATGGATGGAAAAACCTTGAGCGCGGGTGCGGTAGCAAGTGTAAGCACCATCAAGAACCCTATCAATGCGGCTCGGGCAGTAATGGAAAAATCCGAACATGTGATGATGGTAGGTAGAGGGGCGGAGCAATTTGCTGCGGCAAATGGATGTGATACCGTTCCGCCGTCCTATTTTTTTACACAGGAGCGCTGGGATCAGTTACAAAGAACCATCCAGGATGAAGAAGGCAACCGGGCTGCGTTTCGGGTAGAAGACATTCGCAAAAGCAGGATTTCCGGTATTTCCGATGCCGATAAGAAATTTGGAACCGTTGGTGCGGTGGCATTAGATAAAAGTGGCAACCTAGCTGCCGGAACCTCCACCGGAGGTATGACCAATAAACGGTACGGAAGGGTGGGCGATTCGCCGATCATTGGCGCTGGTACCTACTGTAACAATGCAACGGCAGGTATTTCCTGTACGGGCTGGGGTGAATACTATATCCGCGAAGTGGCGGCCAACCGGATGTCTGCCCTGATCGAACTTCAGAAACTTTCGGTAGTAGATGCTGCCAAACAGGTCATCGACGAAATCGGAAAAATGGGTGGCGATGGCGGCATCATCGGTTTGGATAAATCCGGAAAAATAGCTATGGAGTTCAATACTTCGGGTATGTATCGCGGTACAGTGGATGAAAACGGTAAAATAGCAGTTTATATCTATAAATAATGAAGAAAGAGCATTTAAAAAAATACGCCTTAATTTGGGCATTTGTCTGTGTCGGCTTATACGCCTTTGGACAGCACAAGGGTAGTTTGTTCATCATTGGGGGTGGCGACCGTTCTGCTGCCCTAATGGAAGATCTGGTTCAAACAGCCGACCTCCGACCAAGCGACTATATTGTTATTCTTCCGATGGCGACAAGTATTCCGGAAGAGTCGATTGCCTATATCAGCGGACAGCTGTCGGAGCACTGTAAGAATCCCATTACGAGCTTTAACTTTACCAAAGCGCAGGCAAACGACAAGCAAACCTGGATCGATTCCGTAAAAAATGCGCGGTTGATTTATATTACTGGCGGCGATCAGAATAAATTTATGGAGGTAGTCCGTGGCACAAAGTTATACGATGCTATGCATGAGGCTTATCGTAATGGGGCAACGGTCTCCGGTACCAGTGCCGGTGCCGCAGTCATGTCACAGATCATGATTACCGGTGCACAAAAAGGCAAAAGGGAAACCGATCGTTTCAGTGAAATCGAAACGAATAATGTTGTCACGTCCGAGGGAATGGGGTTTCTGACCCGTGCAATCATCGACCAGCATTTTATCATTCGTGGCCGATACAACAGGCTCTTAAGTGCACAGGCTGATCATCCAGATAAAATGGTGATCGGCATAGACGAGGCTACAGCCATTGTGGTAAAGGGTAAACAGGTTAGGGTGACTGGCGACAGTCAGGTTGTGGTGGTATCCGGCCCCAAAAAGGTACAAATTTCGGATAAAAATAAAGTGACCTTTAAAAATGCTAAGCTCTCCCTGTACACAAACGGCCAGCACTTTAAATTGAAATAAATTCACAATCACCTAAATGCTTAAAACGATGAATATAGTAAAACGCGCATTACCCGGTTTTATATTGGCACTGATCGTCATGGTCGGCTGTAAGGATGATAAGTATAACTTTGACGCTTTACCAGACACCGTAAAGAGTTTCTTTTCGATCGGTGCCACAGAACTGCATATAAATGAGGCCATACCATTCACCAATGAATCGGAAAATGCAGAAACCTATACCTGGGATTTTGGTGATGGAACACAGTCTACCGAGCAAAATCCAACCAAAACCTATACCAATCCGGGTACCTATACGGTTAAATTAACGGCTGTGGGACCGGGTGGCACAGGCAATTACACGAGCGATTTGGTTGTCATCGACCCTGATGCCACTGTAGACACAGACAAAGAGCTTTATTTCATCGAGTATGGCAGCAAGCTTGTCCGTAAAATTTCACTCGTACCGGGTTCAACCGCCGAGACCGTGGTGGATATGACCGGTAAAGAAGCGCATGGTATGGCCTACGATGCTGTGAATGAAAAAATCTACTATTGTGATTTTCAAAACACCAATGCCGGAAAAATCTGGCGCATGAATCTGGATGGTAGCGAAATGGAGGAAGTTCTTTCCGGATTGGGTTCACCTTATGGCGTAGCGATCAATCTGGCCGAGGGGAAAATGTACATTGCAGATGGTGCCAATGTGTCAAGAGCCAACTTAGACGGAAGCGGTTTTGAAAAGGAGTTTATCACCATATCCGGTGGTGCGATGCGGGCTATAGGCTTCAATAGCAAAACAAACCTGATTTACTTCTATGAAGTTAATGACGAGAATTTGTATGTAGCTAAGACTGACGGCACGGGCGTCGCACCAATTATTGAGGGTGCTTATGGCTATGGTATGTATATCGATGAAGAAAACGAAAAGATCTATTACGATGACCGAAATGAAGGAGGCCTGATGCAGGCAGACTTGAGTGGTTCGGGCAAAGTGAAAATTGCATCTTTTTCCGGAAACAGGGGAGGTTCTGGTATAGCAATTGATTATAGCACGAACAAAATCTATTGGGCCGAGACAAACAACGGAAATGTAAAACGTGCTAACTTGGATGGCTCCGAAATTGAAACAGTGCTATCTGGTGTAAACAATCCGAGGGGTATGTTTATGAAGTGATAGCTTTTTGCTTTAGAAGTATTATTACGGCACTTTGTCTCAAATTAGTAAACCGAATTACCGCTCCATATTAGGAGCGGTTTTTTTCTTGGATAGTGGGTAATGATAACATTAACTTATATATCCAATGATCTAACGATCTTCAAAACTTCTTCCTTTTTTATAGAAGCTTCTTCCGATTTGTCAAAGATGGTAATCAAGTAAATATCGGTGCCATCTTCTGATTCTTTTACCAAATAGGTAATTACTCTGAACCCTCCGCTTTTTCCAGTACCTTTGGATGTATCGGCTATCCGGATTTTATAGATGTTGGCACCATAGCTATTCCCAATCTGCGGGTTTGCGAGTAAGTCATCCTCTAAGGCAGCAAGGCTTTCGCCGAGCGTCTTATATTTTTTTAGCAAGCGTTTTGCTTTTTTGTGGAAGAAAGGCGTTAGAAATACTTTATTTTTCACGTAATAGGTCAGAGATTGTATAGGATTTGATTTTTCCCAAACGTATCTGCTTTACCTCGCTTAGGCCTTGCTCTATTTCCTTCAACAATACTTCCTTCTTGGTGTTTGATGACTCCCGTTTTACGGAAATCACCTCACCTCCAAGTTCCTTAACGAACTTAGTAATACGAGATTTGGCGTTTTGCGGAACTTTGATTGTTAATAAAGCCATAGCGCAAAATTATAGAATATTATTCTAATTACCAATGGATTTATGTTTCAAACCTGTTGCAATCGCTTCGCCTTCATTTCAGGTGGTTTTTAAACCTCATTGGTAATTTCTGTTGCTTTGTCCCTTATTTCCTTCGGCTGGTTTTATGGGCTAAAAATTCAATCCACACATAAATTCAAAGCTCTTGACATACTGTTGTCATAATCCGAAATCACTTTTACCTTGTAATTTAAATCGTTAAAAAATGAATTTAGTATCCATTCGTATCATTACTGCCGATATAGACGGCTTGGTAAAATTTTATAAGAAAGTAACAGGAATGCCGATAGTACAATACACACCCGACTTTGCCGAATTACAAACAAAAATAGCCACCTTAGCTATTGGAAGCACAAGAACATTGCAATTTTTCGGTGGTGATCAGATTGCACAGGCATCACAAAACCGGAGTATCATTATTGAGTTTTTGGTAGATGATGTAGAAAAAGATTATGAAAGATTGGCTGATTTTTTACAACCCTATCTTGTTCAGAAGCCAACAACAATGCCTTGGGGAAACAAATCGCTTTTATTCCGTGACCCTGACGGCAATTTAGTAAACTTGTTTACTCCGCAAACACCAGAAGCAATCAAAAAATTTGAAAGTAGAAAAGTTGAATTTGATCCCAATTAGGATGCGCTGACACAGCTTGTTAAAGCGATGGTAGAAAACCGAGTTAATGCGATAGCAGACGAACTGAACGCTTTTTTTGGTATAGGATACTCGGATGAACACTTGATAGACCTCGTTCAAGCTATGGGTGAAAATTATATCAGTAACCTCATGGCAAAAATGTTGCAGGTACCCATTGATTTTCCACGTGCACCGGAGCTTGATGAAGATCCCCGGTGATTATAGGCAATAAACACTTGTGAAAAAAAGGTTATTTAGCTAAGTTTGAATACAAATACCTAAATGAAAAGGCTTTATAAATGAAATCACAAACGCTATTGCTAGTCATGCTGTTTTTACAGCTATCCTATTCCTATGCTCAAAAAACAATCCTTTGGAAAGTAGAAAAAGAAGGTGCAAGCAATAGCTCTTATTTGTTTGGAACGATGCATCAAGTTGGAAATTCCTTTATTGATGAAAGACCTAAGATTAAAGAATTGTTGCTGCAATCAGACATTGCCGTTTTTGAATCGGTGGAGGATAAAAAGAAGACGATCATTGACGTTATGAACGGAAGGCCTGATGATTTTTCATATCGGGATAAACTTGACAAGAAAGATGTGCAGTTTCTCGAATCGTTGTCAGCAGATTGGACAGTACCTGTTTGTAAGTTAACGCCTGCCGAACTTGCGGCGAAATTGGAGCAATTGTATGTGTTAAATGTGTGTGAAACAACAAAACCTGGGGATGTTTGGAACCACCTGGATGATTATCTCCTCTCGTTAGCGGTAAAAAATGGTATTAGAAATGAAGGATTGGAAACAAATGCTGATCAATTCAAAGCCATCAATGCTAACCAGATTTTCGATTGGAACGAGGCTAAAGAAGATATTGATACCAGAATTAAAAATTTACAAGAGAAAAGAAATAAGAATCAATCCTGTCGTATTGCCAGGACCTATATGGGTGATATGAATTTTGACTACCAATTTGAGGTCGAGTGCGCCGAAGACGATCCCATGTTGATCAATAGGAATAGGAATTGGCTGCCAAAAATTCATGAGACAATAAAAAGCAATAATGCGTTTGTTGCCGTAGGTTTATTGCACCTATTTGGTGATTGCGGAATCATCAGCGATCTACGCAGGCAAGGTTATAAAGTATCTCCTGTCCCTATTCAAAAAAATAGTCAATAGCGGTCCGTTGTACTTTTTTGGTCATCTATATATTCCAAAATATCACCTGGTTGGCAGTCTAACGCTTTACAGATTGCCTCTAAAGTGCTAAAACGAATTGCTTTCGCTTTCCCTGTCTTTAGGATAGAAAGGTTAGACAAGGTCAAATCAACTCTTTCAGAAAGTTCATTGAGCGAAATTTTTCGCTTTGCCATCATCACATCTACGTTTACAACAATTGCCATAGCTTAAATTGTCAAGTCATTTTCAGATTTCATATCTACGGCATTTTGTAGGATTTTTTCAACTATTGCCGCAGCAGTTGCAACTACGATGGAAACAAAAGTAGTCACGATACAAATGGCAAGAAAACCAGCAGGGTCGTCTTCTTTACTATGGAATATTTTGATGTAAAGTCCTGCCATCACAATTAAAATACTGAGTACGATTGCACAATATTTTATGCTCTTTAATGTCTTAACAGCGTTTAAAGAGAATACGATTTCAGCCTTTGGATATTTTTTGAATTTCGTGTAAGAAACGAGAGGTTTGGTGTAAAATTTTTGGATATAAGCATAAAAATTTTTAAGCTTGCGCTACATGCTATCCGTCTTGAAAACAGCCTCATGGGGCCGAAGGCTCAACTACTTATTTATTAAATTTTTATTTTATAAAACATGTCAACTTTGAACTCGGTGCTGCTTAGCTATTGGTATTTTCCATGTTCAGACCCAACAGATTGTGTTATAAACCGTCGCAGTCTATAAAGTAGCCATGTAAACAAAACCTGCACATTATGACCATCGTTTTTTCAGACCAACAAAATAGAAAAAATTATGAAATATATAGTCGTTGATGCATCTTTGCACGGTACTGGAATCAGAGATTACTATGCTGGAGGTTATATTGATCCTAGTGCATTAGGTTTGAGCGATGGCCTTGTACAGAGGATTAGGACATGGTTGAATCGATATGAAACTGAGCATTACAATTCGTTTCAGGATATAAAATTGATAAATGCACTTGATTCTGAAGGAAGGGACATAGCCCGTATGTTAAAGAGCGAAGTGTCGGAAGAAACTAAGATTGATTACTTTTCCAGTGCTTTTATGAGAAAAGAGAAGATATAAAGAAAATAGTCTTTATGCTAAAGCTAAAGCCTGATATTGTTTTTTTAAATGGTATCAGGCTTTTTTATTGCGCATAGGCCTTGCCGGTCTTGGCATCCCTTATGACGGCATTGGCAAGGAACAGCAGCTTGTCCTTTACGGAAGGTTCCAGCTCCTCGATATCATCGATCAGTTTGAGGGTCTGTTTGTCCATACTGTGGATACCTTTTGTCAAACCGTATGGGATTGTAATAACTTGGCTTACCTTAAAATATTCGGGTTCAAAAAAGAGCCAAGATTTTATGATATGAAGGGAATTGCTTCATACTATGATGATCATGAACAGGAATATCTATCGTGTTTTCCGTCTATCGTTACTCTTGGCATTGTATGCTCTTGCCTCTTCTACTAGCTTATTTGCTTTAGAAACTGAATTAAGTTTGACAGATTTAAAAACTTTTTTAAACAGTGTGCCTGGTTTTTCGCCGAGAGCTAATTCTATCTTAGTTAACTCCTCTGTAGATATAGAAGAATCATCATTATAATTTAAGTATTTAACCCTTTCTCGCTTAACTTCGCTCGCTTCTGCAAGACTGCTGAGAGTCAATTTCTCTAAATGGTAATTATCGTGAAGCATCTTTCCCAAGGATGTTCTTGTAATTCCATCAGACACTTTCTCTTTTATATCAAAACTATTTATATCAAAGATCGTATTCAAAAAATCTAAGTGTTTTTCTCCGAAAAAGAGTTTGAGGAGATGAAAATGGCGTGCAGATAATTTTTCTGTTTTTTTATTCCTTATTTTACTGAGTGTGCTCGGTGGAATATTCGTAAAAGAGTGTATCTCGATATCGGTCTTGCCACTTTTGTCTAAATAAGCTTTCAGATTTTCTTTCCAATCCATATAAGATTATACTTGTTTTTGCTTATTCACTTTCTTTTGATTTTATATTTGAAAAAATAGAAAGTGTTTCTTATCTTTGTTTTTGTATTAATAGCGACAACAATTTGGAGCATGGTAAATGCTTCATTGAAAGATGTCACTCGTTCGAAATCCGCCAGATTGCCACGAGGTGACCGAGTGTTCGCCCTTTGTACTGGAATTGTTATATCTTTGTATATATCCAGTAGGGCGTTCCTCGTAAACTTTTGGGGCAACCTTTAGTCTTTCGGGATTAAAGGAGGTTTCTGGCGGAACCACGAACAAGAGCTATGAGGACGCCCTTTTGGCATTTAATAGCCAGCGTTTTCTTCTCTTTTCTGATCCGAGCGACATCGTTTCATAACCAGAAAAATTATGAAAACGAACAAAACCAAACCAACCACTTGCCCAAGCCACAAATCTCTTGCGCAATTCACCGCAAACCTTGGCCAGGCACGGGTATGTACCCGAACCTTTCAATCCATACTAAAGAACGTCATCGCTTCGCCCGCTTAAGCGTACCAAAAGATAAAATAGGCTGAGTATAGGCCATAACAAAGCCCATATTCTAGTCTGTTGCCCGACTCCATTGCCTTAAGAAAACGTATGGTTTGCTTAGGTTATGAAATAGGTACTCATCTTTTGGTTTTTTAGCAATTATCTAAAGGTAGTAGCTTTTCCTAATTCCTGCAAATATTCATATCATTTTTCTTTTGGCTCTGGCCCAGTCGGTGGATTTAAATAAACAAGCATAAAACACCATTAATCAACCACAATGAAGCAAAATTTACGCTTAAGGGGAGCGCTATGCCCTCTCCGAAACCAATATAAAAATAGTAGGGCCACAGCTTTAAAGCTTTTTGCTTTGAGCTTTCCGCTCACCATTCTTTTGTTCTGTGTTTGTTTGGCTCACGCCCAGTCCCGGGAAACCGGGACTATGGGTGTGGCTTTGCAAGATACGCTGAAAAACAAGGAACCAACTATACTAAAAGATACAGTATTTCAATTACAAGCGGTTGAGGTGAATACAGGCTATCAGGTACTCCCCAGAGAACGGGCTACGGGCAGTTTCGTGCAGATAGACAGCGCACTATTTAATAGAACTGTGTCAAGGAACGTAATCGATCGTCTGGACGGGATAACCAGTGGCCTGATCGGAAAAACAAACAATAAGGGGCCGCGATTAACCATCAGGGGCCGATCGACAATCTTCGGAAATGCTGAACCCTTGATTGTTGTTGATAATTTTCCGTACGATGGAGACATAGACAACCTAAACCCGCAGGATGTGGCGTCTATTACCATATTGAAAGATGCAGCAGCAGCTTCCATATGGGGTGCACGTGCTGGAAATGGCGTGATCGTGATCACCACCCGGAAAGGTGAATTTAACCAGAAACCGCAAGTAAGTGTAAATACTAATCTGACCGTTACCGGAAAACCTGACTTATATTATCTGCCACAATTAACAAATCAACAATATATTGAAATCGAAAAGTTCCTGTTTGATAAAGGTAAGTTCAATTCCACCATCAATAATGGATGGGCGGTACTCTCTCCGGTGGTTGAAGTGTTGTTGCAGCACCGTAACGGTTCCATAGCCGACGCAGATATGAACAATATGCTGGCATCAATTGGAGATTACGATGTAAGAAGTGATCTGGAGAAGTATTATTATCGGGTAGGTACACAACAGCAATACCAATTCAATATCAGTGGTGGTAGCAAAGGTAATCGATATTACATTTCACTGGGTTACGATAAGAACTTACCCAATCAGGTTACCACAAGCGATGACCGGTTGACTATCAATACCAATAACACATTATCGTTGCTGAATGATAGGTTGACGCTACAAACCGGGCTTGTGTTTTCCATCAATACAACAGATAATAACCTGGCTAATTTTACACCGCGTTATCCTTATGAGCGTATTGCAGGAGATGCTGGCGAAGCGCTTAGCGTTGCAAGAACGCTGCGCGCAGGTTATGTAGATACCGTTGGTGCTGGAAAATTGTTAGACTGGCATTACCGGCCACTGGATGAGCTGCGTTCCGATAATGGTGCAGGGCACACTTCCCTCAACGATTACCGGATGAATTTGGGGATTAATTACAAAATTTTACCTGCGCTTACGGCAGGATTGAATTATACATACCAGCGTGGTATGACCAGATCAGAAGAGCTTCATGGTGTAGACACGTATTATACCCGGGATCTGATAAACCGATATTCCTACATGAACGATGATGGTGCTTTGGTAAGGCCATTGCCTTACGGTGGAATAAGATATGACGCCAATACCGATTATCGGGCGCATTATTTTAGAGGCCAGTTAAACTTCGATAAAATATGGGATAATCTGCATCACGTCAATATACTGGCCGGATATGAGCTGAAGGATTACCAACGTAAATATGGAACCGTTGCATTATATGGATACGATCCGCAGACGGCCACCAACCTGAACAGCGCTATTAATTTTAACGAAGATCATGCCTACTACTACAGTTCAAGCAGTTCGAAGATACCTGCGGTTATCAATAATAGCTTTCAGATAGATCGGTACCGATCGGTATATGCAAATGCATCTTATACTTATGCCAATAGATATACGCTTTCGGCAAGTGCAAGAAAAGATGAATCGAACCTTTTTGGCGTAAATGCCAACCAAAAAGGTGTACCATTATGGTCAACCGGTATCGCCTGGGATATTTTTAAGGAAGGGTTTTACAATTTGGGCTGGCTGCCCTATTTAAAACTGCGCATGACTTACGGCTATAACGGCAATGTGGATAAATCTACCTCGGCTTACCTAACAGCTGAGGTCTGGCCCTCCGCAAACCAATGGGGCAGCAGGTACTTAGTGGTGGGTAATCCGCCAAACGCATCACTGCGCTGGGAGAAAGTCAAAAACATCAACTGGGGGCTGGATTTTTCTCTTAAAAAGAATATACTGTCTGGTTCTCTGGAATACTGGGTAAAAAACGGACAGGATCTGATTGGCAATAGCGCCATTAGTCCGCAGACTGGTATAACTACCTATAGAGGGAATACAGCGGACGTGCTCAGTAGGGGAGTGGATGTCAACTTAACCAGTACCAATATTGCGAATACCAACTTTCAATGGCATACCAATCTGTTGTTTAATTACCAGAAAGGTAAGGTAACATCTTATAGGGGATTACCGGTGAGCAATTGGGACGTTATATTAATAGGTTATAATAACCCAGTTGAAGGCTATCCATACTATGCCCTTTTTAGCTATGCTTACCACGGCTTGGATGAAGAGGGTAACCCGATTGGCCAATTGAACGGTGAACCAAGTAAGGATTACAGTAGCATCTTCAATAATAATAAGCTGGACGATCTGGTTTATACCGGTTCGGCAGTTCCGATATATTTTGGGGCGTTGAGGAATACCTTTAACTGGAAAGGAGCAGAGCTTTCTTTCAATATCACCTATAAGTTTGATTATTACTTTAGACGGAGTTCATTAGATGGTGCGGCATTGTACAGTGGTAATTATGGTAGCGGGACCTATCAAATGCCAGACTATGATTTGCGCTGGCAAAAGCCAGGTGATGAGAATAAAACCAACATTCCTGCACTGGTATATCCAGTAAATAGTTACCGAAATAATCTATACATGTATTCTGAGGTGTTGGTAGAAAAGGGCGATCATATTCGCCTACAGGATATAAAAATCAGTTATACATTTACGCAAAAAGAAAATCGCCAACTGCCTATTTCTAATTTACAGGTCTATGCATATGCCTCAAACTTGGCGATACTCTGGAAAGCAACCCATATAAAGACAGATCCGGATAATGCCAATAATATACCCAATCCTACAACCTATGCCTTTGGCCTAAAGGCTAATTTTTAATAATAAAAATATGAAGAATCGTTTAACAATCAAGATAAATCAAGCGGTTGGTTGCCTGCTGCTTTTGCTATTTACAGGCGCCTGTTCGGATAAATTTTTAGATGCTAAACCCAACAGCGATATTGTAACGCCATCTACCCTGGAAGACCTGGAAGGTCTTTTGGAAAATGCCAATGTGCTGAATACGGTTTCTCCGGCTTTACCATTGCTGTCTGCGGATGAATACGAATTCATCGATTACGAAAATTGGCAGGCAACAGCAACCGCAGTCGAAAGGAATGCTTATATCTGGAAATCTGATTTATACGAAGGACAGGAGAATATCCGGGACTGGAATTGGCCTTATCAGGCTATATTTTACTGCAACAGCATATTGGAAGCTTTAGAGAAAATACAGGTAACAGACCTTAACGAAAAGCGATATAATACAGTTAAGGGGAAAGCGCTGTTCTTTAGAGCGTTCACTTTTTTTGAATTGGCAAGGAATTTCGCGCAGTCCTATGATGCGGCTAACGCAAAAATGGCGATGGGCATACCGCTGCGCTTACATGCAAGTGTCGATCAGGTGCTGAAACGGTCAAGTTTAGAAGAAACCTATCAACAGATCGTAACTGATACCAAAAGCAGTAGTTGGCTGCTAAAATTTGCGGAAAAGAATACAAATACAAATAACCCTTCTGTATGCGCCGCTTATGCACTTTTAGCACGTATTTATTTAAACATGCGCGATTACGACAGTGCAGAAAACTATGTAGACAGCGCTTTATCAATTAATAATAAACTGATTGATTACAATACCGTTGATGTTGCCACAGCTACCCCCTTTCCAAAAAATCACCTAGAATGTATTTTCAATGTTACTGCGGTACAGGCCTATAACGTTAGCTATAAAGCCTCGTTCAATACAGCGGTAAAGATTTCGTCGGCCTTATTTGACGAGTACAAAGAGAATGATTTGCGTAAGGTGCTTTTTTTTGAACAGAATTCACTCGGTAATTTTTTTCTCAAAAGGGGATATGAGGGGTATGGCGGATATGCTTTTAGCGGTTTAGCGGCAGATGAGCTTTACCTCATTAAAGCCGAGTGCCTAGCCAGAAGAGGAAACGTGGAGGAGGCAATGGGAAAATTGAATTTTTTACTGTCGTTCCGTTATAAAAAAGAAGAATTTACCGAAGAAATAGCTTCTACTGCCAGTGAGGCATTGGATATTATTTGGATGGAACGTAGAAAGGAGTTGATATGGCGAACCCTGCGTTGGGATGATATCAAACGCCTCAATATGGAAGGTGCCCATATAACCATACAACGTGAGTTGAACGGAAAGACCTATACTTTGTCGCCAAAGGATAATAAATACATATTCCCTATTCCGGATGATGAGATTAGGTTGAGCGGTATTGCGCAAAACCCCAGATAATTTTTAGAAAATTAACTTGTAGAAAATGAAGCGACTTATTGTTTGGACATTATTTATGTTTGGTGTTTTACACCTTTTTGGTGGAGAAAAAAATGTTTCTATCATCAATGGGAAATTTGAAAATAAGCTTTATGAGGGGATGGAGATAACGTTATATTACTGCCCGGGTTATTACGCTGTTTCAGAGCCCGCCCTGCGTGGCCAATCTTTTACTACAAAAGTTAAAAACGGAAAGTTTGCTTTTCATCTAGCAAATACCCCTGACGAGTTTTATATACAGTTAACATATGGCGATATACGAATGGTTGAGCAGCTCCCGTGGCATACGATTAATCTGGGGATATTTCTTTTGGAAAAGAACAGCGATATTGAATTGGGACTTGCAGATAATCATTGTGAAATTCATGGCCGGAAGGCCGACCTTTTTGCATGCCAGTATAACATGCGATCACTGGTATTTGTTAAAAAACATCCCAAATACAATAAAGATTCATATTATCTCCGTCTAAAAGAACAAAAGGAATATGGAGACAGCGTGCTGAAGGCACAGCTGAACGTATTGGATTCTTTTAGAGGAAAGGTTTCTGATAGGGCATATAAAATACTCCAGTATGATTACAAAGCAGATAATGAAATAAAATTGTTAAAGGCCTTATCCGTGCAAAGCAATAGTAAATGGACGCAACGGAATAAGGAAACAATCAAATTTTATACTGATTATTTTCTGTATGGTGTTTATGATACCGATTTCTCGGATGAAAAATTTTTTTCCAGATCACATGCCTATTTTCTATATCTAAAGTACCTGACTGATCTGGGGATCGTTATGAAGGCCGTTGATGGACAACTCAGACCGACATTTGGCCAAATATACACCTATATTACCGATAAATTTGATGACAATAAGGTCTTGGGTAGGTTATTGGCAACGCTGTTTATTGATTATCATCGTAGAGGCGGGGCAACCACCTGGCACTACGATGATGCTTTGCAACGGATAAAGGGGGAAGAAGATGCTGAAATAATTTTGCTCTTAAAGCAGCATCTAACAAAGGGAAAACCTGCGACCTTTACATTGCTTGACACAGCTGGAAAAGAAGTAACAGAAAAGCGCTTTAAAGGAAAAGTTGTAGTGCTGGATTTTTGGTTTACTGGCTGTACTGCCTGTATCCATCTCAATAAAGAGATGGACAAGGTGTATCATTATTACGAGCACAATGAAGATGTGGTTTTTATAAATGTATGTGTTGATAAAAATAGAGTCCAATGGTTAAAAAGCGTAAAAAGCGGTCTGTATACGCACAAAAATAGTATCCCGTTATATACCGAAGGACGCGGTAAAGACCACCAGTTGATTAAAAGTTTAGACGTCTTTGCATTTCCCACATTGGTTATTTTAGATCAGCGAGGTAATATTCTATCTTCCAATCCCCCAATGCCGCAAACAGGTGAGAGTCAAAAGAAGCTCTTTGATTTAATTGATTTGGCTATTGAAAATGGTGATGAGCAATGATAAACTATTCATTGCTCATCACCTCGGATTTATGGCTGGTACACTCCAGGGCCAGTGCCACTGATCGGTTCAAGGTACTGGTTAGCTGGATCCAAGAAAGTATTGATCTCGCTGTCGTCAAATGGTGCTTCGCTCGCATCAATATTTTCCTGTCCCGCTTCCGTAACCCGATACTTACAGTTCAATGTGGCAGAACCGGTACAGATACCCGAATCATCATCGCTACCTTCAAAATTTCCATTTGAGGTTTGTACCATGAATTCGTGGGGAAATGAAACTCGTTTAACCTTGGCAGCGCTTGCTTCAGTTGGGTCTTTTTCCATAAAAGCCTTTACGCTTAATGTAGTACCAATGAGTGCAATAGCTAAGATACCTGCTAATTTTATTTTTGCATTACGCATAACAATGAACTTTTTATACATCAAAAAAGGGCTCCAAAAACTTTAGTGAATAAATAATTATTTGTTTATAAATCTGAAATACGCGATGTGGTGCTTCCAAAACACTCCGATCGCTAATGATTAGGATACGGCCTTGCCGAAAGAGAGCGAATTTTCTCGTGTGAATAATGTGCGCTTTCATAACTCTTGTTTATATTGTTTTCTTACCCATAAATTTAAAGCACAATTGCACACGAAAAACTCAGGTTTCTTACGTTATTTCGTAAGAAATGTTAATGTATAGCGATTTTCGCTATACTCCGCGGCGTGAAATCGATTGTCGTGTTAGAAAGAACCAGTCAAGTTTTAGCTTTATCATTTACCTATTGTGAAGATGGATAGTTTGTACTAACAAAAACTCCTAAATAATTGTAAATGGTAAAAGATTTATGGACAGTGAAGCATGCCAATCGTTCAAATAGATAATTTTACAATACATGTTTATGTTATTTAATACATTTTTGTATAAATAGAATTGTTTAAATGTGTTTATTTTGCTATTATTGTAATAAATAAAGGTCAATATGAATATTTCCGGTCTTATTCCTACAGAGAAAATTATTGAGCGGTTACAATATGAAAATCCCTGGTGGGTTAGCAAAGAGATTCCTACAGTATATCAGGGAATGTCAAAACGTTTGTATTTTACGTTGTTTTATCCCTTTGTGACAGAACGTGATATTCGTCGCGCTGTCGTATTGATGGGGCCCAGGCGGGTAGGAAAAACCGTTATGATGTTCCATACCATTGAGCAGCTAATTAAAGAAGACGTTAATCCACAACGCATTTTTTTTGTTGGTATAGACAATCCCATATATATACACTTAAGTCTGGAAGAGATTTTAAATCTTTGTAAAGAAGCATTGCAACTTAAAAGCTTGGAAGGTTGCTATGTTTTTTTTGATGAAATACAGTACTTAAAAGATTGGGAACGTCATCTCAAAATACTGGTAGATTCTTATTCCGAAACCAAATTCATTGTATCCGGATCGGCTGCTGCTGCTTTAAAATGGCATAGTACAGAAAGTGGTGCAGGAAGACTGACCGATTTTATGCTTCCTCCATTGACCTTTCAGGAATTTATTCACCTAAAAAAAATGGATCATCTTATCAAAAAAGGAACTATTCCTTATGCAGACAAAGAGATTTCGTATTGCATTACGCACAATATCGACGCCCTGAATGTGGAGTTTTTGCAATATTTGAATTTTGGTGGCTATCCCGAAGTTGTATTATCGGAGAAGATACAGAAAGACATGGGGCGCTATGTGAAGAATGACATTGTTGATAAAGTGCTTTTAAGAGATTTGCCAAGTTTATATGGCATTAAAGATGTGCAGGAATTGAATCGATTCTTTACTTATATTGCTTATAATACGGGTAACGAATTTTCCTATGAAGCGATGTCTAAAGACAGTGGGATACAGAAAGAAACGTTGAAGAAATATTTGGAGTATCTAGAGGCGGCCTTTTTGATCAAGGTATTGAATAAAGTAGATATCAACGCAAAAAGATTAAAGCGCGTAACAAGTTTTAAAGTATATCTAACAAACCCATCGCTAAGAACAGCATTGTTTTCGCCCATTAAAGAAACAGACGGAGAAATGGGCAATATGGTAGAAACAGCCATTTTATCGCAATGGATGCATCGTGAACATTTAGACCTGACCTACGCCAGGTGGAAAGATGGCAGAAAAGAAGGCGAGGTGGATTTGGTGCTGGTAGACGATAAAAAGTTTAAACCGGTATGGGGAGTTGAAATAAAATGGAGCAACCGATACTTTAATATGCCACAAGATTTGTTAAGCTTAATAAAATTCTGCAAGGCTAACCAATTCTCTAGCGCCTTGATAACAACCATTGACAAAATAGGAGCGAAAAAGGTGAGCGAATTAAACTTTACATTTTTGCCGGCATCTGTTTATGCATACAATGTCGGAGAAAATACGTTAAAAATGAAAACGGCGAATTACTAACCAAGTCCATATTTCAATATAGCCCGGATAATAGGTTTCGGTATATATCGTCAAGAAAGGGCATTGGGGGGAGGGCCTCCCGCAGGTTTGCTTTTTCCTTCGGGTAGGGGAACATATTCTTCATTATCCATAGGAGGTAGATCAATACGCCCTTGTTTCCAATCCTCTTTGGCTTGTTCAATCCTATCTTTTCTACTGGAGACAAAGTTCCACCAGATGTACCGTTCTCCCAGATGTTCACCGCCAAGCATCATTAACGTGGTTTGTTCTTTGGCTATAATCAAGGGGTCAACCCCTTTGGTGAATACCAACAGCTGTCCTGCGATGTAGGTGTTCCCATTCACTTCCACGCTACCGTTGACAATGTAGGCCCCTCTCTCACTATGCCCAATGGGTAAGCCGAAATGAGTACCTTGATCTAACAGGACATGTACGTAGAATAACGGAGAATGTGTCCTAACCTTATTTTTCAGGCCATATGCTTCTCCTGCAATCAAGCGCATCCAAACACCCTTCTCTGTAAAAATGGGTAGTTGATCGGGTTTATAGTTATCAAAGGTTGGATCGCTTTCTTCATCCTTTTCAGGAAGTGCTACCCATGTTTGTATCATTTCCAGTTCTCCTCCGGCCAGCATCGCCGGATCTTCGAAACGTTCACTGTGCGCAATACCTTTCCCTGCAGTCATCCAGTTAACTTCGCCAGGCTTTATTACCTGTTGCACACCAAGGCTATCCCTGTGGGTTACACGCCCACTAAACAGATAACTGACCGTGGATAAACCGATATGTGGATGCGGTAATACGTCAAGGGAATTTGTAGTCGCTTTCGGTATATGTACAGGGCCGCCATGATCCATAAAAATAAAGGGCCCAACCATTCTACGAAGTTGATAGGGAAGGATGCGTTTAACGGCAAAACCTGAGGAAATTTCAGCCTTTCTGGCTTCTATAACGATATCAAGCATAATAATAATACAGTTAACGTTTAAATTTGTTATCCTATAAGCGATCTTACACAGGGTAAGATCGGTATCTTTAGATTACTGATTTTCTTGAAGTACAGGAGTTGCTAGCAATTGTAATTCCCAAGCTAAAGCAACACCGCTTGCTCCACCATGCTCAAATAAAATAGGGGATATCCTTAATAAGTCATCCCGAATTGCCACAAGGGGATGGTGTTCAGAAAACCAGTTTCAATATTATCTTTTACCACATAGGCTTTCTCGATGTCTTGTATTTGTTTCCGGCCCTTTGTTTTTTCCCCTATTTCGAAAGTCATATCATCTATCTGGAAATCGGCCATTGTTGAAGCCCTGACTGTATGTTTAACACGTAGCTGATTCAAGAAAAATGTTTCACGCACATTACCAATATTGGGGCTGCTTTCAGCCAATCCGTATACTAAATTCGGGTTATCCAAATAAATCTTGTTGACTTTTCCCAGCCCTCTTATTCCTCCTGTGTCATCCCTTAATTGTGCGATCATTCCTGCTTCTTCTATATATAAGCAATAGTCTGCAATATTGTTTCTGCTAGCCGAGAGCATGGTGGCAATATTGGAAAAATTAGGCTTGAAGGGAACGCTTTTGGAAATGATGGCCAAAAGTTGCTTTAATTTTCTTCCGGTTGTTACATTCATGTCGGCAAATAACGGAATGTCTGATTCTAGCGTTTGATTGATGATCTGTTGCAAACGTATTTCAAAGTCGCCCTCTAAGGAAAAGGGATAATAGCCTCTTTTCAGATAATCGGCAAAATATTTCAATGGATGCTTTAAATCCGGAATTTTTACCTGATGTGTTAAAATATCTTCTAGTGTGTACGTTTCTGCTGTAAGCTGGTGAAACAATTGTAAATATTCCCTGAACGACAAACCTTGCATATGATACATCACAGCCCTTCGACTTAGATCGGAAGCGCCTTTATTAATATCCAATATTGAGGAACCCGTAAAGACAAGGTGTAATTCCGCATAGTAATCATAAATCAATTTGAGCTCTTTCGCCCAGTTCTTGTATTTATGGATTTCATCTATGAAGAGGTATCTCCCACCCTGTTTCATAAAAGCATCTGCTAAATCGATCAATTTATGGTCAGCGAAATAAAAATCTTCGGCGGTTACGTAAAGCGTTTCTGCCGGATTTAGGTTTTTCTTGATATATTGAAGAATGAGCGTAGTTTTCCCCACTCCCCTTGGCCCCGTAAGCCCAATCATTCTGGCTTCCCAATTTATTTCGGCATAACTATAACGAAGAAACGTGGTTGCTGTTTCCGTCAGAAGCTTATGAAAGTACTCCAATAATTTTTTCATGAACAATGAATTTTTTACAAAGATATAATACTGCACTGTGATAGTGCAATGTTTAATAAAAAACGCACTATTATAGTGCAGTATTATGTCTTATACAACTTGCTGATGTAATTGGGATGTACGCCAATGTAATTGGCGATATCCTTCGCACGCAAATAAGGCCGTATCTTGTGAAAATGTTCCTGAAATAGCTGTAGCTTCTGGATGTGTTTGCTTTCCAAAATGCGCATACGAATATCCAACAAGGCATCGTAACGGTCGCGCAGCTGCTGGTATAGCGCATAAAGTTCTGGATAACATAATAATAGCGAGTGTACCGCTTCGCCTTCCCAATACCATAAGGTACTTTCTAAAATGGTTTTGATGTAAAGGTTATCGGGCTGGGTGGGAATAAAAATATGCTGGTTGGTGGTAATGAAACGGGTAATGGCGGCAGCCTCTCTTTCGCTACGCTGGTACTGTTTCAATAAACCTTCCTGAACATAAATGACACCGGTTGGGGGTAAGATAATAGATTTATAGGGTTTATATATCCGTTGCTGAACACGCATGGTCAACTCTTGCCAGGCTTCTTCGCGCAGGGAACCTAAACGAAGCAATAATTCCTTAAGCGGCAAAGTCGATAGCATACATTTGATTTAATCATTCAACCATAAATGCGTTGAAATGCATCCTATTGGTTTATAGCTCACGAATAGTAAATAAGCTAATCGATAATACTGGTTTTCGATCAGACAAAATGCAAAAAATCGTTCAATTGTAGGGAATAGAATATTAGATAGCCGTTTTTACTCAATAGATTTAAAGAAAACGAAGATAGAATAGCTAAAAAAAGGTTTTCCCGAATTTCTAATAGGCGTTTTGGGCTAAGTGCTGGAAAATTTTTGACAGCATGTTCAGGAAAGCCATCTTTACGGCATGATCATCAACAATCTTCTTTGGCCAATGTAGGAAGTCGGATAGTACCCTGATCCGCAACCAGGGTTTTGTGATAACCAAAAAATAAAAAAGATGTCCACATTATCGATTGAACTCGTTAACCGGTTGTTACCCCAAGGTAAGCAACCCCTTCGTTTCCAACAGTTGTTGGAACGTGATGAAGTAGATCCTAAAGAGAACAAATGCCCTTTTGATATTCTTTAGGCTAAGAGGTTTGGCCTTGCTTTGCAAGGCTGCCGTCATGAAATGCTAATCGAGGATATGCGGAAAAGCCGCAGCGACTAGCCATGAGTTTTTCTGCATATCCTCCTAAAAACAATAAATGAACCCGACATGATTAAAAATAATCATTAAACCCCTAGGGCAATGATTATTTATTCACAGATTTTAAATGTTGCTTTTGTGTTCATGAACCCTTTCGGGGTTTAATCATCAAAGGCTCCATCTGACCACTAAAAAACAAACCGAGTGAAACGAGCTCATTTATGCCGTTGAACATATACACATATAAATAATTATAAACAGATGAAAAAGTATCAACAAACCATACAAGCACTTGCGAAAAAGGTTCAGCTATCGGATATGCTGAACAACGATCGTCATATCCGATCGTTCGCATTCTTTGTCGCTAACTTCCACTATTTTGGACTAAACTTTACCAAATCAACCCTATTGCACCTCTATCAACGGGCACGCGTAAACCAGCTATTGGCTATTCATGATCAGGAATGCCAGATGGCATTAAAGGCCGTAAATACCGAAAGATGGTCTGGTCTATTGAACCAATGGAAAGAGCCCGGAGTGATCGCTACGTTTCATTTGGGCTCGTATCGTTTGTTGAACCAGTGGTTCATGCGCCAAGGTATACCCTTTGTACTATTGGTATCTCAGGAGGTATATAGTCAACAAGCGTTGTTGTTTAATCAGATTTATCAGCGGTTACGGCCGGCAGGTGGTGGTGCCGACTTTCAATTGCTGGTGGCAGAAGATCGTATGGTGCTTAAAAAACTGATCGATTTCCTGAAAAAAGGCTATTACGTGTTCATTTATGCCGATGGAGATTCGGGTTGCTTACCCAAACCGAAACAACAAGGCACAACGGAGATTACCTTTTTTGAGCGATGTTTGCCGGTGCATCACGGATTGGCGTCTATTTCCTTTTTGACAAAGAAACCGGTCTATCCGGTTTTAGTACCGCGTACGGATGCCGAGGTGCCCTTTCTACAAATAGACGAACCCATTTGGCCTGACCAAGCCGCATCGCGTAATGCGTATGCACAACAATGCATGCAAGCGCTGTTTAATTTTTTGGAGCAACAGGTAAGAAAACGTCACTGGCAATGGGAAAATTGGTTAATCCCACCTAAATGGCGGGAAAACCAATACGCAGAACAGAAGGAAAATGCCCAATTGTTAAATGGAGACGTGCTAACCACATCGCTTCCCTATCGGACGAATCGGCATTGCTACTTATTGGATACGAAACAGCTGAATAGCTATGTCATTACCGAAACAGCCTACCATGTATTTGTTAATGCATTAAAAAGCTGTTACCTTTAACCCGATCTTTTTACTGGAAATGACCACACCTTGACACGATTTCCAGCAAACGTAAACCAAAATAAGAATGGATGGCAAAACGTTTACCTGAATTATCTGGGCGCATGGTTATGGGGCATGTTGTAGGATGGACGTGCTACGGCATCGCCATGTACGTTTACAACGTAAACAATTATCCAAATGCCTCTGTTGGCCGCATCGTGTTCTTGGTGCTGTTAATGGCGATGGCTTTTTATGCTGAGTTAACCTGCTTTTTCTGTTTATTCCATCGATGGAAAGTAATCAAAATGCTGTGTGCTGCTATATTATTGCTGGTCATGCTTCCCTTGCTGGCCTATTACCTTGTATATGCTTGGATGCCTAAAATGGGTATACAGTTATATGTGGAAGAGGTACCCTTTACGTATCGGCAATTTTGTTACAACGCTTGCCGTGTATTAAAAGAAATGGGTAAATATGCAGGTATCTATTGGGTCTGCTACAAGCTGTTTAAAGCAAAAAAGGTATTTCGAAAAGGCAGACAACAGGTTAATGAGCTTTGGCGGAGGGTGAAGAACTATCAGCACCAGGAAATCAAAGGCATGGTTGCCCCGCATTTTTTGATGAATGCTTTTCATCGTTGTTACCTTTATGTCAGGGTAGTTAATCACGTGGCTGCAGAACGTTTACTCTACCTTTCGGAGGCACTTAATTATACCTTGGACGACTATAATACCGCCGGACTTCGTAGTGTAACCTTAAAAAGCGAATTGGAACACGTCCATCAACTGGCCTATGCCTATTATGGTCGGGACATCCATGCTTCACCAATCAGTTGCTTCTGCTTTGGTGCTATTAAAGGTTTTCGCGTTCCTTCCTTCACTTTGATTACCTGTTTTGAAAACATGGTGAAATATGGCATACGCAACCCTAAAAAGCAAGGGTCGGTTATCCGGATAGGGGCCAATCGGGATACTTTGGTCATAACAGGTGTTAACCGTATTTCGGTTAACCAAGAGCATACTGTAGGTAAAGGTATGGGACTGAAAAACTTGGGTAAAAGATTGAATCATCAGTATAACCAACAGGCAAAGCTGCTTCATTGGGAAGAAGAAGGCATTTTTGTCTTCCTTTTAATCGTAAACGTTAATTAATACATCAACTTTAACAAATAATCATGGAAATTTTAAAAATCGGAATCGTTGAAGACGATCCAGAAACCTTGCGCTTTTTGCGCGAACTGGCTGAACAAGTGAGTGGTATTCGGGTGGTACTGACTGCACAAAACGGGATGGAGGCGGTTAATAAATTGATGAAAATTACACCTGATGTGCTGATATTAGACGTAGAGATACCGGAAATGAGCGGCTTAGAAGTGCTCAAACAAGTAAATCCAGTTACGCGGGTGGTGTTATGCAGTGCACATCGTAACTATGCTTATGATGGTTTTGAACAAAAGGTAGCCAACTTTTTACTGAAACCTTTTTCAAAAGGCCGCTTTGTAGAAGTGATTAGCGATCTGCGCAAGCATAACCATCATGCGGTCTTAAATGGCGTGATGACGGGGCATGACTATTTTATTGTCAGTGAAATGAACGGCCAAAAGAATGTAAAAGTAAATTTCGAGGATATCATTTACCTGGAAGCAAAAGATGGGGGTGTTAACCTCATCATGGCAGAATCGAAATTGTTTATTCAGCATGCATTGAAAGATGTATATTGTCTGTTACCCAAAAATCAATTTGTACGCATTTCCTATAGTTTTGTTATTTCTACCGATTATTATCAACATTACCACGATGGTAAAGTGAAACTGCGTTATGTGAAAAACCCACTTACAGTGGGTGGTAAAAATATGTCCAGAGATTTTCAGTACTGGCTGTCAGAATATGCGCTTTGATATATATATATGCTGAAGACAATTTTTAAACCATTAACCTGATTTCTTATGACCCACATCGACTAATTTTTATGATGCTTAACAAATTTGACCAATTATTAGAAACCGTAAAAAGTATACATGCGTTATTAGACGCGATGCATGATCCGCAAAAAAGCGAAAAAAAAACAGAATTTCTCAACGCTTCATTACTTGCTCAAGAGGGGATGCCTAAAACGCTCTCAGATGAAGTATTATACAATGCTAAATATGCAGCAGACCGTATTGGAGTGTCTGACAAAACGATTGGCCGCTTGACACAACGCGGTGATCTCCCCGTTGTAGCGGTGAAGCGCCGAAAAAGGCAATTTCGTTTAAGCGATATCGAACGTTGTAGACGATACTACCGAGGCGAAGGATAACGGTGCCACGCTTCGGATACCTCTGGAGTTGGCTTGGGTACTGCATGCTAGCTGGAATGGGACTCGTATTGGTTTTGAACGAGACTCCAATGGAAAAAAGGAATGGCTGTCTACTTTTAGTTCGTTACCAATGTGCACGAAGCACCCAAGCTTTACCCGTTAGTGTTTCAGCACAATGAGGTGAATAGTTATGCGTGCCCCTTTCTTGATTACTGACTAAATTTTGATGAGTTTCCAGACACTTAATAGACAGGTATAAGACAAAAATATGTTTTATATAGACTTTTGATAGACAAGCTGTTATGTGCTATAGGATGTTGATGAATAGCTGCTTATGTTTGTTCTGTCAGCGTAAAATACCGGTATTACAAAGAAGCGCTGGGGTTTATTTTTTAACAAAAAAAAGAGAAAAACATGGCAAAATTTGTCAATGGTGCGAACGGCACCTTTTCAGGGAAGGTAGGAAGTGTTATCGGCAGCAGCTGGCGAAGTATTCATTACATGCGTGGGCTTAGTAAAAAGCGGACAAAACCTTTTTCGGAAGGTCAAATTGCCCAGCAATTACGGTTTAGCTTAATGGGACGCTTGCTGTTACCGTTACGTGGTTTAATGGAAATAGGCTTCGCAAATCTGGATACATCTCATGCCACACTGTTCAATTTGGTGATGGCTCGTAACCTCCCCGCTGTGGAAGGCGAGTATCCAGATTTTAGTATCAACTATAGCCAATTACAGTTTAGCAATGGATCTTTGTTGCAGCCCAGAGGGGTATCAGTTGCTTTAGCTTCAGGCATCCTAACCCTGTCGTGGAATCCACAGACGACACCTTTTAATGGAAAGGCAGATGACGAGGTCTATACCTTACTCTACGATCAGGAACAGCAGCTTTTCTATACGGCAGATACCGTTGTAACCCGTGGAGAAGGTCAGGTGGAGATTCCATTGGATGCAGAGTCGGTAGGACATACAGGAGAGGTATGGCTATTCGCAATGAGCAGGGATGGGAAGCTCATATCACCAACCGTATATGCTGGTTCGCATACCCTAGAATAGGTAATTAGCCGGGAACTGTGTCTTCACAGGCACAGTTCCTTGTCTATTTTTTCAATAGTACTAATCCCAAGATAACATGGCAAAATTTTATCACATGCATGCTTTTTCCGGAGTAGTGGGTGATGTTGTCGGATGCAACGGACCTTTCGGGTTTTATATTCGCAGCCGACCGAAAAGGAAAAAGAGAAAACCTAGTCCGGGACAGGTGGAATGGCGCGCTAAATTGGCCTTAGCTATACGTTTTTTAGCGCCGCTGAAGGAAATCGTTTACCGTGGCTGGGCTATGCCTTCGGGCCCTAAATGCAAAACGGCTGCAATGAACAGAGCAGTTTCCTTAACCGTGAGTGTCGCTGTAGAAGGATCTTTTCCGGATTTAAAAATTAACCCCGAGAAGATACAGCTGAGCAGAGGATCTCTCTGCAAACTGTTAGAGCTTTCTATGTCGGTAACCCATAAGATAGTAGAGGTAAAATGGCTGTCTGGATTGACTGTCTTTCCTGCTTTTGCTGACGACACCGTTTACGTGGTGGCCTACCATGTGGGAGAAAAGATCGTGCTCGGTGCGCTGGCTGAACGTATACATGCAAATGTTACGATCGATTTAAGTGCAGAACCTATAGGTAGCGAATGGTTAGTATACGCTTGCGTGAGCACCAGGGAAGGTAAACGGTTCGCCAACAGTCAGTTTATAGGAAAAATAATCTTAACCGCATAACTTATGATCAAACTACTAAGAATTGCCGAGGGCCTAAACACGACCCTCGGTCAGTTATATATCAACGGGCTTTTTGCCTGTTACATCCTAGAGGATCAGGTTAGGGATGAAAAGATTCCCGGCATGACCGCTATCCCCCAAGGCGAATATCCCTTGTGTTTGAATGGCACAGCTAGTATGAATAATCGTTACCGTAGCCGTTACAACCTGATGCACCGAGGAATGGTGGAAATACGGGGTATTCCTAATTTCAATTTGGTTTTCTTCCACGTCGGTAATTACCATACCGACACGAGTGGTTGCCTGCTTACGGGCAGTTATTATCAATTTATCGATGGTGATTACCGGGTATTGCACTCGGCGGCAGCCTATAAACGGGTCTATCCACTCTTGGCAACCGCTGCCGAAGAGGGTCGCATGTTATCCGTTGTAAATGGTGCGCTCTGAGTTACCTCCTAATAAATAACAAAAAATGAATGTATTAACGAACACGGAATGGATGACGCTATTAGGTGCGATTATCAGCATTTTATTATCCATTATTGCTTATTTTCTAAAGCAATTGCATGGCAATTTCAGAAAAGTAGAGCAAGATATGGCACGAATGAAAGCCAGTATACAATTAATAAAAGCAGCGCTCAAAACGAATTACAATTTGTTGCGGCAGCGCATGGAGTTTCTGGAAGAGCGTAGAAACGAATAGTCGCTAACCATCTCAAATCTCACCTCTAATGTCTCACATCTCATAGCTAAAAACATGAAAGAAATCATAGAAAGGGTGCAGGCACCCACACCGAAATTTTTTAAAAAAATACGAACGATCGGTTTAACCTTGGGTGCCATTGGCGGCGCGCTGTTGACTGCTCCCATTACCTTACCGCCTACGGTACTTAGCATAGCAGGTTACCTTGCCACCGCAGGTATCATGGCGTCGGCTGTTGCTACGGCGGCTAAGGAAGGACAGGAAAAGGAGCCTAATCCATAAAAAAGCGATATGCTATATAGAGGGGGGTGTTTCGAAATTTATCGATCCCAATTTCTAGGGAATGGAATTTTATTGCCAATACCGCATGTATCGACGATATTCAATAAATTTTGAAATATCCCCTTAATCATTTTAGCATTTAAACAGGCTCTAAACCTAATGAACCATTGTTTTTCGTTGGGTTCATCATCTTGTTTTCTAGTCATGCCGTGTTGTTATGACGTGATATAGGCCTCCACCGTTTCACAAAGTTGAGATATGTCGAAAGGTTTTGCTAAAAAAGCGGTTGCACCAGCTTCTCTGGCAACAGATTCGCCTTCTCTACTAGCAGAAATAACGATAATCGGTAGTTGCGCATATTCTTTTGTTGCTCGAAGTTTTTTCAATATTTGATCTCCGGAAAGAATAGGCATCCAAAGATCAAGTAATACCGCACATGGACGACTATACGCGAGAACATTAAAAATGTCGGTACTGTTAGATACCAATATAATATTTTTTGTGCCGTCATCTAAAACCATTTCAAGCATTTCCAGAATTGCTTGGTCATCATCACATATTACAATTGTTGGCTTCATCACTTATCACTTTTTTCCTAGTGGAATTGTAAAACTAAATACTGATCCTTTTCCATTTTCGCTTTCCACCCAAAGAGTGCCCTGGTGGTTCTTTACAATTTGATTGCAAACATATAAACCAATCCCCATGCCGGGAAATTTCTTCTGTGTTTGATCAATCCGATAAAAACGGTCAAAAATCCGACCTTGTTCATTTGGACTAATGCCGATGCCGGTATCACTGATAGACACTTTTACATAGTCGCTAACCGTGCCTACAAATACACCTACCTCCCGTGCGTTGGGAGAATATTTAATGGCATTGGATATGAGATTCGAAACAACCTGAGAAAGGTTGACTTCGTCACCATATACCGTGCGACTTACATCACCCGTCAAGGTAATGGTATGCGAGGTGGTCGTACATCGCATGGCATCAACAATTTCGACCATCATCTTATCAAAATCGAACATTTCCATATGCAGTTTGATATTGCCACTCTGAATCTTTGATACATCCAATAGTTCACCGATTAAGCTGTTTAAGCGAGATAGGTTTTGTTCTGCCTTTGCCAGTGCAGAACGAAATTGCACACCGGCATCTGAAGGAATGTTTCTGGTCATGATCTGTATGTAACCACTAATGGCTGTTAATGGGGTTTTCAGTTCATGGCTGGCAATAGTTAGAAAGTCGTCTTTGCGTTCTTCAATTACTTTACGTTCTGTAATATCTTCAATGGCCAAGAGGATGCGATTTTTATAACTGCCGGCAAGTTCTACACGGTGCGCATTCAATAACATGATTTTTTTTCCAATATGCGGAAAATCATGCTCCACTTCGAAGTCAAGTACAGGATTATTGGTGGGTAAAACCTGCTCTAAGAGAATTCTCAATTGTGGAATATCCCACTGGCCATTACCTAAGTCGTAGAGTTTTTGGTTTTCCGTGTCGGCCTTCGATACTTTAAACGTTCTTAAAAAGTGCTGGTTAACACTAATAACCTTCAAGTCAGCATTCATTACTAGAAGACTTTCGCGGATGGTTTCCAAAATACTGTCGGCAAACTCGCGCTCATTTTGTAATATCTCGGTACGTTCCTCTATCCGCTGTTCCAGCTTTTGCCTTTCCCGTTCCAGGTCGTCGTATAATGCGCGCTGATCGCTAATATCATGCTGTATACCAATAAAATGTGTAATCTGGCCATCTTGTGTTTTCAAAGGAGATATTGTCAAGTCATTCCAGAATAGGTCGCCGTTTTTTTTATAATTGCGGATCTCCACTTTACAGCTCTCACCTTTTTCTATTGCTTCACGTATACGTTTTCTTTCTTGCTGCTGCCTGTCTTTTCCCTGAAGAAAACGGCAGTTATGCCCGATAATTTCTGATCGTTGATATCCTGTTAAGTTTTCGAAAGCAGCATTGCAATAAATTATGGGATGATCCGGTAAATTGTTGTCGGTGATGACTACACCGTTGATACCGGTATCGATGGCCTGAACAATCAGGTCATAGCTGATTGGTATGGAATTCGTGTTTTTCAAATATTTTTTATCCATTAACGATGATTTAAGGCTGTAGTCGTGCAGCTTCTCTTATCAACGCTCCCATAAGAGGATATGTTTGTTTATTTTGGAAAATTATTTTTCTTCTGACTGTATTTTTTAATTTATAAGTAATGAATATCCGGAAATATTGACGGTATATCCGTAACATTTGACTATCGTGGGGTAGACAAGAAAACTTATTTCTTATTTGTACGTTTAGTTAAGACATCAAAAAAATATACTTATGGAAACATCAAATGTAGTATCAACGCTCAATGATTTGATTGAAATCAATAATGATCGCGTAGCAGGGTTCGAAAAGGCAATGGCCGATATTAAAGACGAGAATCTGGATCTCAAAACTCTATTTCAAGAATTTAGTTCGCAAAGCCGTAAATTTAGCCAAGAGCTTACCTCGCTCGCGAGCCGTTATACGGACGACGTAGAAACGGGTACCAGCGCTGCGGGCAACTTACACAGGGCTTGGATAGACATTAAATCATTGTTTGGAGGTAGTGATCGCAAAAGCATTCTTGAAGAGGCCGAACGCGGCGAAGACGCTATAAAAAAGGCTTATAATGATGCCCTTAAAGAAGGTACCTTCCCGGTAGAAGCTACTTCCCTGATCACCCAACAGGCTGCCGAAATTAAGAGGGCACATGATAAAATCAAGGCTTTACGCGATAGTGCCTAACAGTAAACACGAGCAAGTGGCAATAGTAAACACCACTTGCTCATGTTGATTTTACTGCATAGGCTATGCAGCACCTCTGATAACACGAAGTAAAATGGCAATGATAGCAATGACCAACAATACGTGTATAATGCCACCGTCTACATAACCTCCGAAAAAACTAATGGCCCAAATGATGACCAATACTACTGCAATAATATAAAGTAAATTTCCCATAACGTTTATTAGTTTTAATTAATTGTTTATTTTGTAAATAATGAAAATCTTAAACAATTGTTTTGATTTATTTTTTTAGTTATTGTTATATGTTTTGATGGTTGAGTGAGATTTAATGTCCTATTCTTTGTATAAGGAACGCTTTGCTTGTCTAGTTTTACATACGTTAGCGGATCTACTTTTGGCGGTGAGTATAATGAAGATTAATTAGGGATATAACATCGTACATATCAAAAGGCTTCCGGATGAAACCGCTGGCCCCGCATTCATGGGCAATTTCTGGAATAGCCCACTGGCCAGAAACCATGATTACCGGGATATTGTTAAAGCTTTTGGAGGCTTTTATGTGTTTGCAAAGATCACTGCCATAACCTTTTTTTAGCCTCTCATCCATAAAAATCAACCCAATTTGTTCTTTATGGAGTATTTTAAAAAGTGAGTTTCCGTCGTCCACAATGATATTAAATCCTTCGCAGTGTAGAATATCTTTCATAACGGCTAAGACAGTATCGTCATCGTCGACATATAAGATTGTTTTGTTCATGAATGGTATTTTCTCTTAATTTACAATAACCGTGCTAAGCTGAAATAGGTGAAATACGCTTACAGATCTTTAATAGTCAATAGAAGATGGGTATAGGAATGCAAAAAAAGCTAGCCGAACATCGCTCGGCTAGCTTCTTGTTGGGTAGCGTAAGGTTTATGATGTATCTTTATAAGATCCTGAATCTGCGACGTGTCGGGTATGATGCTTTCCAAAAGGTAGGCTTGCAATAAGACAATGATGCAGATAATTCCTAGGAGTATAAAGCTGTGTTTGAGCGTATAGCGTAGTAAATTGGATTCCTTGCCTGTTAAGCCACTACCGGCCGCTGCCACGGCGATGGATTGTGGCGAAATCATTTTTCCTAAGACTCCTCCCGAGGCATTAGCGGCCACCATAGTAAGGGGATTGAGCCCAATGCGCTGGGCGGTTTGGTATTGTAATTTGCCAAACAGCGCATTGGAAGAGGTGTCTGAGCCGGTTATAAATACACCGAGCCATCCGAGTATCGGCGCAAAAAGCGGATAGAGTACCCCTGTATTCGCCATGGCAATGGCAAGGGTGAACGTGATACCGGAATCGTTAAGGAGGTAGGCAAAACCCATAATTGTCGCAATGGTGAGTAGGGCATAGCGCAGTTGTTTTAAGGTTATTCCATAAATACTGATCACACGGCGGAAGGAGAGCCCGGTAAGGGGAATCGAACATAGTGAGGCTAACAAAATGGCCGTACCAGGTGTCGAAAGATAGGGGATGATCATCGCTTTTGAACCAATGTTGATTCGGACTTGTGCCCATTGATCGAGCATTTGTTTGACGATGGGTATGCCCCAGAGGATAATAAATACCGTTAATAGTAAGAACGGACTGAAGGCACGCAGGACAGTACCCTGTGCCTGTTTTTTTGCTGCTGACGCATTGCGGATACGTAAATAGCCCCATAAAGCAAGCAAAGAACCGAGCCCAGCTATAATATCCGGCAGTGTAGGACCGATAAAGTTTGCCGAGAATCCCTGTAGCAAGGCAAAGGAGCCGCCCGAAATGATCAAGGCGGGAAGAATTTCTATCATTCGCTTCCAGCCAGCGAGGAGAACAATGAGATACATCGGCATCATCAAAGATAAGAAGGGTAATGTACGCCCGACGGTCTGGGAAATAGCCATTTCCGGTAAACCAGAAATATCGGCTAAAACGGTAATGGGGATACCTACGGCACCAAAGGCAACTGGTGCAGTATTGGCAATCAGGCAAATACCTGCCGCTTGAAGGGGTTGAAAACCCAAGCCTACTAACATGGCTGCTGTAATCGCTACTGGCGCTCCATATCCTGCGGTCCCCTCTAGAAAGGCGCCGAAAGAGAAGGCCACCAGTAGCACCTGCAAACGTGGATCAGGTGTAATGGCGGCAATGTGCTGTTTAATTATGTTGAACTGACCACTTTCTACGCTTAGATTAAAAAGAAACAAGGTATTGATGACAATCCAAGATACCGGAAATAGTCCATATAACATACCCCGGATACTTGAAAACGTAATTGCTTGAACGGGTATATGAAAAACGGAATAGGCTACGATGCTGGCAATTCCAAGGGCGAATAGACTGGCCCAGTGCCCTTTCCATTTAGCAAATACGAGCGCCCAAAAGATCGCTAAAATGGGCAGCGTTGCGGCACCCACGTGTACGAGGTCCCAGGCATTATCGTTCGTGGAAACACTACAGATCATGGCGCTTTGTTTATTGACGATGCCTTAACTAGCTTTTTGTTAAAGACGCGGGGCATCTGATAGACGGTTTCGTTTTTATCCAGGTAATATAGGTGCGAAATAGAGGGCTTTCGCGCATTGCCGTCGGCCCAGATGGCGTAAAAATCAGGCTGTGCGTTGCGCGGTTTCCGAACATAGCTATGATTCATCTCGCTGTGTTCGGTCACTTGTTTTACCATGGTCCAGCTTTTACCGATATCGGTACTCCGCCAAATGGCAATTTCTCCTCCGGGATTATACGCCTGTGGGCCGTCTACGGTTGGTCCGATAATGGTGATATCTTCATCATTAAGGTAGATAGAGCCCATATCGTAATTACTGTCGGACTGGGTCACGATGTTGGCGGTCCATTGCTGCCCGTCAAATGTAGAAAGTGTCCAATTGCGGGGTGCATTTTTAGGGCCGGCTTCATAACCTTTGCTGGTGATGGTGAGGATAAAGGGTTTCCCTTGTTCGTTTAAATCAATGTCTAAGAGATAACTATTGAGGCGCGGATGGCTATAATCATGTACCAATGCGGCATTTTGTTTTTCCTCAAGGGGAAGGCTAACCGGGTTTCCCGAGGCGGTTGTCCAGGTCTTCCCAAAATCGGAGGTTTCCAGGTAATACAAATTGGTGCGGTAATTCAATCCTTTACCTTTAGGATGGTAGTCAAAGGCAACCCCAATCTTTCCGTTTCGTTCGGCGCTCACTTGGTAATGCCCATCTTCAATATGCGCCAATACCTGCCATTGCCCCCAGCTGCGCCCATCGGCACTGGTGTTAAAACCAATAACCCGGTGCCCTTTGTTATTGTATTTGGTAAATAAGGCAATAAACCCTTTCCCTGTAACGTGATAAACCTGAAAATAAGAAAAATTAGTAAAGGGCTTTGCTTCACCATCAACCATTTCGGTTGCCTGAATAGGTTCAAATTGATCAATTTGATAGGGCTTCCTAGATTTCGATATATACGATGGACGAGAAGTACCGTGAGAGGTGGAGAAAATCCAAATATAGCCTTTGTCGTCTAGCGAAATAACCGGATTGTCATGGGCATCCGTCGTTTTTTTATCTAAAACAATGGTTGGGTTTGCGAGCTTTTTCCGTTTATGATCGTAGTAGGAGACATTGTGGTATAAGGTGCTGTTCTCGTCATCACTTCCGCCAAAACAGAAAAATGTTTTCTGCACCTGAGGGGCATAGATGGCAAAAGGCCGGTGGTTGGCAGGGTAGGTGGCCATACCACCGCTGTATTTATACGCGTATTCATCATTGGAGGGTTGATTCATATACCAGATGCCCTTGAAACCGTTTGCTTTTTGTCCGATGATGTCCGCTTCAGCAAACTGCGCATCAGGATGCACATGCTCTTGCGCCCACGTTTCAACCGAGAAGGAGAGGAGAGTGCTCATCAAGGTGATGAGCATGACAATATTATATTTTTTCATCTGTTTATTTTTTTTCTTTTCACTTGTCAGATGGAGCCTTTGATGATCAAAATAATCATTAAACACACAGGGCAATGATTATTTTGATCATGTCGGGTTCATTTTTATTTAATGGTTAATTTAATAGTTAACACCTAAAGCCTACTGCCTAAAGCTTAATGCCTATTAATAGCCCGGATTTTGCTTAAGCACATCTGGATTGATATCAATCTGCGTTTGTGGTATCGGAAATACCAGCTGATGGTCTTTTATAGCTATTCCCTTAGCGCGGAGTACCTCCACAGCGCGCCCGGTACGCACTAAATCGAACCATCGATGGTTTTCAAAAGCAAGTTCGACCCGTCGTTCATGTTCGAGGGCTGTTCGGAAGCTTTCCTGATCGCCGAGTTCGGTACTACTACGGGCGACTAATCCTGCACGTTTACGGATACTGTTGAGCAGTTCAAAGGCTTCTCCGTTAGGGGTATACCCAAGCTCATTAAGCGCTTCTGCGCGCATCAGTAAAATATCGGCATAACGTAATACCGGCCAATTATTGTCGGCATCGCCGGCATCAAATGGAGCGGGATCGAGGTATTTCGTGATATAGCGTACGGCCACAAACTTACCGCCGTCTTGATAGCCATCAGCCATCGAGGCAGCACGTCTTTGATCGCCGGCTTCATAGGTATTAGCCATGTCGGCAGTAGGCTGATTCTGTCCGCCCCCAGCACCGATAGTCGTTACAATTTGTCCGGATAAGCGGGGTGCGAAGGCATTGTTAAATGGACTGCCGAGCCCGAATCCGCCCTTTTTATATTGTACTTCGAAAAGAGATTCTACATTATTTTTATTGGCGATAGCAAATACACTCGCGTACGTGGGCATGAGCTGATAAATACCCAGATCCATCACGGCCTTTGTTTGATTAGCCGCTTCTTGCCAGTTTTGCAAGGTTAAATAGACTTTAGCGAGTAAACCTTTGGCAGCTCCAGCCGTTGCACGACCGATATCGGCTGACCCGTAGCTGTTGGGCAGTGTAGCCGTGGCTTGTTCCAGATCGGCAATGATCTGTGCATACACATCTGCTTGTGGGGTACGGGGGTATGCATAACCTTCTTGTACATCCACGATTTCTTTGGTGACCAAGGGGATGTCGCCAAAGGTTCTAACCATATTGAAATACATGAGTGATCGCAGGAATAAACATTCACCCACGTATTGGGCTTTTAAGGTTTCGTCCATCTCCACCGCTGGAATGCGGTCAATCACGGCATTACAGGCGAGTATACCTTTGTAATGTGCATTCCACATCGAACTGAGCATGCCATTGTTGGTAATGGTAGTAAAAGCGTCGATCTGGCTGATATCAATCCCTGATTGGGCATCTAAGATTTCGGTATTGTCGGATGCTACTTCGCCGATGGCATATAGGGCAGCATTGTATTGTCCGTTGCTTTGCAATGTGGCATAAGCGGCATTTACGGCATTGCGCATATCCTCGGCGGTGCGATAGAAATTGACCGTATTGGTGTCGGATATGGGCGCTAGGTCTAGAAATCCTTTCTTGCAGGAGCTGGCCAGCAAGATAAGGCAGGTACTATATAAGATAATTTTTTTCATCAGCGTATGTTGTTTCATTATTTTGTTCTAATGGTTAATCGTTAGAATCCAAGGTTTAACCCAAAGGTGAACGTTTTGGCAATGGGATACCCTCCGTAGTCAACTCCCGGTTCTAAGGAGCTGATACCATTTACACTTACTTCCGGATTATAACCGGTATAATTGGTGATGGTGAACAGGTTTTGCGCCTGAGCGTAAATGCGGACGTTCCGCAGTTTCCATTTTTGGAGGATATTGCTGGGTAAATTATACGCCAGGGATATATTACGTAAACGGATGAATGAGCCATCCTCGATATGTGTGGAGGATATGTTGGCGCTGGCATTGCTGCTGCTGTAGCGGGATAAATCGCGGTTTGCTCTAGGCGTAAACCCATTGCCGGGATCTTCTTCCGATCGCCAGCGGTTGTTCAGCTCTTTTAACCCGTTGGCGGTCCCGGCAAAGTTGGCGTAGAAACGGCGACCTAAATTCATGATTTCATTACCTTGAACGCCCTGTATCAAAAAGCTTAATTCGAGATTTTTATAGCTAAAGGTATTGGTGATACCAAAAACGTAGTCGGGCTGTGGATTACCAAGTATAGTGCGGTCGTCTACGCTCAATTTCCCATCACCGTTAACATCTGCAAAACGGAATTGACCAGGTTTTGAATCGGAAAAGCTGGGGTTCTGATCGATTTCTTGTTGATTTTGGAAGATGCCGATCACCTGATAGCCATAGAAATTTCCCATGGGTTTTCCTATTTCGGTGATGTGGCTATTGGTAAGCTGATAATTGCCAAATAAAGGCTCGCCGCTGGGCCCGAGGGCAAGTACTTTGTTTCGGTTAAACGAGAAGTTAATGTCGGTGGTCCATTGAAGTGCTTGGGTTAAATTCTGGCTACGCAAGTCAAATTCCCAACCTTGGTTTTTTACACGGCCAATGTTTTGGGTGGCTATTGTATAACCAGTAAGTGAAGGGACGGGTACACCCAATAATAGGTCAGAAGTTATCTTGTTGTAATAATCAGCAACGAAGAATAAGCGTCCGTTAAATAAACCCAGCTCGAGGGCTAGATCCAGCTGTTTATTCTTTTCCCAGCTGAGGTTGGCATTACTGATGGTATTGGGAATTAGGCCATTGGCGATGCTGCCCCCGCCGCCTCCAAATACGTAGTTGCTATTATCGAGTAAACCAATATGATCATAATTGCCAATAAAGTTATTGCCGGTAAAACCATAACTAGCCCGCAATTTTAACTCATTAATGGCGTCTATATCGGCTATAAAATCCTCTTGGGAAAGGCGCCATCCACCAGAGAAGGAAGGGAAAACGCCCCAGCGGTTATTGGCGCCAAAGCGTGAAGAGCCATCGGTTCGGAGGGTGGCCGTAAAGAGGTACTTACCGGCGTAGTCGTAATTAACGCGGCCCAGATAAGAGAGTAGGGACCATTCCAGCGCGGTAGTATTGGCACTGGAAACCACCCCTGCATTGATGGTTTGCACCAGGTCGTTCGGAAAATTGGTGGCATTGATCTCGGCCAGATCGGCCCGTACTTTCTGCGCAGTAAATCCGGCTAAGGCATCGATATGGTGCGCTCCAAAGGACTTATTATAGCTGAGTGTATGTTCAATTAACCAATTATAAGACTCTTGTGCATTATAACTCGCACTCGGAACAACCGGCGCAGGGGTTCCGTCGTGCCCAACAGTAGATGGATGGAAGGTGTTATGCTTCATGTTCTGCAAATCGGTGCCGACTAATAATTTGTATTTTAGCGCATCGGTAAAGGAATATTCGGCGAAGGTGGTTCCTAACAATCGGAAGCTGGTGCGGTGATTGACCAGCTCACGAGCAACTTTTACTGGGTTTTCCAAGCTACTGAAACCGTTTCCCAGCGAAATACCTGAGGTATAGCTTCCATCGGGATTATAAACAGGCAAGCTCGGCGGCATCATCAAGGCGCTCAGTACGACGGCGCCACTCCCAAAATGACCTTCGGCCGTTACAGGGTTGCTGACGGTATACGTTGGGCTCAAGTTTAAACCTATCCGGAATTTTTTGGAGGTATTGGCATCCAGGTTAACGCGAAAAGAATAACGTTCAAAATCGGAGTTCAGGATAATACCATCTTGTTTAAAATAGCCAGCACTAGTCATATAGTTGATCTGCTCATTACCTCCAGAAAAGCTAAGCTGAACATTGTGCATGGGTGCGGTGCGAAAGACTTCTTTTTGCCAGTTAGTGCCTTCTCCGAGTGCTTCGGGATTTTGAAGTGCCGGTAGGATTTGATAGATGGCGCTACGTTCTTCATTGGGCGCATTTATGTCGCCGCCAATGTCTACCCAGGCATTGTTACGTGAATCAATGATATAGGAAGCAAATTCCTGTGCATTCATGACGTCGATATACTTGGTCACCTTTTGCAAACCGGTATAGGTGTCTAAGTCGATTTTCATTTTTCCAGACTCCCCACTTTTAGTCGTAATGATGATGACCCCATTGCTCCCTCTGGAGCCATAGATAGCGGTTGCTGAAGCATCTTTTAGCACTTCTACCGATTGTATATCACTCGTATTGATGGAGTTTAGCGGATTGTCACCCTGGTCATAATTTGCGGTGATGGGGAAACCGTCAATAACATATAAAGGCTCATTACCCGCACCAATGGATCCGGTACCGCGCACTTTTACCGATAGGCCGCCACCGGGTGTGCCGGTTGTCTGGGATACTTGTACGCCGGCCATTTTGCCCACCATTGCTGCGTCAATACTAGGGGCGGGTATATCCTGTATGTCTTTAGCACTCACGGAGACAATGGACCCGGTAATATCGGTTCGTTTTTGTGTGCCGTAACCTACTACAACGACTTCATTTAAGTCGGCCGCCTGTTCTCGTAATTGCACCCGGATTTCTTGTGCGGTATTTACAGTACGCTCTTCCGTACCATAGCCGATGAGGCTAAACACGATAATGTGCTCCGGTGAAGGCACTTTTAGACTAAACCGGCCGGATGCATCAGTACTGGTTTGCAAGCGCCCATTTTTGATGCGTACCGTCACACTGGGTAAAGGCTTTCCGTTGGCATCGACAACTGTACCCGTGATGGTTCGTTCTTGTATCGTTGGCGTTGGTGCTGCTTTTTTAATAATAATGTTCTTATCCAGTATCTCATAGCTCAAGCCTTGGTTGGCTAGGGTCTGGTCCATGGCCTCTTGGATCGATGCACGCTGAAGTTGTAGGTTAACGGGCATGCTGTTACGAAGCATTTCCGCGTCATAAAAAATATGATAGTCGGTCTGCTTTTGAATTTCTTTAAATATGGTCGTGATGCTGGCATCCTGTTTATGAAGGTTAATCTGCTGGGCGTAGCTCGCGGCATTTACTTTCCATAAACTGATACATAAGAGGAGGATTGCGAGCTTCATAATACGTATAAGTTTGAATAAGGCGTTTCTTTCCCATCTGCGGGGAAATGCAGTGTTTTTTTTATACATTTGGTGATGGTTTATTAAATGATTCGTACGTTTTTTAAATCCAGGCATTTGATGCTACCGGTCAGGAGCGGTTCCAAGCGTTCCTGACTTTATGTGTCAAAGCCCTTTCTCTTTAGGGAGACACGATAACCCTCCTTCCTTCTATGGTGAATTTAACTGATCCCGTTCGCTCTATTGCATACAAGAGCTGGTGAAAATCCGTATATCGGGATAAGGTTCCGCCAAACGTTTTGCCCGCTAAATTTCCGTTATAGACCACGTCTATATCGTACCACCTTGCTAAGGTATTCATGACCTTTTTAATGTCATCCTGATCAAAAACAAAATAGCCCTTACGCCAAGCCGTTGCTTCTTCTACGTCCACTTCCCGAACAGCTATGGGATTCCCATCCTCATTACTGAGTGCCTGTTGTCCAGGCCGAAGTACTTTAGACTGCACTTTTACACCCCCGGTAAGTAGGGTCGTGACAACGTATCGCTCTTCTTGATAGGCTTTGACATTGAAAGCGGTTCCCAATACGCGGATATGTGTGCCTTTAGCTTGCACTAAGAAGGCTTGGTTAGGATGTTTGGCGACGTCAAAATAAGCTTCACCTTGAAGTTCAACCTTTCGTTCCTGCTGATGAAAGGCGATGGGATAGGTAATGGAAGAACCGGCATTGAGTTGTACATGGGTACCATCAGATAAGGTAAGGGTGTAATCCATGCCGACTGGCGTGGTAATAGTATGAAAAGCAGGTGATGCATTAGCCTTTACATGCTGGTCTTCGGTATAAATCAGCTGATTTTGATTACGTTGTACTCGACCACCGGACTGAAGCGTCTGGACGCCTTCGCCAAGGGCGCTGACAGGGATTTGATGACCATTCGATAGGGTTAACATAACCGCTCTTTTACCCGATACCGGTGCTTCTTTTTTTTGCGTTAACAGCCTTTCTCTAGTTTTTTTAGGTAGCTGCGAGATAGATTGCCTATAGAGTAAAGCGGCGAGGCATAGCAAGGCAGCGATGCTCGCGGCAATCAACCAGATCCTAGGTCTTTTCGTTTGGGCGGGCGTATTCAGCTGTGGGGCGGTCATTATCCTGCGGAAGACACGTTCGGCATCCAATTTTATCGGGAGCTGTTGGTTCGCCTGCTGCCAAGCTTTATCAAATAAGCTCGCCAGTTGTTCGTCTTCCTGGTCTGTATCCGCTTGTTGCACCAGGTTTATCAGCTCCTCGAATTCGGCTTCGTTGATTTGCTCATGAATATAAGCCGTTAAAAGAGCAATGAATCTTTCTTCCTTAATGGGCATCTTTGGTTAGCAAGGGACTGTTTTATCCCCTTTATATATAGATACGGATGGGAAGGGAGATTGAACTAGTGGAAAAGGAAAAAAAATAAAAAAAGAGTGGTGATGTCGTTTTTTGAAATAAATACCTTCATGGTTTTTAAAGCACTGACGAGATGATTGCGTACGGTATTGCGGGATATTTGGAGTTTTTTGGCAATTTCGTCATAGGACAAACCATCTAGGCGATTGAGCTGGAAAACCAAGCGCTGCTGCAGTGGTAAGTGTTTCATTCCCTCGTCAATACATTGCCGTAAATCGCGTAATAATAATTGTTCTTCCGTGTGATTGCTCGTATCGCTCACGGCGTATTGCAAGCGTTCTTTAAATTTATTTTCCGTACTGGCTTTGCGAAAAGCATCGATTGTTAAGCGTCGGGCAACGATATACAAATAGGGGTAGAGTGCTTGTTGGGCGTCCAGCTTATGCCGGTTCGCCCATAGCGTAATAAAGGTTTCCTGAAGAATCTCCTCGCTATGGTTTTGGTCTTTTAAAATGGCATAGATAAAGCGGTAAACAGCAGGGTGCAGGTGTTCATACAGGCTTTTAAAAGCCTGTTTATCCCCCGATTGGAGGGCAACAATCAAATGGGGCTCATCATATTCTTCGACAGCTAATGGTTTCATCTGTTTATTTTTTGTTTTTCATTTGTCAGATGGAGCCTTTGATGATTAACATAATCATTACCTGTGTGTTTAATGTTTATGTTAATCATGTCGGGTTCATATTGGTTATGGGTGCTGTATACCTGCAAGACAAACTTATAGAATTTGATTGGTATTTGCAAACCTTTGCACAGTTCGTTTTTTATTGCGCAAAATCACCTTTTTGCAATTTGGTGTAAGCTGGGAGCCTTTCTGTGTAAAAATTTCGTTTCATTAAATTTTCTTTTTTATCCTTGTGCCAACTTAGTTGACGAAATAAGACATTACCTATTTTTTCGAAAAGTAGCTATTACTCATAGCGTTGACGCTACATATGCGTGGATGCTAAAGCGCTGTATTTGAAGTATTGCTTTATAGGTATATGCTAAATGGGAGAATATACATGATGGAATAGATTTACACACGATAGACATTAAAACAAATGAACCGACAATCGACACTGAACCGAAGGCCCAAGGCTTTCTCACTAATGGAAGTACTGGATAATACTTATTATTCCCTTACCCTAGCCTTTTCACAGATACCCCTCCTGCTTAACGTGGCCATAGCTAGGTAACACTTAATAGTATAGAAGCATTATCTCGATAGGGATCTGAGCACCTTATATGTTCTACAGGAATTGTTGAGATAGAAATCCATCAAAAGGAGAGGAGAATGGATGATATCAGCTGTATGATAAGCAGGACTATTTATAAGAAAGCGATTAGCGCTTCTGAAGATTGAAAGAAGAACCACGCTGGCCACGGGTTTTTCCTATCCCAAAGGGGTGGCCGTGGATGCTTCTGGCAATGTGTACGTGGGTAACTACGGTAACGGGCAGATTACCAAGGTAACCCCCACAGGTACCAAGAGCACCTTTGCCAGTGGTTTTGGGCAGTTAACCAATATATGGCTTATGTCCGACGGGAGCCTGCTGGCTGTATCAACTGACCACCGGATACGCAAGGCGAGCGCTACGGGCACGGTTACCGTGTTTGCCGGTACGGGCACGGCGGGTTCTGCCAACGGATCACCACTATCGGCGACCTTCAATGCTCCCGAAGGGGTGTGCACGGACGCCTCTGGTAACATCTATGTGGCCGACACGTGGAACCAGCGCATCCGTAGGATGGGCAAAGGGCAGGGTTACTCGGTCAGCCCAGCCCTTCCGGCAGGACTGACGCTGAACAAAACTACCGGGCTGATCAGCGGCACGCCCACGGCGGCCAAGGCCCTGACCACCTATACCATCACGGCCCACAATGCGGCGGGCAATGCCATCACTACGGTTAGCTTCGCGGTGGTACAGGCATCTATATTGAGCAGCAACCGGAACTATATCCATACCACCACTTACCTGCAGGCGTTTACCTCGGTACCGGGAGCACCCACGACCACGCAGGCGATGCAGGATGTGACCTATTACGACGGACTGGGCCGGCCGGAGCAGGAGATCTCGGTGAAGGCAGCTCCGGGGGCGGCAAAGGACATGGTCGTGCCGCATGCCTATGATGCCTTCGGGAGGGAGGACAAAAAATACCTGCCCTATGCCACGGCCACGGGTGCCGGTGGGGCGTACAAGACCAGCTCGGTAACAGCGCAGGCAACCTATTACAACAGCGGCAGTAACTATGGAACGGTGACCATCCCAGCCGTAAGCGGGGTGACCCCTTCCTTTGCGAAGACGGTGTACGAGGCCAGCCCGCTGGAGCGGGTGCTGGAAGAGGGCGCACCGGGTCAGGTTTGGCAGCCTGCCGCTGCCAGGACAACGGCCACGGGGCACACGGTGGTTACAGAATATACCACCAACAACAACGAACTGCTCAGTGCGGTGGAGAAGACGCGCAAGGTGATGCTGTACCGGGTGGGGCGCGAAAGTAATGGAACACCGAAGCTGGAACTGACGGCCAGCCAGTCGTACGGATCGAACCAGCTGTATGTTACGGTAAGGAAGGACGAGAACTGGGACCCCACGGCAACGGGTTTCAATGCCCGGTTGGGGACGAGTGAGGAATATACGGACAAGCAGGGCCGTATGGTGCTGAAAAGGACCTTCAACCAGCGGACATCGGGAAGCACGGTGACCAACGAGATGCTGAGCACGTACTATGTATATGATGATTTCGGGAACCTGACGTATGTGCTGCCCCCTGGGGGCACCCCGGACCGGGCGACGCTGCCCACAGGGACGGCACTGACGGAGTGGCTGGACCGCTATGCCTACCAGTACCGGTACGATGGACGGAACCGGATGAGCCACCGGAAGGTGCCAGGCAAAGGGATGGAGTACTTCAATTACAACCTGATGGATCAGCTGGTCATCCACATGAACGCAAGGGATTCACTGGAGAGTTATGATGGATTTTCCAAACCCTCGGCCAATACCCGTTACCACCGTTTCTATAAATATGATGGGCTGGGCCGGGTGGTTATCAGCGGTATGGAAAAGAACCGTACGGCGACCCAGGCAAGCATAGCAAAGATCATCGAAGAACAGACCATTCCGCAGTGGGAGGAGCGCTCCACGGCCAGTGGGAACCTGCACGGTTACACCCACCGGGCGGTACCCACCGATGTGCAGTACTTCGATGTGCTGGAGGTGAACTATTACGACCGTTATGCGGGTATCCCCGACCTGCCATCGAACCTGGACAAAAGCGCGGAGGCGGCCTATTCGAAGATGACACAGGGATTGCCGGTTGCCAAGAAGACCAAGGTGCTGGGGACAACAGACACCTACCTGTGGACGGTGTACTACTACGATGAACGAGGGGATAACGTACGCACGCTCAGCCAGCACTACAAGGGAGGTGCTTACAACACGAACAACTATGACGATATTAAAAACGAATACACCTTTACCCATCAGCTGAAGAAGAGCACCCGTGAGCACCATGCAGGCAGTGCAACGGCATCATTGGTTGTTACCACGGAATACAGCTATGACCATCGGGATAGATTAACCGATACGTGGAAGACAGTGAAGAGTGGTACGGTACAGGGGGCAAGGATACTGGTGTCAAGGAACGTGTACAACGAGGTGGGCCAACTGAAGACGAAGCAGCTGCACAGTGCGGACGGAGGCAGTACCTTTGGCCAGGACATCGCCTACAGCTACAACGAGCGGGGCTGGCTGCGCATGGCAAACGCGGCACTGTTCAGCCAGGAGCTGCGCTATAATACGGGCACCACCAAATATTATAACGGGAATATCGCCTACCAGCTCTACAGCCGGAAGCATACGGACGGCACGACGGTGAGCGGCACGTACAGCTATGGCTATGATAAAGTGAACCGGCTGACCTGGGGTATGATGGCGGGTGGCAGAGGCCGGGAGGGCGTTGCCTATGACCTGATGGGCAACATCACCACGCTAAACCGCAGGGACAGCAACGGCGCGACAGCTGACAGCCTGTCTTACAGCTACAACAGCCTGGGGCAGCTGGACACGGTGAGGGACCGGAGCACGAACACCTCCACGGCTTATATGCTTCCGGGCAGCAGCACTTATACGTATGATGCGAACGGCAACCTGAAAACGCGGGTGAACACGGCCAACACGGGCAAGAACATTACGGCCACGGTGTACAATTACCTAGACTTGCCGCAGCGCGTGACGGTTAACGGAACCACGATTAGCTATACCTATGACGGAAGCGGGAGGAAGCTTCGGAGCGTGAACGGGATCAACGGGCAGACCAGGGACTACATCGATGGTATCGAGTACAGTGGGGGCAGTATTGAGCTGGTAGAGATGGAAGAGGGAAGGCTGCTGAACGCGGGCAGTAATAAATACGACTATGAATATATCCTGAAGGACCATCTGGGCAACAGCCGTTCGGGCTTCACAGGAGGTACGGGTGTTGCCACATCGGCCACCCTTGGTACGGACTATTACCCATACGGGTTGCAGTACCTGGCAAAACTTGCAACGGGATCACCGAAAAATAACTATCTTTATAACGGGAAGGAGTTGCAGGACAAGCTGGGCATGTACGATTACGGGGCCCGTTATTACGATCCTATTATTGGCAGGTGGGGAAGTGTGGATCCCTTGGCGGAGAACATGCGTGAGTATTCTCCCTATAACTATGCGCTTGACAACCCCATAAAGTTTGTGGATCCGAATGGGAAGGAAACATTTTATGGGGAGCAGGCACAGGAAATGTTCCGGCAACTGAAAATGCAATTGGCAGGGTCTGAAGGTAGTGATCAAGATGATGATAAAAGAGAGAAAAAACATACAAAGTCTGAACTAAGTCCCGAAGAGAGAGATGCTCAAGCACGGGCATATATGAAAGGGCTAATACCAATCAATAAAGCCCTGCTTGAGATGGCATTATGGAGGGAAGTGGTAATTTCAGGTTTTGAAGTTTCATACTCTTATTTAACGAATTTTTTCGGTTCAAAAGCTGCTCCTAAAACTGTAGAAGTAGTGAATACCGTTGAGAGCGTAGCTGCTAAGACGGGACTTCAACTTGAGAAATCAGTTGTAAACGTAATGGGAAAGAGTTATAAGGCAGCAGGTGAGGTAACCGTTCCAATTAAAAATACTGAATTATTAAATAAACTAAATGCTACCTCAAAAGGAGATTGGGTGAAAGTTTATGAAGCAGGGATACAGAAAGGAAGTAAAATAGAAACACATTATTTCCGAAACAATACTACAGGACAAGTATTTGATGTAAAAACTAAGTATAACTATTGGCATCAAAAAGCCTTTAAAAATTTAGGACAATGAGTTTATCAGTGAGTTATCTTGAAAAGATTCAAGAATCGGAAAAATTAACAGGCGTTATAAAGGAGATAATAAATATACTTCTTGCAGCAATTAATGATTGGCCAGCTCCAATAATTAATTTAGTAGATTATGAAAAGGAGGTTTATAAGTTAATGGGGGAAGAAGTTAGTAGAGAAACAATGGAGGAATATATTTCAAACATTGATTACTCCAAAAATGCGTGGGAGGGAGAATCTTTCAGCCAACTTATAGAAGTTTTTAATTACTATGAGGAAGGGAAACAATTGAAAGAAATATTGAAAGAAATACAAGGAGAAATAGAGAACTAATAGAAATGCCGCTAAGACGGGAGCTAACATAGGTACTAAGTTAGAGTACATATTTGGTAAAGCTACAGGGTCTGCTCACAATATCGAACGTTCAACAGGAATGTTAAGGCAACTTGAAAGTGTTGGTATTTTCGATAATGCTGCAGGAAGGTCTCTATTAAGCAGTCATTTGGAAGGTGTATATAGTGGAACCAAGGGAATACTACAATCTAATGGACGTTATTTGAGAGAGTCTCTGCTAATGGGACCAAGAGGAGGACTTAAAGTAGAAAGTATTTGGGAAGGAAATAAATTAATAACTATTAAATTATTAGGTGGAAAATAATATGAAACAAGTCGTTCAAAATAAATATTTGAAAGGGTTTAGTTTTTCGTCTTCGGAAGAAGCATTAACTTTTTATAATAATCAAAAAGCCGATCAGGATTATTTTTGTACCAATGAAAATGTCCTTATATACAGGTATCGTTTTGTCTATCATATGGTGTGCCAATTTTTGCACCACCTATGCCCAATCGCTTCAGTTAGATACGTCCCTATTTGAGCCATATCATGTGGATATCCGAAAAGAGTCGGATGAAGGGTTTTTAACAACCTACTACGAGATGGTGAATGCAAACGATAATTCCCGGCCTTTTGAGATTATAATCACCCAAACGAGCTCAAAATTGATGGATAGCAATGGGGTGGTCGAAGGGATCGAGAAAAATCTTAAAAATTACCTTCCGGAAAGTCGATTGAACTTGCTCAAAAAAGTAGAAAAAGCCAACAACAGTCGAAGGCTTTATCAATTCTATCAAAAAAATGCAACAATATTGATGCTGATGCAGGAAAGCGATGGTATGTTCACCATGATAGAAGCTGAATTTCCTGATGATGAATTGCAAAAGGTACCTATTGAAAAATGGCAGGATATTTTTTGGAACGCCAAATAAGAGCTTTCATATAGGCGTTCCGAGGTTTAAATTTGCCCAGTACCAATAATCATATAACATATGCCGTTGATGGGAATAGATATAAACGTATTTTACCTATCTTTATCGTCTAATAAATAGTTGAGCAATCTAAAAAGAAATCTGATCAGTGGCTAAAGGGCGCTCCGTCAATTTTTTAATAGGTGGTGCAAACTGCGTTAGCTGAATATCTTTAACAGCGGCTTTATATTCTTCAATAGTGGGCGTTCTGCCAAGAATGGCCGAAAGAACAACCACCGGGGTAGATGCCAATAAGGACTCTCCTTTCTTGCGGTCCGAATCTTTAACCACACGTCCCTGAAAAAGACGGGTAGAGGTGGCCATAACCGTATCCCCTTGCTCTGCCTTTTCCTGATTACCCATACACAGATTACAACCGGGTCTTTCCAAATACAAGATGTTGTCATATTTGGTGCGGGCACTCGTTTTTGGAGAAGCATCATCGAACTCAAAGCCGGAATACTTTTCCAACACATCCCAATCACCCTCTGCTTTAAGTTCATCAATGATATTATACGTAGGAGCTGCAACTACTAAGGGCGCGTGGAATTCAACTTTTCCATATTGTTCCTCGAGGTTTTTGAGCATTTTAGACACGATTTTGATATCTCCCTTATGCACCATGCACGATCCAACAAAACCAAGGTCAACAGGCTTCTCACCTCCATAATACGAAAGGTCCCGAATGGTATCATGCGTGTACCGTTTTGAGGCATCGGCATTATGTACGTCAGGGTCTGCAATCATGGGCTCGTCAATACGATCCAGGTCGACCACAAATTCTGCATAATATTGCGCGTTCTCATCAGGTGCTAATGGTGGTTTTTCTCCTGATCTGATTTCATCGATCCGTTTATTGGCTTTATCAATGAGGCGTTTAAGTACCTGTTTGTCATTATCCATGCCCTTCTCGATCATGATCTTGATTCGGTTCTTTGCGATCTCCAATGATTCGATGAGGGTATCGGGCTGGGAAATACAGATAGATGCTTTGGCTTTCATTTCGGCCGTCCAGTCGGTGAAGGTGAATGCCTGGTCTGCGAGCAAGGTGCCGATATGCACTTCGATTACTCTTCCCTGAAATACATTTTCTCCATTAAATTCCTTTAACATCTGCAATTGGGTAGCATGCACGACATCACGGAAATCCAGATGGTCCTTCATTTTGCCTTTGAACGTCACTTTTACCGATTCAGGAATGGGCATAGAGGCTTCGCCTGTGGCCAAGGCTAGTGCCACCGTACCCGAATCTGCACCGAAAGCAACCCCTTTAGACATTCTGGTATGGGAATCGCCTCCAATAATGATCGCCCAATCATCCACCGTAAGATCATTTAGCACCTTGTGAATAACATCGGTCATCGAATGATAGATACCTTTCGGATCTCTAGCCGTAATGAGGCCAAAGTCATGCATAAATTTCATCAATTTGGGAATGTTCTGTTGCGATTTACTATCCCAAACGGATGCGGTATGACAACCCGATTGATAGCCTGCATCTACTGTTGGTGAGATCACCGTTGCGGCCATCGCCTCTAGCTCCTGAGAAGTCATCAATCCTGTCGTATCCTGTGAGCCAACGATATTTACCTTCACGCGAACATAAGAGCCGGCATGTAAGGTAGCGCCAGAGGTTCCTACCGCATTTTTATTGAATATTTTTTCAACCGCGGTAAGACCTTGACCCTCATTTGAAATTTCTTTGGACGGAGCATATACCGTTGGAGCAACAATACCAAGGGTCTTCGCAGCAAAAGTCTGTAGTTTTTTGCCAAATTCGATGGCATAAGAACCTCCGGCTTTCATGAATTCGATCTTCTGCGGCGTGAACGAGGAGCTTACATCCATAACCTCTTGTCCGTCTTTATATAGCTTCTTGGTTTTGGTATTAATGGTAAGGACAGTTCCTGTATCCACGGAATAAACTTGCTCTAAAACGGGTTGCCCTTCAGCATCTACTACCAGCTTACCGTTTTCATCGAACTTTTTCCTCCAGTTTTTGAGGTCTATGCCAATTCCGCCCGTTACACCAACGGTCGTCAGAAATATCGGAGAAATACCGTTGGTTCCGGCCACCACTGGAGCAATGTTTACGAAGGGTACAAAGGGACTTGCTGGTTTACCAATCCAAAGTGCCACGTTGTTTACACCAGACATTCTGGAAGAGCCGACGCCCATGGTGCCCTTTTCGGCAACCAACATGACCCTTTTGTCCGGATGTTTTTCTTTAAGTGCCTGTAATGCCTGTTGTTGTGCTTTGTTATGCTCAAACATGCATTGGCCATGAAGTTCACGGTCTGATCTGGAGTGTGCATCACTTCCCGGAGAGAGTAAGTCCGTAGAAATATCGCCGATGCCTGCAACGAAAGTCACTAACTCAATCTCTTCAGGTATGTCGGGTAACTTGGTATAAAACTCGGCTTTTGCATAACTTTCCAAAATAGCTGTGGCGATTGGGTTGCCATTTTCGAAGGCTTTCGCCAAACGATCGGTATCCGCGTCGTAAAGAAAAACTTGTGTTGTCAGTACCTCGGCTGCCCTTTTTGCGATCGTGTGATCATCGCCCAATGCGAGATCTAATAATACCTCAATAGAGGGCCCTCCCTTCATGTGGGATAGTTGCTCAAAGGCAAACGCGGGCGAAATTTCTTTTACGATAGCTTCCCCAAGGATGATTTCCTTCAAAAATTTTGCCTTTACACGAGCCGCAGCCGTGGTTCCGGGTAATACATTATAAATAAAGAAATGGAGCGAATCTTCTCGGTGTTCATGATTTACAGCGTTGATTTGCGCAATAAGTTCATATAGCAATTCAGCATCATCAATCGGCAATGGATGAAGCCCTAGGGTTTCTCTATCGGTAATCTGCGTGAGATATTCAGTATATCTGCTCATAAATTAATCTTTAATTCAAAAGGGGATGAAATTTTGCCAAATTTACAAAAATCTACGCAAAGTTAACTAAGGAGTAGTAAACGGTGTTTCTATGGATTTGGAATAGTATACCTGTTTTTCCCAGGCTCTTCAACGGCGGCAAAGCTCGATGCATCCATACATTTTACTGGATAAGCCGATGCATTTTTTGCTATTGGTGTATGAGGTAGATCAAACGTTAGAATAATTAGGAATAAAAAAATAGCAGTATTTTGACGATATAAAAAAATCCCTAATCTTATGACTAGGGATTTTTTATGGTAGTTATATACCATTTCGACCAATAAAAAATGATGTTGAGATTAAATTGAAGATGAACACTCAATAACCATCATTCTGTTTGATGAGATTGTTTGAAGATAGAATCGTTTCATGTACAGGAAAATGATTTTTATTCGGATCATTCGTTGCTGAGTGATCCCACCAATTTTCTGTCGTATAGGCATTCCATCGAATGAGGTCAGTACGCCTACGCCCTTCGCCTAAAAATTCAATCATCCATTCATCCAACATGCGGTATTTATCAAGGTTAGCTGCCGTCACGGGGTTGGGATCTACCCCATTGGCAAAGTAACGTTTACGCACTTGGTTGATGAGGTTGGCTGCTTCTGTTAAATCTCCAGCACGCATCTTGCATTCGGCTAACATGTAATAAATTTCGGTAAGCCGTATAATGGGAACGTCGGGATTGTACCGAAGTAAACGATCAGCGTAGGTTGGCATGGGGCTACGTTTCATTAGGCGTACACCTGAATTTTCTTCTGCTGTTGAAATTTTAGAGGGCAGACTAGCCACATCTTGATAATCTTTTCCTAATTTTTTAAATGGTGCAACCTGATCTACCATAGTGATAATTTCGCCATTATATTCCCGGTTTCCGAGACAGGTTCCCCCATCCAGGGGATTGACTAGCTTCCCTACAATAAACATACCCTTATATTGTTCGGTTCCGGTGTATACGTAAGGCTGCTTCCGCACATCGGCGCTTTCAAATTTAGCGTAAGGTTTTCCTAGTTTGAATTCAGTATACACACTGCCACTGGGTTTGAGGGATGGGGTTAGGCAGTAACCATTGTTTGCACCAGCATCAATACCGCCTAAATAATTCTTAAGGTTATAATGATGCATGGTAGAATAATAGCCACCATCGGTTTCGAGCTTGCTATTTTCACTGGGTACCGTCCAAATAATTTCAGGACATGTTTCATTTTTGAAACCAAAAATGTTGGTCCAATCATTTGCAAGGGCATAGGTGCCATATTTTCCGCTAATGATGTCCTGACAAATTTGTGCGCATTCCGTAAATTTATCCTCACCAATATAGGCGTTGGCATTAAAATAGAGTTGAGCCTTTAAGGCTGCTCCGGCAGCCTGGCTAATGCTACCGGTTTCCATACCGCCTAAAGTGCTTTTTATGGGTAAATTAGGAATGGCCGCATCTAATAAGGAATCTATGAATTGAAAGGTCTCAGCGGCGGTACTACGACCTTTTACCTCCGACTGGGTGGTCGTGTAAAGGGGCACACCGCCAAAGAAATCTAAACCATCTTTATAGAAATAAGCTACTAGGGTTTGCTGTTGTGCCTTCATAGATTCGCGAATACCAGGTTCAAAACCCAGGGCATCAAAGTCTACGTGCTCTTCAATATCTTCCATGGTATCCCATGCAAGTGCTACACCCATGGAAAAGCCATACCATCCATTGTATAGATCGCCTAGCTGAGGTGTAAATTGATGGTAGTGGTATTGTTGATAAACACCCCCATTATACCAATCACTACCACGGGTGGGTAAGCACATTTCATCAGTTCCCAACTCTTGCATGTTCCAACGGGCGGCATCACTGGCTACGTACCATCTCCAGTGGGTGAATGGTCGGTTAAAGCGTTGCCAAACGCTCGTTTGGGAATCATAAAAGGTTTCTGGAACCACTTCAGAATAGTAGGAAGGGTCAATACTGCAGCCACTCATGCCAAGGATGGTGACCAAGATCAGATTACGTAAGTGTATAATTGTTTTTGTCTTCATTGCTCAAATAATTTTTACCATATTAAAAGCTAAGTTGCACACCAAGGGTATACGTGCGGGTTGGCGGATATAGACCACTAAACCATTCTATCCCACCGTCGAGCCCTGTGATATTAACTTCAGGATCCAAACCACTATAGCCGGTGATGGTGGCTAGGTTGGTCACGGTTCCGTAAATGCGTAGTCTATTAAAAGCTTTGACATATTTCTTAAGTGGTAAGGTATAGCCGAGACTAACAGCATCAATTTTCAGGAAAGTTCCATCTTCTATAAAGTAATCACTCAGCTGTTTTTCACCAGTAATATGATCGTATTTGGTATAAGCTGTTTTAAGCACATTCAGGTTGTCTACACTTTTCAATCCGAAATACATATTGATGGTGTTGTATACATCAAAGTTAATCCAGCTGCGCATATTGACTAATAAATCCCAGTTTTTCCAGGAAAGTTGATTGTTCCAAGCAACGATCATCTTGGGCATATAGTTGCCGATATGCTGCTTATCGGCGGCTGTTTTTTCACTGGCAGGTATGACCTCTCCATTCTTATTATAGAGGAGAAAATCGCCGTTTTCGTCAAACCCGGCGCTTTTCCAGACATAGAAACTGCCAATATCGGTTCCCTCCTCAATGCGGATGGCTGTGCCCGGATTTCCCGGCGCCGGGAAATCAGCATAATCGTAATAGGTTTGATTACCCCATAGCGTCAGGATTTTGCTCTTATTACTGCTGAGATTGAGACTGGTATGATAGTTCCAATCTTTGTTTTGTACCACTGTGCCGCCTAACTCAAATTCCCATCCTTTATTTTCCAGGTTGCCAATGTTTTCATACATTTTCTGCTCTGTATAAGGAGGTTGGGGTACCTGTACGTTATAGATAAGCCCAACGACTTTTCTCCTGTAGGCATCGAAACGACCGGTAATCCGATTATTAAAGAGTGCAAAGTCTAAACCGACGTTCCATTCGCGTTTTTCTTCCCACTTCAAGTCATTGTTAATATTCTTGGTTTTACCGTAAGAATATGCCCATGTACCATCTGGTAATAACCAATAAACGTCTGATCCGTAAAGCGTAGCGGCATAATCGGCTCCAAAATTATTGTTCCCTGTGATACCATACGCTAAGCGCAATTTCAGGTCGCTTAACCACGAAACATCTTGCATAAAGGCTTCTTTGGATATACGCCATCCACCGGATAAAGACCAAAAATTACCCCAGCGGCTGTTGATGGCAAACTTGGATGAGCCTTCGTGACGGATGGTGGCGGTTAATAAGTATTTATCATCATATGCATAGTTGGCACGTGCATATAAGGAGAAAAGCCGTTCAGTAATGGATTTGTTGGATGACATATCCGCTTGCCCATCATCCAAAAAGGATCCTTCACCAATGTTCCAAACACCAATGGCGTCATTGGAAAAATTATAATTGGTCATGCCAAATTTTTCTCCATTGTATTCAAAGTAACTGTAGCCTCCTACTGCGTTGATGGCATGCTTGTTAAAGGTTCTGTCATAGGTGACATAACCTTCGGATGAGAAGTTTTCTGTCTTGCTAAATTCAAGATGGGCGGTTCCTTTTCGGCCATTCTCCAATTCGTCGCGGTGGTATTTCGATTGATATTCATGCAGCTCCCATTGCCGATGTTCATAACCGAATGTTTGACTAACAGATAGGCCCGGCACCGGTAATATGTTTAGTTTGGCGGTTACGTCAGGTTTAAACCATTTATCCAATCCATCGTAATCGTACAGCTTGGAATCGGCTAATACATTGTAATCCAACGATTCGTTTAGCCATATATTATAGCCGGTTTGACTACTGGGGTCATAGGGAGAACGGGTAGGGTTATTTCGTAAAGCTTGTTGAAAATTGGGGATATTATTATTTCTGCGGGCTTGCCGATAATCTACATGAGAAGCGATGGAAAGCCATCCATCTAGTAAATTGAAATTAGTGTTAATACGCCCTGCATAATCCTTGCGTGCATCGTCTACGGCCACACCCTTATTGTTGTTATACATTAAGGTGGCATACAGTTGGGCCTTTTCTCCCCCACTTTGAATGTTAATGAGGTGTTTTTGCGAAATGGGATGATCAACCAACAGATCGTCGAACCAATCGGTAGAAGAACCATAGTCTGTCCCGCGGTTATAGGCACGATACTCATCGGCCGTAAGGACTTCCGGCCGCTTAGAAACTTGTTTTAACGAGGTTTCACTCGTATAGCTAAAGCTTGTTGTACCATTTTTGGCAGCCTGTTTGGTCGTGATTAAAATAACACCGGCGGCAGCCCTTGTACCATAAATAGCACCAGCCGAAGCATCTTTTAAAACATCAATAGACTCGATATCTTCTTGCATAACGGAGCGGATATCACCGCCGGGCATACCATCGATAACCACAAGCGGTGTTTGACCTGCGTTTACGGAGGCTACGCCCCGTAATTGAAAGTTATTGCCTGAATTTGGACTCGCGTTGCCCGAGATGATCAATCCGCCAACTTTACCCTGCATCGCTGTGGCAATGCTCGATCCACCAACACCCATAGGTAGATCTTTTCCGGAAACCGATGTAATGGAACTTGTAACTTGTTTTTTGTTCATGGTACCATAACCCACGACCACCACTTCGTCTAATACGTCTGTGGAGAGGGTTAAACGGATCAACATGGAGTTCTGTTCGCCAGATCGGACGATGAAATTTTTTTCTTGATAAGGTTCATAACCTACTCTGGAAAAGTGCACGTCATAGACATCACCTATTTTTAGTCCTTTCAGTACAAATAAGCCTTGCTTGTCGGTTAACGTGGTTTGGGAGGTTACACCTCCTTTTTGCTGCGCCGATACGGTTACGCCTTCTAAAGGGCTTCCCTTGTCGTCTAATACCGTGCCCCTTACCTGAGCACCTTCCTGTCCCCAAGCCCATATGGAACTGCATAAACAAGTCCATAACAGAAACATGCGAACAAATGATTCATAGTTTACATTTTTTACCATAGTTTAATAATAAAAGGTTGTTAAAAAAGAAGGTTATATAGCGTTGTTTTTAGTATCAAGGTGTTGGAATAGGTGGCGTTTCTTTTAAAGGATAAATATAAATGACACCATTTCGCTGTATACAGTCCAAACCGTTCATTCTGGAAACAGCCTTTAGCAAAGGAAATAGCTTGTCATCAGGAGCGTAAGAACCAGTAAAGAAAATGGTTTTTAGTTTTTCTTCGTCATACACAAAATGGCGATGGAACCGGGCAGAGAGTTGTTCAAATACCTGTGATAAGGGCTCTTTCTCGAAATGTAGCGGTATTTTTGGTGCAAAACGTTCTGTCTGATTTGCCGATTGGCTATGTACAGGCGCAGGTTGTCTTATAGTACTTAGTTTGGCAAGTGCTTTTTTCTTGTCTATATTGAGTTCCTCCCCGGGTTTGAGGTAAATATTGTTCATTTGCAGGCCACTGTTTTTTTGTGAGCTCACTACTACTTTGCCCGATACCAATCGTATAGCAACTTGTTCCTGCCCTTTTGTTTGCACCACAAACTCCGTCCCGAGAGCTGTCGTCACGATACCGTTTGCGTAGACTGTAAAAGGTAATGTATCCAGCTTGTGTACCTTAAAATAAGCTTCTCCTTCCAGTTGAATATTGCGATTGCTGATTCCGAAACCTTCGTGGTAACGTATGGACGATGCACTTGATAGCTTGACAATTGATTGATCAGGCAAGCTTAGCGCTATGGTAGTTGTATCGCGGTTTACCGTTTTAAATATTTTTGCTGGTTGAGTTGACACCGTTTGTTCTTTTGTGCCTGTTTGTAATCGAAAAAGAATGATAGCAGCTATAAGAGCTAATATAAGGGAGGCTGCTACACGCATGGACCACGCATACGCTTTCCGTTTTTTTTCTGTGATGAGTTTCAGATTGATTTCCTCTTCAATTGCCTGATTAATTCTGACCCAAAGCCGCTGCGCTTGTTCATCTTGCCATTGAGGCTTTGTAGACACATCAATATCTTCTAAAAAAGCTTTATTGAGTGTCTCTTTCCAATCATTTCCATGATGATCCAGCCACGCCAGCAGATATTCCATTTCTGCTGTAGTAGCTTTGCCCTGCCAGAATTTTTCTATTAAATGATTTATATCTTCCATGGTTCGTTGTATTGTAAATACGCAACGAGGTAGGATAGGGGGATAAAAAAAGTAAAGAAATTTTTTAGCTAAGGTAGCACAGCAGTAAAACGATACCAGCGGTGCCGTAAGGGTAGGTAGAGGTAATATACAATCGAATAGCTTTATTCGATTGCTTGAGATAATCTTTCACAGATTCGGGTGTGATTCCCATGCGTTCGGCCACTTCTTCTTTTGTTTTTCCTTCGAAACGGCACATGCGATACACGGCTCGTTTTCGTGGAGAAAGACGATTAACGGCCTCTTCTATAATGGCAAGCTGCTTTTCAAAGTGCTCTTCATCTACTGTTTCTTCCAATGCAATTTGCTCAAATGCCTCTAGGGATTCGACATGTGAAAGTTTTTCCTTGATTTTATGCCTAAGAAAGGTGATCGATTTATGATAACTTACCATAAATAACCAACCGCCAATTGATTTTTTAGGGTCTAACGTTTCCCGTTTTTGCCACAGTGTAACAAATACATCCTGTAGAATATCTTCCGCATGGTCACTGGATTTCACAATTTTCATGATATTTTGGTAAACCGCCCGACTATATTTTTGGTATACGTCGTTAAACGAGCCTACTTTACCAAGCAAAAGATTGGCGATCTCCTTTTTTTCTGCTGCATCTTCATGCATAAATTCTATACTTGTGACTTGACAAAGTTAAAAAAGAAAACAGCAAATAAAACCCTACCTAAAATAGGTAGAAATACGGGTTTACCAAGTTGGGTGTTTATACGCTAAAAAAAGACGGTTAGCACGTCTAGATTTGTATCCATGGCTTTTATGAAACACAGACTCATTATGGAACAATCAATGCGATCTCCTAAAGGAGGATCAATTATGCTAACAGCATGTGTAAACTGGCATCGACATAGTTTGTCCTATGCGTTGCAAAAAATGGTACATCGCTATTATGATCACAAGGGATGGACGTACACCAATTTGTTGTTCAAATCTTATCGTTTCAAAGCGGAGAATGTGGTGGTATGCCTGAACCAACTGGTTAAGCTGGTGGATGCATGGCGCTCCGACTTGGTTGAGCTGCCACGGAATAAGCGTTTTCATACCGATAGTCGTATGAAGAACCTGACAACGGATGGTACCTTAATTATGCAACGTATTAAAGCTGCCTTGACGGCGACATATGCCCAAGCGGTAACCGATCATCACGATGGCTTACAACTGGCTTTGGTAGATCTGCCGCTGGTTGGTAAATTAACCTTATTTTGTGGCATTTCTTATCAGGTGTCTCCAACAAACAAGGCCTCTTTACCTGAAAAAGCGACTGGAATTGGTGATGTTTTATTTGCTGTTTATGCACGGGAAACGGATGCAGATGTGAAAGAGGAAGATGGTTTAGCCCAACAATTGGCCTTTACCGGTCTGGAAATAACCGATATTAACCATCAGCTGGTGGCTATGCGCGAGCGGCAGGCAACGTATTTGGCTTTAATGCGGCAGAAAGAAGGGGTTAGCGTAAACGCAAAGAAGCAGGAGTTTGATATGGTTATACAGTTTGTTCGAAAGAGCTTGAATGATTTATCAGCACTTTATAGAAGTTATAAGCAAGTAGAAGAGTTATTGGAGCAGCTTTGTGGGCGATTGAATTTTTCGGATTTCGGTATACCCGAGCCTCCAGATGTGTTATCGCTGTCGGTCGCTGATCTGTTTGATGCCAGTGATGAACCGTTGGCCAAACGTTTTATTGCCATGCGCATGCATGGTATAGGTTAATATTGTTCGCGATAAATTAGTCGGTTAACAAGTCGAAAAGCTGATGTTTAATCGCGTAAACGACTAAACCTGCGGAATTTCGGCAACCCGTTTTAAGTAACAGGTTATTGCGGTGTCCTTCGACCGTCCGGATACTGATGAAGAGTTTTTCAGCTATTTCTGCTGCGGTAAATTCTTGACAAATAAGCTGAAGAACCTGAATTTCCCGTTTGCTGAGTGTATGAATGGAAGTATCACCGGCACTTTGACCACGATGATGACGAAGGGCCTCCAAGGTGGCATGATCCATATAAAACCCATGCTGAAATACGCTGTGGATTGCCTGTTTAAGGGTAGCAATAGGGCAATTTTTGTGTAGGTAGGCAGAAACACCCAAGCCGATAAGTTTCGCTACAAGTAATGGACTATAATTGACGGTTAAGATCATGATCCGGATTTCAGGATAGCTTTGCTGGAGTTCCTTGGTTAACTCCATGCCGTTCATGCCAGGCATAGACATGTCAAGTAGGGCAATATGAGGTAAAGAAGATGCGTTGGAGAGGCTGATTAAGAAATCATGAGCATTGGCAGCTTCTTGCACGACCTCCAAACTGGGGTCTAAACATAGGGTGCTTACAAGTAAATCCCGTAGCAAATGCTGATCATCTATTACGGCGAGTTTAATAGGAGGCTGCATAGCTTTTGGTTTGGGTGATGGTTAACTGTTGGTCTGCCGATATCGGTTGGTCAACCGGAATGGAGAATTGTAGTCTGTAACCGCCATCGGTAAAGGGTGTCGTCTCTTTTTGACCACCTAATACTAGGAGCCGACTTTCGATATGTTGCATGCCGTGACCAGCAATTGTATTTTCAGGATCAATACCTTTACCATTGTCTTGATAAGTTATCCATAGCTGATCGGCTTCATGCATCAATTGGATATGGATGCGGTTGGCATGTGCATGTCGTAAGGTATTATGGAGCAGCTCTTCTAAAATCCGATACAGATTGATGGCTTGTTCTTCCTGGAATTCGTCCAATACCTGTCGCGCACCATCCGTCATGGATAGGTCTACCTGATGCTGGGCAGCAGCTTTTTGGCAGAGCTCTTCCAAGGATTCACTAGGGCTATACAAACGGTGGATCTCTGGGGACAACTGATGCGAGATTTGGCGACAAGATTGTAGCAATTGATCGAGTTGACTTCGAAAATCGTTAAAAAAGCTAGTCAATTCCGGTGATCGGTGTGGATGTTGTTCTTCAAAATAGCTCATACGTAAATGAAGCATGGTTATGGCACTGCCCATACTGTCATGGAGGTCTCTACCAATGCGTTGACGCTCTTGGTCTTGGGAGCGAACAGACGCTTTGATCAATGCTTGATGATGCAGCAGTTTTTCTTCCTGTAGTTTTTTCTGCTGTCTGGCAATTTTTTGCTGACTCTTGTGAAAGAGAAAAAAAAATCCGCAAAGGGCTATGGTGAGCCCGATGAAAATAATGGCGATTAAAACAACAGCGTTATCATTCATTTTTTACAGGTTTGATAAGCTTTGGTAAACAATAGGTACATAACCAATACCATGGTGGCATGGAATATCCAGAAGGCTTGACGGATGGATACGTCGAAATGGACTAAAAAAATATTCGATAAACTAAACTGTATAAGGGAGCTTAGAAAATAAATGATCAAACCAATCTGTATCCAGTAGTGCGCCTCTTGCTTATGGTTGGAGAAAAAACTGCCAATTCCGCGATACAGATAGATCATGCTGTACAGCGGTATTAGCAGGGATTGCAAGGGTCTGGTATAGGTGTTGAAGTAGTTAATAGATTGTAAAAAGAGTGCATTTACGATACAAAAAATAACATAAACAATTGCTATCCAAAGAATCACCCGTTTCATCCATTTTTCTTGATAGAGGAAATAAAAATACAGGGAGATGAGGGCCATCTCTATGGCAGAGTAAACATGTAATAGCCATAGGTTGTTATGCCCACCAAAAGCTAATACGGAGGCGGTGAAATTAAGCAGCCCTGCGAAAACAAGATAGCTTAACATAATTCTTAACGGCCGGTCGGTGTACGCATAGTTTCTAATGCCCGAACTAATGGGCAGTAAAACGCTAATAGGTACAACTATAGCTGTATAAAGCAAATATGGCTTGGGCATGGCTAATAAAGCGGACTGTCGTCATCACAACAGTCAGGACAAGGCGTAGTAAAATCATAAATGCTTGATTTTTTTCCTTTGGCATCTTCGCCTGCTTCTCCTGTAGTTATTTCCAACACATCCCGGCCGTTTTTCCCATCTTTTTCCACTGGAACTAAAATAAGCTTCACGTGGTGAAGTGGGGTATCATCTGGGCCTTTTTCCTTTTCTAGTGCAAAATAGGCACGAACCCCAATAATATTTTTATCTTTCCATTCCAGCTGGCGCAGCGCATCAATATCTTCAAAGGGTATAAAAGCACCTCGGTTCAAGGTTTTAAATACATAGTCGCCGCTCTGCTTTTTCAGAAATTTACGCCAACGTTTTGTTAACTTTTGAGCTTTTTTAAGCGGAATACGGTTTTGTTTGCGGTTTGTACGTGTTTGCATGGCTTATGTGTTTTATGATAGGTAAAGGTAACGAATCGCTTGCATTTTGCAAATGCCCTGTTCCTTCTTGGCTTTCTTATCTTTTTCCGCTAGCCTACCTTTCACCGGCTTATTTGTATGGTTAGGGAAAAAGAAGAAGAAAAAAAGGTCCTCATTTTCCGTTTTAATTTTGTAGCTTCACCGCTTTATAAATCTACTGCTTATTATTCATGGAACTGTTAAACGGCGTTAATGCACTAACCTTAGTTTTTACTTCTATTCTACTTTTTGCTATTGCTTATCGTTTTTATGGTATATATATAGCGAATAAAACATTGAGATTAAGTAATCATTATGCTACACCGGCTGTTGAGTTTGCCGATGGTAAGGATTATGTGGTTACTAACAAACATGTGCTTTTTGGTCACCATTTTGCCGCTATCGCTGCCGCAGGGCCACTGGTAGGCCCAGTGTTGGCGGCACAGTTTGGTTATCTGCCGGGCACACTATGGATACTGATCGGTTGTGTATTGGGAGGCGGGGTACACGATATGGTGGTTTTGTTTGCGTCTGTACGGCACAAAGGACAAAGTTTGGCTACAATTGCCTCAAAGGAAATCGGAAAGGTAACAGGCACGGTAGCGGGTTTTGCTATTTTATTTATCTTGATTTTAACGCTTGCCGGTCTTTCCTTGGCTTGTATCAATGCAATGCACGAAGCATCATGGTCGCTTTTCACGGTATTGATCACGATGCCCATAGCCGTTATTATGGGCCTGATCATGCGGTATAGGGCCAATAGCGTGCTTTTTGCGAGTATACTTGGTGGAGTATTGCTGCTGGCCGGCATTATTGGCGGCCATAACTTGATGCAGCATGAAGCGATCAATCAATGGTTTAGTTGGGACCTGAAAACCATTTCTTTGGCTATCCCGGCATATGGATTTGCTGCTTCAGTATTACCGGTATGGTTGCTGTTAGTGCCGCGGGACTACCTATCCACTTACCTCAAAATAGGCACCATTGTCATGTTGGCGATAGGTGTAATTTTTATACATCCTACCTTACAAATGCCGGCGCTCACTTCTTTTATTCACGGAGGTGGCCCTGTTATTGCCGGACCGGTACTTCCTTTTATTTTTATTGTCATTGCTTGTGGTGCTATATCCGGTTTTCATGCCGTGATTGCCACAGGCACAACGCCCAAAATGATTGCCCATGAACGTGAAATTTTGTTTGTGGGTTATGGCGCTATGTTAGTAGAAGGTTTTGTTGCTTTGATGGCTTTAATCGCTGCGTGTACGTTGGTGCCTGGAGATTATTTTGCCATCAATACGCCGAAAGAAGGATATGACGCTTTTTTGGCAGCTCATCCTAATTTACATGGTGTGGAAATCGACTATTTCTCGGAGAAAATTGGGCTAGACCTCCATGGAAGGACGGGAGGAGCGGTTTCACTGGCGGTGGGCATGGCGCATATTTTTAATAAGATTCCGGGGATGGATACGCTCATGGCCTATTGGTATAATTTTGCGATCATGTTCGAGGCTGTTTTTATACTCACCGCGATTGACGCAGGGACACGTGTAGGCCGCTTTTTCTTACAGGAAATGTTGGGCGGTGTTTGGCCGAAGTTCCACGATAAAAATTGGACACCGGGAATTGTGATCAGTAGCCTACTTTTTACTTTTGCCTGGGGATATTTGGTGTATACCGGTAATGTGAGTAGCATCTGGCCGTTATTTGGGATCAGCAATCAGCTGCTGGCTGCTTGCGGACTAATTGTTTGTACGACCATGCTTCTTCGCCTAAATCGGGGTAAACATGCGCTGTGCGCGGCCATACCGGGTGTCTTTATGGCGTGCACTACTTTTTGGGCGGGCTATCTTCAAATTACCGATAGCTACTTACCCAATAGACAATATTTACTAGCCATCCTAGCAGCGTTGGCCATGTTATTAATGCTGGTCGTGTTTGTTGGCGCTTTTCGAAAATGGTATCACTTGCTACAGCTAAATCATCAGGAAATCGATTTTTATGGTGAATCGGTTAAGGAACTGGTGGAGCGTTGATGCTTTTGTCTAAATAGGATAGACTTGGACGAAACAGCCAGGAGGCATAGATTTGTTTTATTTATAGACACTGGTTATCTTTGCGATGTAACAACTTACCTTTCCCATTATTTATTGTTGAGGTCCAATTATGAATTTATGGAATGATCAAAAACTATTGTCATTAGTAGCTGGCGGAGATCGTAAAGCATTTAAGCAGCTCTTTAACACTTACCATCAAAAGCTAGCCTTATTTCTGTATCGTTTAACACGTGACCGCTGGCTTGCGGAAGAGTTAGTGCAAGATGTTTTTGTGAATATTTGGCACCGTAGGGATTAGATCATTGCCGTACGCCGAATTCTAAAAGCGTTCTATCAATAGGCTTTATTGCGCTTGATTTATAAAAATCACCTTAGCAGAGAGGTAAGTGAAAAGGGTATATCAAGCGATGGTATATCGACATATTAGGATACCAAACAAACGTAATGGAAGGATTCCTGTGGCTTCGGTGTTGCTTTTTATAGGTATATTTTGGAGATCTATACTTTTTTGGTGTGTTTTTTACACTATTTGTTTATGTTGTTGCATTGTTTTTTGTAGTATGTGTGCTTTTTTTGAAAAAAATATTGTTTTTTGTTTTTTTTACCAATTTATATTTGATTATTTGGCTGTTTATTTTGTTTGTGTGATTTTGTTTGTTGTTTAAGGCGTGGGTAAATTGTGTTTTTGTGTAAAATTTTGTGAAAAATTTGGATTGGTATTCCGTTTTATTGTTAAAATACAGTCGTTTTAGGTTAAAATATGGGTAACGTTGACCATTAAAGTAGGGTATATTTGACTGTAGCTTTTGAAATAATTCAAAAAAGTTTAACCCAATTTAACAAAAACACACAAAAACATGAAAAAAAGAAGCTTTACACTCTTGCTTTTTAGTTTTTTCTTGTCGGCCAGCGTTTACGCACAAACAGTATTGCGTGGGCGGGTTGTCGATAAGGAGAAACACCCAATTCCTGGGGTTTCCATATCCCTGGAAAATGGATCCGGTACCTCCACAGGGCCTCAAGGAGAGTTTTCGATTACCTACAGCTCTCCAGGAAAATTGAAAGTATCCGCTATCGGCTACCAAACCAGGGAAATATCGATCTCCAATCAGACCAATTTGGAAATCGTTTTGCAAGACGAAGATCAAACATTGGATGAGGTGGTGGTAACGGCTTTGGGTATTTCACGGGAAAAGAAGTCTCTGGGATATTCGGTGCAAGAAGTTAAATCGGAGGATCTGACGAAATCTGCACAGCTAAGCGTTACAGGGGCGCTTTCCGGCAAAGCTGCAGGGGTCCAAGTCAATCAGTTTGGCGGAACAGTAGGAGCCTCTGCCCGCATCTCCATTCGTGGAAACTCTTCTATGAAGGCGGAGCAACAACCGCTTATTGTGGTAGATGGGGTTCCGATTAACGGGGATAGCCAACGTTCCGGTGACAATACCTATAAAGGTGTTGATTACGGTTCGGGTCTGAATGATATCAATCCGGAAGATATTGAATCGATTAATATTTTAAAAGGTGGTTCGGCTGCCCTTTATGGGATGCGTGCAGGGAATGGTGTTATTCTAATTACCACCAAGTCCGGAAAAAATGCAAACAATGGGGTGAGCATTTCGTATGATGGTAATTTTACGCTGGACCGTGCCTATACTTATCCAAAGTTGCAAAATTTGTATGGTCAGGGCCACGACGGCGATGAATACCATTATGGTTTGGATGGTGGCAGTTTGAGCTATCAGGACTATGCTGCCCAGAATAGTTTTGCCTATGTTGATGGTACGGGAGAAGACGAGAATAGTGTTAATGATGGTTTTGATGAATCTTGGGGCCCCCGTTTAGACATTGGTTTAAAATTACCCCAGTTTGATAGTCCGGTAATAGATGGCGTGCGTCAAGCAACGGATTGGGTTTCGCATCCGAACAATGTGAAGGAATTTTTGCGGACGGGTTATTCGATGAACCATAACCTATCCGTATTGTCGCGTACTGATAAGTCGAGTACCAGAGCATCATTGTCTTATCGTGATCAGAAAGGTACCGTTCCGAACACCGATCAACGGAGGTATAGTCTGCAACTGAATAATAACATGAGCATCAGCGATAAAGTTTCATATGATGTAATGGGTAACTATTCCAGAACAGAAAGCGATAATATGCTCAACCAGGGTTATGAAGGGAATAATCCGATTAACGGATTCATCTGGTCTGGCCGTCAAGTGAATATGGCCAGTTTAAAGGCCAATTGGGACCAGCGGGATGAGAAAGGCGATTATACCTATTATAACTGGAACACGAGCTATCATATCAATCCATTCTTTAATGTTTATGAAAATACCAATAGCTATCAGCGGGATAGATTTTTTGGAAAAACCTCCTTGTATTATCAACCCCTTGAGTTTTTGAAGTTTGAAGGTAGGGCAGGTTTTGATTACTATGGATCAAAAGCCTTGGAAAAAAATTACTACAACACTTCTTATCGTGAAGGGATGTTCAGGGACATCAAACAGGATAATACCGAATTGAACTTGGATTTTATTACCTCTTTCAATAAACAGTTGAACGATTTCAACTTGTTTGCGATGGCAGGAGCCAACTATCGGGATGCGAAATGGTCAAGAACGATGCAAGGTGCGGACGCGTTAACCGTATTGGGTGTTTATACCATTGCCAATAAGAAAGGAGACGCTATTACCGAAATGGACCATACGCATGTCCGGTCTAATTCCGTGTATGCATCGGCATCTTTAGGTTGGCGAGACCAATTATACGTCGATGCCAGTGCGCGTAATGATTGGAGTTCAACGGTTAAGGACGACTTCTTTTATCCTTCGGTTAGTTTAAGTTGGTTGCCAACGACAACCTTTCCAAGCTTAAGTGGGCCAGTGTTGTCTTTTTGGAAATTAAGAGCTGGTTGGGCCGAGATAGGTGCGGGAACGGAGGCCTATCAGAATCAATTATATTATTATCCCCAAAACAATTCCTTTGATGGTGTAGCACAAATGTACAAAAGTATGGTCTATCCAAACGAGAACCTAAGACCCGAAAATACTACTACGTGGGAAGTGGGTACGGAATTAGGGTTCTTAAATGACCGGTTGCACGCCGATTTTACCTATTACTACAAAAAAACAACCGATCAGATCCTAAATGTAGCTACGTCCAATGTGGTAGGGTTTAATCGGATGGTTTTAAATGCGGGAGAAGTACAAAACAAGGGTATTGAATTACTAGTGTATGGCGATATTTTGAAAAAAGAAAATGGCCTGAATTGGCGGAGTACGGTAAATTTCTCCAAAAACAGGAGTAAAATCATTGAGCTGTATCCACAGTTGGAACTAGAAGATTACCAAATTGGTTGGACTTGGGGCATTGCTACAATGGCCAGAAAGGGAGAAGCCTGGGGAATGTTAGTGGGTCCTGGGTATGACCGTGTTGAAGATGGTCCCATGAAGGGAGCGATAAAAGTAACTTCCGCTGGCTTAGTTAGAAGTAAGGATAGTCAGGATATAGGGAATATCAATCCAGATTTCCTACTGAGTTGGCGTAATGATTTTACCATTAAAGACTTCACCTTCGGCTTTATGCTGGATATGCGTAAAGGAGGCGATATCTGGTCGCAAACCATGAGCCATAGTTATGCAGCAGGTACGGCAGCTATTACGGCGGAAAACGGTATTCGCGAACGGCAAATTATTGCAGGTGTAGATGTGATGCCCGAAGAGCGTTTTGCCATGCAGGCAGCGGATGGCTCATGGGTAGAGAATACAATTGCTACCGATGCGCAAACATGGTATGAAACTGGAGGTATTGATCAGATGTATGTATTTGACGGATCTTTTCTGAAATTACGGGAAGCTTCCATCACCTATACCGTTCCGCAGCGATACCTACAACGATTTAAAGGGATAAAACGGGCCAACATATCCCTTGTTGGATCAAATTTAGCCTTACTTTGGGTAGATAAATCCAATACCTTACGGCTTGACCCAGAAACGGGCGGCGTGTCAAGCGACAGTCGGGGTGTGGGCTTCGAACAGGCATCGGTACCAACATCCCGGAGTATCGGATTGAAGTTAGGGGTTACATTTTAATAGCGAGAAGAAATCATGAAAATAAGAAATAGATTCAAAGCAATTGCTATCATTGCATGGTTTACTGTGGTAAGCGGATGTACGAAGTCTTTTGATGAAGTCAATACAGATCCGGATGCATTGCCGGATGTACCGCCAACCAATATGTTGGCGAACGTTATCCGGAATACCGGTGAGCAATTTGGGGGAGATGTAGATGGTTATGGTACTTTTGCCGGATATATTGTGAAAATACAGTATTTAGATTATATGGCTGGGCTTGTCCCAACCAATAATACCTATGGTAACCGTTGGTACGCTTGTTATTATAACAATACACAATTAAAGGATTTGCTTGCCAAGACGGCAGAGGGGGCAGAAGCTTACAAAAATACTCGTTTGGTTGCACGGCTATGGCAATGTTATATGTGGCAATACCTGACAGATGGTTGGCGGGATGTGCCTTATACGGAAGCCTTAAAAGGTGGTGAGGATGAAGGCGGGATATTGAAGGCTAAGTATGATAAGCAGGAAGACATCTATCCGGCTATTATGGATAGTTTAAAAGTAGTTGCGGATGAAATGGCTGCCGGTTTTGGTACGGATTACGTTGGAGACGGCGACCTGATTTATAAAAATGATAACGAAGATGTGGAAAAGGAAATGAAACAATGGCAACGTTTCTGTAATTCTTTGCGGCTACGGATGGCGATGCGTGTATCCGGCGTAGCCCCTGACCTAGCTAAAAGTACGATAGAGGAAATTGCAACAAATCCAGACAAATACCCATTTATTGATGTGAATGCAGATAACTGTTATTTGTACTGGCCAGGAGCCGCTCCTTATTATGAACCATGGTATGCAACGGGCTACACAGGAGACTCGCGGGTCAATAACTTTGGTATGTCGGATATCTTTATCGACTACCTAAAAGAAACGGAAGACCCGCGTATTGCCAGTGTGGCCAATACTGCTTCGGACGGGGAATATCGCGGTTATGAGAATGGGGCAAAAAATCCTCCTCCTGTAGTAGCGCGTATTTCGTGGATAGGAGACCGCTATATGAAGAATGCTGCGGGCTTTACTCCCTTCTTTAAATCATGCGAAAGCTATTACATCATGGCAGAGGCGGCTATGCTGGGTTATAATGTAAGTATCAGCGCTCAGGAAGCGTATGAAAAAGCCGTAAACCTGTCTATGGAAGATAATGGCATCAGTGCCTCCGCGGCAGCGGCCTATCTTGCAGATAAGGGCAAATGGAATAATACGAAGGAGCGCATTTGGTGGGACGAGTGGGTAGCCTTGTTTAAGAATAATTTTGAAGCTTGGGCTTTATACCGTAGAACAGGTATTCCGTCTACAAATTATCCTTCTAAAGGATCCATATATGGCAATGCACATAACGATCAGCCCTTCCGGCTTCCCTATCCCAATAATGAATACCTCTATAACAAAGAAAACCTCAATGTTCCGCTGAGTGAGGTATCGGATTATGTTTGGGGAAAGCAAATGTGGTGGGATACACGCACCGGTGTTAAATAATCATTTGCATAATTACACCTTAAACATCAGGGTATTTCCTGCGTTTGACTTTGGCAAACGCAGGAAATACCCTGATGTTTGTTATTATTAGTAGCATAAAAATCAATCTGGCCTAAAACAAAAATAAACTTAAATCGTTTTAGCATTATAGGTTCGTTTTACCTTGACCAATTATAATGCTATGAAGTATACTATCACGTTAACCAATTCTTTGTCTTTATATAGCACATCTTTTGCCTACTATTCAATTATTTATATAAATCTACTTAGGAATAATGAAACAATTAACATGCATTGCAGGACTAATCATGCTGTTTGGTGTGGTGTCCTGTCAAAAGGAGACAGTTGATTTAAGTGAAAATAAGCAGATGGCTGCAAATGAGCTATCCGTTGCGATCGATACGCCGATTTTTTTAAAAAGAGCGGATACGTTAATGACATCGATCACCCAGTTGTTTTTAGACGGAAAACCCCGTGATATTTGGAGCAGCACCTATCCACAAAGTGATGGCTATTGGGATGGTGCAGCGGTGATATGGGGACATGGTGCAGCTTTTTCAGGTTATACAGCCTTAAAAGAGGCAGCAGAAAATTTTCCAACGTATAAAAATAAATATGAAACGGCATACGACAGTCGTTTGTTAACGGCCATCGACATGTTCCGGAATACGAGGGATGGCGGACCAGAAGCGTATGCTGTTTACCCCGGTGAAGGGGATGAACGCTATTATGACGATAATATCTGGGTTGGCTTGGATATGGTTGATCTATATACCTTAACAAATGATACCAAATACCTAGATCGAGCACAGCTGGTATGGAATTTTATACAGTCGGGTACCGATTCACTGATGGGTGGTGGTGTATATTGGAAGGAAGGAGGCAATTCTAAAAATACCTGTTCTACTGCTCCTGCTGCGGTGTTAGCGGCTAAGCTTTATTTGGCTACTCAGGATAACAGCTACTTGGAAAGTGCAAAACACCTGTATAGTTGGGTGAAGAACACTTTGCAGGATCCAGACGATTATCTTTATTGGGACAATGTGCATTTGAGTGATGAAAACGACCCGAATAGCGAACTGGTGATTGATAAGAATAAATATACGTATAATGCCGGCCAGCCTATGCAAGCAGCGGCATTGTTGTATACGATTACGCATGACGCACAATACCTTAGCGATGCCCAAAACATAGCACAGGCAGCGTATACTAAATGGTTTACTTCCTTTACCTCTCCTATCTTTAACGAAACATTCCAGATTTTAACACCGGGGCATGTGTGGTTTCAAGCGATTTTATTACGAGGGTATATCGAGCTCTATAAGATAGATAACGATAGAACCTATATTACGGCCTATGAGAAAACACTTACCCATGCGTGGTTATCGGATTGCCGTAATGCAGGAACTAATCTGCTCAATGGTGATTTCCGGGGAGGTACTACACAAGATAAATGGGAAATTCTACATGAAGGTGCTTGTGTGGAGATGTTGGCAAGATTGGCATCTTTAGAAGCAAGCGGTTTATAAAATACAAGGCCGTTTCTGGTAGTAGGACAGGACGGCCTTAAAAAATTGTCGTTTATCCATGCAGCATAGAGCAGGTTGCCAGTGCTAAATTTTCTACCCATATTTGATGCGACTGTATCAACGCTAGCCGTGCAAAGAACCATTAGGTAAATTTGCCTGTTTAGTGAATAACCATTGTAAATAACCATTTGCTGCTGCCATATAAACGATGTATAAAAATACTACCGATGTAGAACTGTTTCTTTTAGTAAAGAACGATGATGAATTGGCCTTTACCGAAATTTACCGACGGTATTGGAAAAAACTTTTCGTCATTGCGGGGCATAAACTCCGTAGCCTAGAGGAAGCGGAAGAAGTGGTTCAAGACATTTTTACTGCTTTATGGAGGCGTCGTTCTACATTGGTTCTTACCGCTGATTTATCCAGCTACCTAGCCGTTTCAGTCAAATATCGTATTATACGGACATTAGACCGATATTATAATCAGCAACGTTATATTGATTCGTTAGTTTTTTCGGAACACCTGGATAATTCAACTCAGGATACCTTGGCTTTTAATGAGTTATGTGAGGAACTGGCGAAGTATGTTCAGGAATTGCCTGAAAAATGCCGCTTAGTGTTTAAATTGAGCCGGGAGGCTGGCTATTCCCAAAAACAGATAGCCGAAGAATTGCAAATTTCGGAGAAAACGGTGGAGGCTCACCTCGGCAAAGCATTCAAAATACTCCGTACCAAATTAGCGGGCTTTATGATGACCTTACTTTAGGTCAGCTACTATAAAACAGAAACATTATCCATCGCTAAAAAAAATCCAAATCGACTAAGGGATTTGCTTGACTGGTGATACCTATGAGCAAAGAACCCATCATGAAGGATAGTAGACGATTTGAGGAATTAGCATCCAAGTGGCTTCAAGGAACCATCACGGAAACGGAAAAAATGACGTTTTCGCAATGGTATCAACAAGAGCTGAATAAGCCTTTACCCATACCCGAGACCTTCGCATCAAGTGAGGAAGAAATTCGTGACCGTATGTTAGCGCAGATCAAAAAGAATATGAAAAGTTCATCGGCTAACAAGAGAAAAAGAAGACTAAGTATACAATGGGCGGCAACGGTAACAGCTTTTTTACTGGTTTCGATATGGTTAATTTACGATAAACAAGTCGGGTATTTCCATCAAGTAAAGGCTCCCAAAAACCTAAATACTATCCAAGCCGGTGGGAATAAGGCAACCTTGATTCTTGGTAATGGAAAGTCGATTAATCTGAGGGATAAGCAGCAAGGCATCGTGGTTGATGAGGATATTAGATATGCGGATGGATCAACCGTCGTCACTAAGGGAGCGCTTGCAGCTCAATTACAGCTAAAAACCCCAAAAGGTGGTACTTATCAAGTTCTTCTGGCTGATGGTACAAAAGTTTGGTTGAATGCTGCCTCTAGCTTGAAATACCCCTTGTACTTTAATGGTAAAGAACGGATTGTTGAATTGACAGGAGAGGCTTATTTTGAAGTAGCCAGCTATAAACCAGGTAAAAGCACATCGCTTATGCCGTTTAAAGTACTTACCCAAGGTCAACGAGTTGAAGTGCTCGGTACTGCTTTCAATATTAATGCTTACGAAGACGAGACTGCGATTAAAACCACTTTGGTGAACGGTGCAATACGCGTGAGTAATGATGCACAGGTCAACACAACCGATACAACATTACAGACAGTTCTGTTAAAGCCTGGAAACCAGTCGGTACTCACTCGTGCTGGATTGCATGTTCAAAAGGTGCAACCGGAGCAATTCACGGCTTGGAAAGACGGGTACTTTGATTTTGAAGATGCCAACCTCTATATGGTGATGAAGCAGTTTGCGCGTTGGTATGATATAGATATACAGTATGAAAAGGTGAATACCGATGACCGGTTTGTAGGAAGGATTCCCCGAAAGGTAAACCTATCAACCGCCTTAAAGGCCCTTAAAACAGCCGGTGTAAACTTTGAGCTGATAGGAAACCGCCGCCTATTAATAAAGGCTGAATAAAGAAAAAACGAATGATGAACCTATAAATTCCAAACCCATGAAGCAGAAAGAATAACGTAGAAATGATGGATGGTCCCAGCACTAAAGCTGGCGGTGTTACGAGCACCGCCAGCAAACAGCTTGGGTACATTCCTTATCCGGAATATCCGGCATAAGTCGATTTCATCTTGAACAATTGAACCGAATTTTAAACCCAAAACCACACAAATTTATGGATTTTAATTTATTACCGTGTTTATTATCACGGGTGAACAAAGAACTGATTATGCGTATAAATCTAACGGTTTTACTGCTCACGGTCTGTTGCATACAGCTTAATGCCCATGCTTTCGGACAGCAAATTACACTCAAAGAGCAAAACGCGACGCTTGGCCAAGTGCTACGTAAAATTGAAAGCCAGAGCCATTTCACCTTTTTTTATAACAAGAAAGAAGTGCAATACACCCAACTAATAAGCATTTCGGTGGATAAGGCGAATATTAAAGAGGTATTAACGAAATTATTCCAAGGCCAACCTTACGGATACGAAATTTTAGATGAACTGATCGTATTACATAAAAAAACCTTAGATCAATCTACTATGTCTCAGCATGTACCTCAATCCAGTAATACAGAGCGGCAAGGTCCCATCACGGGACAGGTTACCGATTCAGCTGGTGTGGCATTACCTGGTGTTTCGGTCATCCCGAAAGACAGGCCTTCGGCAGGTACGACGACAGATGAAAATGGGCGATTCGCGATTGCGGTACCAAAGGGGGCTGTCTTGCTGGTACGCATGGTTGGTTATAAGACACAGGAAATTACCGTTGGTGAGGAACGTAATGTTTCGGTAAGGTTAGTTTCCGATATATCCCTATTGGATGATGTGGTGGTGGTAGCCTATGGTATCCAAAAAAAGGCGAACTTAACCGGATCAGTAGCTGCGGTACAAACCGAAGATATTACGGTAGCCCCATCAAGCAGTACGATTAATACCCTCGCAGGTCGCTTGCCCGGATTGATTTCGCAGCAGTCGAGTGGGCAGCCCGGAGCTGATCAGGCTGCTATTAACATCCGTGGTTTTGGACAGGCGCTTTGGATTGTGGATGGTGTGGAGTCGGATTTCAATAATATTGATCCGAACCAGATTGAGACCATTAGCATATTAAAAGATGGAGCTGCTTCCATTTATGGTGCCCGCGCGGGCAATGGTGTCGTATTGGTAACCACCAAACGTGGGCGGGATGGTAAACCTGACATTACGCTGAATTCATCCTATACCTTGCAGGGCAATACGACCATGACTGATCCTGTTAACGCTGGCCAGTATGCAGAAATTACGAATCTCTTTTACACCAATCAGGGAAAACCTGCGCCTTATACGGATGAACAAATCCAAAAGTTCTACGCCGGTAACGATCCAGCTTATCCCAATACCAATTGGAAAAAGGTAGCTACCCGACCTTGGGCACCCCAAACACAGCAAAATTTGTCGGTACGAGGTGGAAGTGAACGCATCAAATATTTTGGGTTTTTCGGTTATACGAACCAGGATCCGATATGGCGGAAAAATGGGGGTGGCTACAAAAGGTATAATCTTCAATCGAATCTGGACGCTAAAGTAAATGATAATTTAACGATCCAGTTGAACCTATCTGCGGTTAATGAGGCTAAATCGCAATCCGTACGCGGCCAAGGAGAAGGGATTAATACCTTATGGCAAGATTTGTGGAATTCCTTGCCGATTTACCCATCAACATTGCCCGACCCAACGAAACATGCATATGCCAATGGGCAGGGCGTGGGAAGTATTGCATTAATATCTGACGAAGAGATTGCCGGTTACGACCGAAACAATATTCAAAACCTAAAAGGAACCTTCATTGCGGATTACAAGATACGAGCTATTGAAGGCTTGAGTGCCAAGGCATTTATCAATTACGATAAAACTTATTTGACCAATAAGAATTTTTCCAAGCCGTTTGAGTTTTATACGTACGATTATGCCACAGATACTTATACCTTGGCAGGTTCGCTTGGCACGCAAGCGAGACTGATTTATCGCGATGATCAAAGCCGTAATATTACTGGGCAGCTTTCCTTAAACTATGATCATACGTTTAATCGTGACCATCATGTTTCGGCCTTGGCATTATATGAGGTGATTGATTATAACACACATAGTATTACCGCTGGTAGGGATAATTTTTTGACGCCCGCTATTGAAGAATTATATGCCGGTGCGGTGCAAACCAGCCAGGCAAACAGTTCGGCAACGGAAATGGGACGTGTAAGCTATGTTGGTCGTTTAAATTATACATATAAAGATAAATACCTTTTGGAATCGACTTTGCGTGCAGACGCATCGGCTAAGTTTCCTTCTGATCGTCGTTGGGGATATTTTCCGAGCATCTCCCTCGGATGGAAGATAGATCAGGAAAATTTCGCAAAAAGCTTAACCTTTGTTGACGAATTAAAATTGAGAACGAGCTATGGTACCTCTGGTGTGGATAATGTGGGTGATTTTCGATACCTAACAGGTTATCAAATTGACAGACAGTGGCTGATCGGTAATGGTACCCAGGTTGGCATTGCATCTACGGGTTTACCTAACCCCAATCTGACATGGGAAAAGATTAAAATCTACAATGTCGGCATTGATTTTTCATTGTGGAGAGGACGATTATTCGGTACCGCTGAAACATTTTATCGTACGTTATCTGGCATTCCGGCAACTAGAATATTGTCCCTTCCTAATTCATTCGGTGCAACGCTTCCAGAAGAAAATTTAAATAGCCAGAATAACCGTGGTTTTGAATTAAGCTTAGGTACTCGAGGGCATATGGGCGAGTTGAGCTATGAGCTAACGGCAAATCTATCTTGGTCGCGTGCGAAGTGGGATCATTATGAAGAACCGGTCTACACGGATCCGGACCAAATTAGGTTGAATAAGGTTTCTGGAAGATGGGCTGATGTTGTCGATGCTGGTGGAAACGTCATGGTCGGTTATGTGGCAGAAGGTTTGTTTACCAGTCAGCAGGAAATCGACAATTTGGCTTTTACTTATCCGGGCGGCAATGCGGCTTTACGGCCGGGTGATGTCAAATACGTTGATTTGAATGGTGATGGCAAGCTGGATTTTCGAGATCAGAAGCCCGTTAATGCAGGCACGGTGCCGAATTGGATGGCTGGAGCTACCATTAACCTTAAGTATAAGAATTTTGACCTGCAATCATTGTTACAGGGGGCGTTTAATTACTACAGCACCACTTACCTGTATAATGGAGGACTCAATTATTCGCAAGCCTTTTATGAAAATATGTGGACAGAAGAGCATAATTCGGTCGATGCGGCTCCCCGGATTTCAGGTGCCTCATCGAATAGCTTATTCTCTAATCTTTATTTTAAAAAAGCAAGCTACTTGCGTTTGAAGACCTTAGCGCTAGGATATACGTTACCAAAAGGCATACTGGCTGGCGCTGGTATACACCATGTGCGCGTGTACCTCGCAGGTACTAATTTATTGACGGTTAACCCTTTGAAAAAATACGGTGTCGATCCAGAAGCACCATCCGGACAAGCCGGATATTACTATCCGCAACAGCGAACCATTTCATTAGGAGTGAATGTTACCTTATAAGTTACGAATCATGAAGAAAATCATATCAATAATAGTTTTGATTAGTCTGGGGGTTTTCACTTCCTGCAATAAAGATGTGCTTAATAAACGTCCGCTTAGCATTATCTCAGATGAGGATGTTTTTACAGACCCAGCACTTATTAATGCTTACCTTACTCAGGTTTATGCAGAGATGACCTTTCTGGGAAACGACTGTAGTGGAATTGGGCAACAAGGAGATGCGGCATGGAATGCCTTTGATATTAATGATGTTTCAGACGAAAGTTTTCCGCAATGGAGAGATTGGAATCCAAGCAACGCATTTACGTACAAATATGGCAACCTGACCATCAATGGAGGTCTACTCGATTGGTGGGGCTATGGCGTAATACGTAAGATCAACGAATTTTTGGAGAAGCTGCCGGCTTCGCCACTATCGGAAGAGGAGATTAAAGCGAAACTAGCGGAGGCACGTTTTTTAAGGGCTTTTTGTTATTTTGCTATGGTTAAGCGATATGGAGGTGTCCCTTTGATCACAGCCGTTCAGCAGATAAGCGATCCGCAAGACGAGCTTTATCCACCCAGAGCAACAGAGCAACAGGTTTACGATTTTATCATTTCCGAAATGGACGCCTGTGCTAATGATCTGCCAGAGGTTGTAAATGGTGACAATATTGGCCGGCCATCGAAGTATGCAGCACTTGCTTTAAAAAGCCGGGCAGCCTTGTACGCAGGCAGTATTGCCCAATTTGGTTCAGTCGAGTTAAATGGCGTAGTCGGCATTCCGGCTAATTTGGCCAAAACGTATTATCAGCAGTCGTATGATGCTTCACAGGCGATTATCGAGAGCGGTAAATATGCTCTTTATAATGCCGATGCCGATAAAACAACCAACTTTAGAAATATCTTTCTAGTTAAAAACCACAGTGAAGTTATTTTTGCCAAGCGGCACGATAGTATGAACCAAATGAGTGGTGGAAATGGCTGGTGTGTGGATTTTTTCAATTGTCCTAGACCTCAAGCGTGGGCCCGTGGTTTATATGAGCAAGCGTACTTGGAGTTTGCCGAATCTTTTGAGTATGTTGATGGAAGCCCGGGAAAATTGGATCGAAATACCTTACCGAATAAGTTGCTGACAACCGAAGAATTGTGGGGTAGTAGAGATCCTCGTTTTTATGCTACCTTTTATACCCAAAATACCCTATGGAAAGGCAGTCAGTTGGATTTTCATGCAGGTATACGATTGCCAAATGGAACGATCAAAACAGATGGCTCCTATAATGGCATCCCTGCAACTGGTGAACAGGATTATCAGGGAACGGGGATAGGGGTCTTAAAATACTTGGACGAAAACCACGATAATATGGCAGGAGCCAATAGTGGTTGGGCCACTTCTGCACAGGATTGGCTGATTTTTAGGTATGCCGAAATTTTATTGAACCATGCGGAAGCTGCTTTTGAATTGGGGAATACCGCTGATGCGTTAAGTTCGATTAACCAAATTAGAACACGGGCAGGTATCGCTGTTTTAAACAGTGTAAGTCGTGATCAAATCCATAACGAGCGCAAAGTGGAGCTTGCTTTTGAAGGCCATCGTTATTGGGATGTTAGAAGATGGCGTACCGCGGTAAAAGAGCTATCGGTACGTTGGTCAGGTATTCGTTATATTCTCGATGCCGCTTCCGGAAAATATCAAATACAAATTATCAATAATGTGGACGGTGCATCGAATATTCCACAGTTTAGAAACGAGAATTATTATTTGCCGATTACCAATGGCAGAACAGCTAATAATCCGAAGTTAGTTGAAAATCCAGGTTATTAATAGATCCATAAGACAAACAAATGTTTATTTTTAAAAGAACAATGATGTCCATACAAACAAAAATGATCCTATTGCTGGTACCCTTGCAATTGGTCCTATTCTTTTTAAAGGTCGGTGCGCAGTCGGGCAATACGACATACGATATTGCCGCATTTTATTGGCCGGGCTACCATCCTGAACTGAGATTTAAGGATATTCATATTTTCCCGGATGGAAAGGGAGAATGGGAAGCCATTTACAAAGCTAAGCCAAAATTTGCTGATGAGGAGGTGCCTAAAGTGCCACTTTGGGGATATGAGGATGAGTCAGATCCAAAAGCGATGGAAAAGAAAATTGCGACAGCCGTGAAATACGGTGTGAACGTCATGATCTTTGATTGGTATTGGTACGATAACCGACCTTTTTTGGAAGGAGCATTAAACGATGGTTTTCTGAAAGCATCTAATACCCATGATATGCGGTTTTGCCTGATGTGGGCCAATCATGATATGCCCGCTTATCTTGATCCAGCCGATCCGGATAAAAGTAAAATATATTGGCGCGGAGGGGTAGACCGTAAGACGTTTGAAGGAATGATCAAGCACATCATTAACGATTACTTTAAAAAAGAAAATTACTATACAATAAATGGCGAGCCTGTATTTAGTATCTACGAGCTTTCAACATTCATTAATGGTATGGGTGGCGCTCCTCAAGCGAAAGAGGCTTTGGATTATTTTCGTAGGGAAACAATAAAGGCTGGATTTCCGGGTTTGCATTTGCAGTCCATTCTTTGGGGTAACGTTCCTTCGGGTCTAGCCGGTGTTCCCAGCGATCATGCGCAGACTCAAAATACCACCTTAAATTATTTCGGTTTCAAGAGCATGACCAATTATCAATGGGTACATTTTGTGTCTCCAGGTACCGACTACCTAGACTGGGGGAAAAAAGCCATTGGCCATTGGGCGGAGTGGGATAAAACATTTGATATACCGTATTGCCCCCAAGTATCAATCGGCTGGGATAACAATCCACGCTTTCCTACGGAAAAACAGCCTTTCGTCAAAAATATTAAGCCTGAATATTTTCAATACTATTTGCAGCAAGCAAAAGATTATATAGACGGACATCCTAATCAACCCAAGCTGATTACTATTAATGCCTGGAATGAGTGGGCTGAAGGTAGTATGCTTGAGCCGGAGAAAAAATATGGCTTTGGTTACCTGGAAGCGGTGCGAAAAGTATTTCTTAAGCGTTGAATAAATAGTCCAATTATAAGCACATAATCAAATACCTATAGTAGAATCCATTAAAAAATCAATTATATGTTCAAAAGAATTCATTTTGTTTTAGTCTGCTACACTATTTTAGGAATTTCACAAAGCTATGGGCAGCAGCATTCGAATGGAAAGCAACGTTATGATGTTGCTGCGTTTTTGTATCCAGCTTATGCTAACGATGACCCTAGACTTCGGCCGTTTTGGCCAGAAGGTAATGGCGAATGGGAAACCGTTACCACGATGCAGGAACGGTATCCGGGGCATTACTGGAACAGGAAGCCGGCTTGGGGGCCGATTAACGAAGCTGATCCAGCAATTATGAGTATGGAGATTAATGAAGCCACTAAACATGGTATTAACGTTTTTATTTTCGACTGGTATTGGTATGATGGTCGGCCATTCATGGAAACGACATTAGATAATGGCTTTTTAAAGGCTGAGAATAAAGATAAAATGAAGTTTTACCTGATGTGGGCTAATCATGAAGTGGTGAACACATGGGATACGCGGCTCAATAAATACCATGAAGACAATGTGATATGGACGGGGAAGGTAAGTCGGGATGAATTTGAAAAAATTTGTAAACGAAATATTGAGAAATACTTTAAGCTACCGCAATATTATAAAATTGATGGTAAACCGGTGTTTATGATTTACGATGTACCACAGTTGATACAAGGTCTTGGGGGAATAGAACAAACGGTTAAAGCGCTTCAGTGGTTTAAAGAAGAAACCAAGAAAGCAGGCTTTCCAGATTTGGAACTACAGCTAACCATGTGGTCACAAAATGTAAACTACAGTGGCTTTGATGGAGGGAAAGGAAAGGCTCCCGAAAATGAGTTTGTTAAGAAGTTGGGGTTCACCAGTGCAACACATTATCAGTTTGTACATTTTACCGATGTGAATAAAGATTACCTGGATATCCTCGAAAATGTGAAAAAGGAGTGGGCACGTATTGATGCAACGTATGAATTTCCCTATTATCCGCATATCAGCGTGGGTTGGGATAACAGTCCGCGTACAGGACAGAGCGCCGTTGTAAAAAACAATACGCCAGCTAATTTCGAAAAAGCATTAAGGATGGCAAAAGATTATGTTGATGCCCATCCAGACCAAGCACCATTAATTACCATCAACAGCTGGAATGAATGGACGGAGACAAGTTACCTACAACCGGATAATCTATACGGTTACGGCTATTTAGAAGCGGTGAAGAAGGTATTTTTAAAGTAAAAGGTGTATTATATGCTGTCCTACTCGTGGATTTTCTCACAAATAGGATAGCATATTTATTTTTTACTGATCTGCGCTCGGAACATAAGCAACTGATTTTTCTCTTCAGAAAAAGCAGTGTTTTGACTTGAACGGTGGGCTGCGCTATCTTTTTCATCGTTAACCAGCTGTCGCGAGGCAAGTCCATAACAACCTTTTTGGGTAGCTGATTTTAAAACGATGGCATACCGCGTATTTTTACTAACAGGTATACGTGGTTGAAAAGTGAAATAATTTGGCGACCATTTAAGGGAGTCTGCAGATACCGATAGGGTATACAAGGCTTCGCCTTGTGGTGTAACATCTGTTCCCAGCCGATATATGGCTACTAGTAAATCGGCATCGGGGTATCCATTTTTAAAGGTGGTAATGGAAACCTCATCTAATATACCGTTGGATGTAGCAGTGAAACCTTGTAGCCATTGGGTATCCTTATCGATGCCACAACGGATATGAAAACCGGCTATACCTGATGAAATGGTACTGGAAGATGGATTGTGTTTCGTCTTTTTGGTATCAGCAGCTTGGTGTAGAGGTAGTTGAAATTGATCAACGCAGCGCATTGGACGGATAGCACCATCTTGATCAAATTCCAATGGAGACCAATAAAAGTTGGCTAATGCTTCGTTTTTGGCGGCATTATTCCATAAATCGCTGCCATATAAATATACGGTATCAGTAGGTAAGGCAAGTGTAGATACAAAGGAAGGTTGTCCGCCGCAGGAGTTGTCGCTTATTTTGATGCCTGTCGACCATGGTCCTAGCGGAGATTTAGCTGTGCGGTAAGAAGTGCCCGTGCCTGAACAATAACCACAATTTGGATCAGAATAAGTGATATAGTAAATCCCTTTACGTTTGAATAAGCCAGGTGCTTCAGTCTTCCCTTTCGTTACTGTCTTAACATGTCTTCCTGTACCCGAAAGATAGTCTTTATTCAGTTCTTCAATGACAATTGTTCCTCCCGTTCGCCAGTCTGTATAAGCGAGGTATGCTGTGCCATCATCATCTACGAAGGTGTCATGGTCGCCATTGTTGAGACCTGCAACGGGAGCATCATTGTTGACGGCGAGTGTGGGTTCTGCTTCTTCCTTAAAAGGACCTGTGGGAGAGGTGCTGGTAAACACCCGAAAGCCAACACGGTTATCGTATACATTGACCCAGAGGATATACTTTTGGGTTTGTTTATTAAAAATGACATGAGGTCTGAAACAGCCATAAGTGCTTCCATCACAACGGCATTGCCAAACAGACGTGTTGGCATCGAATAAAAAACCTTTATCGGTCCAATGCACCATGTCGGAAGAAGCATAAACCTTGAACCCACAAAAAGGGGCTTCTTTTTCATTCCAGGCAAAACCGCAACCATAGCTGGTGCCGTATAGGTAATAAACACCATCAAAGTAGGCTATCTCACCGTCATGAGCGTCAACGGCTTCGCCATCAGCCGTAAATTTCACTACTTGATGACCATTCTCGTCAAAATTAACGACAGTTGCATGGTTCTGAGCAATTAGGTTTCCTTGGAATATACAGAACAGAAAAGAGAGACAACTAAGGTAGTACCACATGTTGATTGTTTTTTACTAGCAAAAGTAGTAATTTACGGAAAGGGAGGATTTATGTTTTTTGACATATGATTTATATATTTTGGACAAATGCTATACAATATCCTATAATAGGATAAGAAGTACATCGTTTTGGTAGTAGACTTATGCGGTTCAAAGGTGTTTATTGGTGCTTTTGTAGACGTTTTGTAGTTGCTGCTATTAGGTAAAGGTAGACTTACTGTAGTCTCTTATTTTTTGGGTTATGGCCTTTTTGCGGATAACTTTGCTTCCGTAGATCCAGGTACTGAATAGCTAATTATAGGATATTACTTTCATTACCTATGATCGTTGATTTAAACAATGAAAAAATGAAACGTAAGGTATTGAACACACTGCTATGTATGCTATTTGCTGTTGCTGCATTTGGCCAACAAGGTGATCGGAAAATTCTGTTGAAGCTATCCAATCCGAAAACAAAAAAGACGCAAAGCTATGAATTGGCAAGTGTCGCTTATTCTTTTCAAAGGCAGGTAAATGATAGTCTTCAGGCGAGTTATTTGGCGGATAACGCCTATGTGATCAGTTTAGAACTGAAAAAAAATGCCGATGATTTTCTATTGAGATGGATCGGAGGGGAAATGAATACGTTAGATGGTTTTATTACGGTAGAGATGGAAGGTGTAGAAAAACCCCTACGAACAATTGCGTTTAAAGGCGGAATTGCGAATTCGACTTCCGAAAGTTTCACCGCAGGTGGCAGCTATGATTATTCTTCAACACAATTGACACTTTATGTGAATAATTTGACCGTTGATAAGGTACCTATGTATGATGCGCAGGTAAAAAAACCGAAAAATAAGGTCTTGCCGACCGCTGTCGTGATGAAACTATAATGACAATTTGGAGTCTTCCCCATAAAAACACCGTATTCGTGTTTTATGGGGAGAATCCAAAATTTAAGTTTCCTAAGTGTCTTTCACTTAATATGGTACTTATTTGGAAAGAAAAATGGTGATGCCGTAATTTGAAGGTATTGGTTGAGAAAGTGAAACTGAATATTACGCCACTATTTTATCTTTTCTCCATATATGGTCTGTGCTGATACGTAGCCGATAGCGGGGTGTTATCAGCATGCCCCCACGACGTTCTTGGGTTAATTTGTTACGGAAGAAGAAAGTAACATAAAAAGGACTATTTTTACGGCAGTAACAAGAATGCAACATATATGGCTTCAGGATTTTTTGCAATTTTAGATGATATCGCGGCGTTGATGGATGATATCGCTGTTACCAGTAAAGTGGCAGCGCGGAAGACAGCAGGGATATTAGGCGATGATTTAGCCGTCAATGCAGAAAAGGCCACAGGCTTTTTAGCTTCACGTGAATTACCTGTGCTATGGGCTATAACTAAGGGTTCTTTTATCAATAAGCTTATTATTATACCGATAGCCTTATTACTCAATGTTTTTTTTCCGTTAGCTATAAAAGTCATTTTAGTTTTGGGAGGGTTCTACTTGGCATATGAGGGAGTGGAGAAAATTATTGACTATTGCTTTCATCGTTCTAAATCAGGGCACGAAGTGATGGTAAAAAACGAAGAAGGTGACCGTGTTGCTGAAAAGGCTAAAGTAAAATCAGCTGTGACAACGGACTTTATTCTGTCTATAGAAATTGTCATTATTGCATTAGGTACCGTTTTAGAAGAAAGTTTATCGATACAGCTCGTTACTGTTTCCGTTATTGCTTTTTTGGCCACCGTCGGTGTTTATGGTATTGTTGCCCTTATTGTTCGGATGGATGATGTTGGTTTTAAGCTTATTAAGGACGCTCATGATCGTGGATTTTTTTCAAAACTCGGTCATATACTGATTAAATCGTTACCTTGGGTCATTAAGATATTGGGTTTTGTCGGAACCATTGCCTTGCTTTTAGTTTCTGGGGGTATTTTCGTGCACAATATTGGCTATTTACATGCTGTTTTCCCGGGTATACCTGCTTTAGTCAAGGAATTTGCTTTCGGTTTGATCGCGGGATTAACCGTTGTGGCCTTGCTGACGCTTAGTAAAATTATAAGTGGTAAATTATAAGTCGCAAGTTCTATGTTAAAGTGCTGGATTTCGCGGGATGCTTAAAACGTAAAACATAAACGTATAACGGATAGGATTTGTGAGCAGCTGAAACTGATTAGAATTACTAAAAAATATGCCATTGATCACCTTGGAAATGCGAAAATAACGATATCTTTAACTGTATAAATAAATAGGGATAACCATGAAAACAATACTTGTAATGACCGATTTGGCTGAAGGGAAGGAAAATGTACTACATTATGCCGTACAACTAGCTTCTCAGCTTCAGGCGGTAATGGTCTTAACCTATGTAGAAGAAGGTGTGCAAGTTGATCGGGAGGCAGTAATGCACCAATTGGATGCACTGAGCGTTAAGCTGAGGGAATGGGCGCCGAAGACAATGCCTAAGCCGCTGATCAAATGCCGTGTAGAGGACGGTGATTTTAACGCTACTGTAAAAGAATTGATTACTGAATTGAAAGTTGATTTAGTTATTATGGGCGCAACAGATGGTAAAAACCACACTGGCTATCTATTTGGAAACAAAGTACGCGCTATGGTAGAACATATTACCTATCCCTTATTGCTTATCCCTGAGCAGGTACATTTCCAACCCATAAAAAATATACTCTATGTTTCTGATGTTCGTTACATGAAGATCAATGTTATCAACGAATTGATTGCGCTAGCCAGGCCGCTTGGTAGCCATGTGGCCGTATTACATGTTTCGACAGAGGGTTTGCCAGATATGGATGATAAAATGGTACGGACATTATTTGTGGAAACGATTTCTCATTATGTCAAAAATCAGCTCCCTAGCTTATATAACAGCAATAAAAAGGAGGCCGAAAGCACTATTGATCGTTTAACGGCAGGTGGTAAAGAAGGGATATTGGCAATAGATCATCGTAAATATCATTTTTTTAATCATTTGTTTACAGATAATCCCTCAGAAAATGCCCAAATCTATAAACATCTTCCTTTATTGCTTATACCCATTTAGGAGCAAAAACGAACCTTGAATAATTATTTGTAGAAGATATCCAAAAAGTGGGGAACTACACTTTTTAATTACCAGGAACACCATTCATCGTCATTAACAGTCTTTTGGTACTGCTTTTTCCTCTTTTGATCGTAAATCATCCCATGGTCATCAGGGAAAAAATAGTTTTGTGCCGAAAATCGATATAGTATTAATTAGACTGAAATGAAGAACGTATTATTTTGTACGATTATGGTGATGGGCATCGCAGCGATGTGCCATGCACAATTAGGAGCAAAGAATAAACTGAGTATCGGACCGGAAGTTGCTCTTCCTATGGGAGATGCTGCAGACGCTTATCAGTTAGGGTATGGGTTAAGCCTTCAAGGAGAATACCAGTTGGTACAGCAATTCAACCTTACCGCCTCCATCGGTTATTTAACCTTTGCGTATAAGAAAGAAATTAAAGACCTATTAAAAGCGGTGGGGGAAAAAACGAGTAGCAGCGGTTCTATTCCCTTAAAGGCAGGTGGGAAATATTATTTTTCTGATAAATTATATGGAGGTGCAGAAATTGGGGCCTCTTTTAGTACGGCAAAAGGTGGTGGTACTGCTTTTGCTTATGCACCTGCTATCGGCATAAATTTACCTTTAGCCAATCGTTATGGGCTGGATGTCAGTATCCGTTTTGAAGGTTGGTCAAAAGAAGCTGCTACTTACCGTTTCTTTGGTTTAAGAGCTGCTTTTACTTTTGGAATATAATCGTTTTTCTTTATTTATGGTGATTATATACCAATCATGACCAATACAAAAGATGTTGTCATGGTGAACAAAAGACATGAATCACGCATGCTCAGACAGCCTCGCAATGACGTTGAGGTTAAATGGTATATAACCGCCTAATTTTTTTACTAAAACAAAGCTATAAAGTGTTGCTGAATTGTTAGTATTGTATCACAATCATTTTGATCGAAACAGAAACATATGCAATACGAACGAATAAAAGCAACACAGCTTCTAGACAAAGTAACAACAGCCGAAGAAGCGGCAAGCTTTATTAAACATGGTATGGTGGTTGGGTCCAGTGGATTTACCAAAGCTGGCGATAGTAAGTTGGTATTGGATGCGTTGGCAAAGCAAGTACGGCCTGATCCGTTTAAAATTACCTTAGTTACGGGCGCCTCTTTGGGACATGGGATGGACGGTAAATTAGCCAACGCGGGCATTTTGGCCAAGCGGATGCCTTTTCAGGTGGATCCCATTTTACGTAAAGCCATCAACAATGGAAGTGTCCTGTTTATTGATCAGCATCTCAGCGAAAGTGCAGAACTGCTGCATAATAGAAATTTACCACCTGTGGATATTGCGATTATTGAAGCCGCTTTTATTGAACGAGACGGTAGCCTAGTACCCACTACATCGGTTGGTAATTCTGTTACCTTTGCCGCGTTAGCCAAGCAGGTGATTATTGAGATCAATACCAAGGTGCCTGAAGAGATTTATGGATTGCATGATATCTTTCAACCGGAAGATTATCCCCACCGCAATGTTATCCCTATTGTGGCACCGGAAAATCGGATTGGCAGACGGTCGATTCGTTTAGATCCACAAAAGGTCGTAGCGATTGTATTTTCTGATGTACAGGATAGTCCGGCTGATATTGCTCCGCCTGATCTAAAAACAACGGCAATCGCCCAACACTTGCTTCACTTTTTTGAACAAGAGGTTAAGAAGGGCGTATTAACGGATCGTTTGTTACCCTTGCAGGCGGGTATTGGTAAAGTTGCAAACGCAGTGCTTTCGGGTTTTCAGAACAGTAATTTTTATGACCTACGGATGTTTTCTGAAGTATTACAGGATAGCACCTTTGATTTGCTGGATAGTGGCAAGTTGACTTTCGCTTCGGCATCTTCCATTACCGTTTCTTCGGCCTGTTACGATCGGGTTTTTGGTAATTTACAAAAGTATAAAGATCGGATCGTATTACGTCCGCAGAATATCAGCAATACCCCAGGGCTCATCCGACGTCTTGGGGTGATTGCCATTAATACGGCTATTGAGTTTGATATTTATGGTAATGTAAATTCTACACATATTAGTGGAACCAATATTATGAATGGTATTGGCGGATCGGGTGATTTTGCACGCAATGCTTATCTTAGTATTTTTGTTACCCAGGCTGCTTCTAAGGAAAATCAAATTTCCCATGTCTTGCCGATGGTATCGCATGTAGACCATACCGAGCATGATGTAGATATTTTGGTTACCGATGTGGGACTAGCGGATTTGCGAGGTTTAGCTCCAAGAGAACGGGCGCAGGTGATTATTGACCATTGTGTACACCCTGACTATCGGGAGGCATTACAATCGTATTTTGAAAGGGCCAAGCAAGAACGTGGTGGGCACACGCCGCATTTGCTGGAGGAAGCTTTCAGTTGGCATACGCGTTTTCGCGAAACAGGCAGTATGAAATAATTGGCCTATAGCCATTATGACGTATCATGTTTTCCTACTTTTTGTTTTTATTTTCGTTGAACTGTTGTTATCTTAAATTATACTCATATGGAAAGAAAGATTTATCCAGGTGTTCCCTATCCACAGGGGGCCACATTTGATGGTAAAGGGATAAATTTTGCTTTATTTGCCAAACATGCCGAAGGCGTGGAATTATGCCTTTTTGATTCCGAACGATCGGATGCCAAAGAGGAACGTATTGCGATAAAAGAACGAACACATGATATTTGGCATATTTATTTGCCTGATGCGAAGCCAGGGCAACACTATGGTTATCGGGTATATGGACCTTATAAGCCGGAAGAAGGGTATCGATTCAACCCAAATAAATTACTGATAGATCCTTATGCTAAGGCAATTGCCGGAACGATTAATTGGCATGAGTCGATTTTCGGTTATCAGATAGGTAATGAGGAGTTCAAAGACCTAAGTTTTAACGAACAGGATAGCGCGCCATACGTGCCCAAGTCAGTTGTAATTGACGGTATATTTGATTGGGAAGGAGATACCAAACCACAGATCATGCACCATCAGACCATTATTTATGAAGCGCATATCAAGGGCTTTACCTTTACCCATCCCGATATTCCAGAAAATATTCGGGGAACCTATGCTGCCATTGGGCATCCGGTAACAATTCAGTATTTGCAAGATTTAGGTATTACTGCCATTGAACTATTACCTGTGCATTATTTTGTAAGTGATTGGCATTTGCAGGATAATGGATTAAGCAATTACTGGGGCTATAATACCATTGGTTTTTTTGCACCTGATGTAAAATATAGTGCCAGTGGAGTGAATGGCGAACAGGTAACCGAGTTCAAACAAATGGTGAAGTGCTTACATGCAGCCGGGATAGAGGTGATCTTGGATGTTGTGTATAATCATACCGCCGAAGGGAATGAATTGGGACCTACGCTTAGTTTTCGAGGTATCGATAATCGAGCGTATTATCGTCTTACGGAAGATGGGCGGTATTATGTTGATTATACGGGTACTGGGAATACGTTAAATGCGAACTTACCCAATGTTTTACAATTGATAATGGATAGCTTGCGCTACTGGATTACGGATATGCATGTCGATGGTTTTAGATTTGATTTGGCATCGGCCTTGGCACGTGGATTTCATGATGTAGACAAGCTTAGTGCATTTTTTGATATCATTCATCAAGATCCATTAATATCTCAAGTGAAATTAATTGCTGAGCCTTGGGATATTGGTGAGGGAGGCTATCAAGTCGGAAATTTTCCAGCAGGATGGATTGAATGGAATGGGAAATACCGAGACTGTATACGTGATTTCTGGCGGGGTGAGGAGAGTAAGCTGGGCGAATTTGCTTCCCGCTTTACCGGAAGTTCTGATCTATACCGGGACGATGACCGGACACCAACCGCAAGTGTTAATTTCATAACAGCACATGATGGCTTTACACTGTATGATTTAGTGTCTTATAATGAAAAACATAATGAAGCCAATGGAGAAAATAACCGCGATGGTGAAAACCATAACCGTTCGTGGAATTGTGGCGCAGAAGGTCCAACGGATGATCCAGTAATCATCGCTTTTCGGGCGAAGCAACGGCGGAATTTTTTGACATCGCTATTTCTTTCGCAAGGTATTCCGATGCTTTTAGGCGGGGATGAGCAAGGCCGAACGCAAAACGGCAACAACAATGCCTATTGCCAGGATAACGAGGTGTCTTGGTATGACTGGAAAAGTGCCGATCATGAATTAATAACTTTCACTAAAAAGCTTATACAAATTCGGAAAAAGCATCCTACCTTTTGCCGTCGAAAATGGTTTATCGGTCAGAAAATTAAAGGTAATGAGGTTGAAGATATTGTCTGGTTTTTGCCGGAAGGACTGATTATGCCTGACGAAGCTTGGGACAATGATGCTGCGAAATCGTTAGCGGTCTATTTGAATGGGGGTGGAATTCAATCGGTAGACTTGCAGGGAAATAAAATATATGATGATCATTTTTATGTGATTTTTAATGCCCATGATGAAGCGATTACCTATCAACTCCCAGATGAACGATATGGAGAAAAATGGAGTAAGCTTTTAGATACAGCGACTACGGAAATAGAAGGTATTTTATATGAACCCGGAACCCAAGTGGTAATAGCAGATCGTTCGGTTGTTCTCTTTCATGCACCGTTTGTACCAACCAGTTTTTCTGATTGATTCCAAAACTTTATATGTAAAACTACCTTATATTTTAAATAGAAAATGATGATGAAACAATTTCAATATCACGTATGGCTTACTTTCGCTTTCTGCTGGCTGTTAATGGCTGGTTACGGCTGCGGCTCTGCGCGGAAAACGGTTACACCAGATCACGCAACTAACCAATCCCGTGATACCATAATCCAATTGATGAAGAAGGTGGCTGATTGGCAGATAGACAGTATAACCAAAAATGGCTGGCGACATCCTGAGCGTGACTGGACCAATGGTGCGTTCTATGCTGGTTTAGTGAACTATGCAGCATTGTCAAAGAATGAAGCATACTATGATTTTATGAAAAATGTAGGGGATAAATATAAGTGGATGCTCTATGCTAATGAAAATCGATACCATGCCGATTATTATTGTGTTGGGCAGCTGTATTGCCAGCTCTGTTTAAAATACCATGATCCAAAGATGATTCAAGATGTAAAGGCCTTAGCCGATACTTTATTGGCAAGACCACATACCGAATCATTGGAATGGAAAAATAATATCGGTTTGCGAGAATGGGCATGGTGTGATGCGCTTTTCATGGGGCCACCTACGCTTGCTATGCTTTCCAAAGTGACGGGAAATGACGCCTATCTAAATTTGTGTAATAAATTATGGTGGAAAACCACCGATTATTTATATGATCCTACAGAGCAACTTTATTTTCGGGATGGTAGTTTTCTAAATAAAAAGGAAAAAAATGGCAAGAAAGTGTTCTGGTCAAGAGGAAATGGATGGGTAATGGGTGGTTTAGTACGTGTATTGGAAAATATGCCTAAAAATTATCCCGATCGCGGAAAGTGGGAAAAGCTGTTTTTAGGAATGGCTGCTAAAATTGCCTCATTACAGCAGTCCGATGGTACATGGCGCGCCAGTTTGCTGGATCCGGATAGTTATCCTGCTAAAGAGACTAGTGGCACGGCTTTTTATACCTATGCCCTAGCATGGGGTATAAACCACAGATTATTGAATAAAACGCAATATGCACCCCTAGTATGGAAAGGTTGGGAGGCCTTAACAAAAGCAGTACATCCTGGTGGTAAATTAGGGTATGCCCAGCAAATAGGAGCCGCGCCCGGCCATGTGAGCTATGATGACACAGAGGTGTATGCGGTAGGAGCTTTTTTGCTGGCGGGATGTGAAGTTCTTGCTTTATAAGGCTAATCGGTATTGTTTAAGCATTTATATTTATTAGTAACGCTTGAAATTAGATGTTTAGGTACGGTTTTTGTTGCCATATTGGTGCTCAAAAAAGCCTCTTTGGTATGCATTTTAAATTTTTTGGGTCCCGAGCAAATTTTAGTGATATTCAACCTGTTTAACGTTTAGCGGTGATAAGCAATCGGTTATTTTAATTCGTTGGAGAAATTTGGGTGGTCTTACTTTGATCCCTGAAATAGGAGAGATTTTCATGATGGATAAATGATCAAGAAAACTGGCAATTAATTAATATATAATGTATAATATTTAGTTTAAAACATGACGATAAAAAGAATCTGTTGCATAGGAGCGGGGTATGTAGGTGGCCCGACGATGGCCGTAATAGCGAAGCAATGCCCGCACATCGAGGTAACGGTTGTAGACCTGAACGAGTCACGGATAGCGGCTTGGAACGATCCTGACGTGAACGGTATACCGGTTTACGAGCCTGGGCTGAGCGAAGTGGTGGCGGAGGCCCGTGGCCGGAACCTGTTCTTCTCGACAGACGTAGACGGAGCGATAGCGGGAGCGGACATGGTCTTCATCTCGGTAAACACGC